>CAXSDU010000023.1:770-39253 GCA_964236165.1 uncultured Parafilimonas sp. | reverse complement strand
CATTTGTATAACCGCCGCTTTCATTCACACGTAATAATGTTACTATTGATTTTGCTTTATCATGCGCATCCAATTCAATCACTGCAATCTTTTGTTGCGTTGGATGATAACCAATTTGCGAAACCTGCACAACAGGTTTACTTATCCATCCATCAACTGCATTTGGAGTAACAAGCCATTCAATCGCACCTTTTGTTTTTCCTTTTGCAACCAACGAACGCACCACAAACCAACCGTTATTATACTTGCCTCTTCCATCAATTAACTGCAGTTGATTGTTGTTAAGATTTTCAATCGTCATCGTTTGATTGGCTGCTTCCGGTGCAACGGTTAGCTTATTACCAATTGCCATCGGCGTTACCTGTGTTTCACCATTTGCATCAATTTAATTTTGTGTATTGGCTTGCTGCGGAAAAATGCCAAACGCATTATCCATATAATAACTTTTACCAAACAAAGCGCCGGGGAATAATTCGAAATTGAAGCCAACTTTGTTGTACCACGCATCAGGTAAAGCACTGTCTAAATCAACAATAATTTTGAATGATTTTCCCTGCGGCACAACGCTTACCGTATAACTAAAATGTAAGTCAGGATAGATGATTGGATTGAAGCCGTGGCGATCCATATCTTCATTCGGATAATGCATGTGCACGCTGATGGTTTGCGTTGCTTTATCAACACTATGATCACCATTGTCCCGGCGTTGCATCTAATCTTAAATCGCCATTTGTTGCAACGCGAATTCCGTTTTGAATAACACCAACACCACCCTGGTGACCTTCAGGATAAAAATCCTGTGCCAGCATAACATTTACGCCTTTGTATTCGAGGTAATCTTTATCATTCAAATGCATTTGTTGTGCGTTTGAATAAAAACATAAAAAGCAAAAAACAATCGCTAAATATTTTTTCATTTTAGATTTATTATTTTAATCTTTTATTATAAGATTCCCACTTTCGTGGGAATGACGTTGAGTTCGTTTATTAGCTTAAACTTTTTGATAAGGCAAAGCAGAAAACAACCACTTAGTTCGTCATGCACAACTTGATTGGGCATCTCATAATTGACAATTAAATACAATGAATTAATTACGGCATCTTCACTTCATCATGCGTTAATACCTGCGGCAGATTGTAAATTTCATTTACATGTTCTTTACTGTTATGCGGCTCATTAATAAAACTATTCCATACCAAAAACCAGCTCCATTTTGGTTGTGCCTGCATAATAGTTGTTGACGGCAATTCGCCAACTTCGGTCAAAGCAATCAATTTTCCTTTTGCCAGATCAAGTAATTCGTTGTAATCTTTTTGTTCATAATCCATGTGGTATACATCAGCGCCAAGCACATCAACATAATCATTGCCGGGATAATAATCTTTGTATGCGAATGCTTCATCACCCGGAATATCACGCGGACCATTTGCACCCCAAACCCAAATCAAATTATTCAAATGAAAATGATTTACATAACGGTCGTACATCATCTTCCAAAGTTTCTGAATTCCATCTTTACCTTTTTTATCACCCCACCAAAACCAGATACCATTCATCTCGTGATAAGGCCGCCAGAGAATCGGAATATGCGCGCTATCTAATTGTTTTAAATAACCGGCGACAACATCAATTTGAGCAAGCCATCTTTTATTTAAATCTGTTCCTTCCGTTGTAAGTTCTTTCCATTGATCATCTGTAAGTTTTGCCTGCACACTTTCTTTCCATCCGAACGGCGGATTATCAATGGGTCTGCCCTGGTGCCACATCAATGTTATAATATATCCTTCTTTATATTTTTCGATTGCATCATTTACAACATCCTGACCAGGATCTTTTGTTCCGTGCCATATAAAATCAGTGCTCCAAACTGCAGGATATTTTCCGGTAATATTTTTTACAGTATCCAGCCAACGTTCATCGCCATGTTCACCGCTTAAAATTTGTTTGCCATTGATGCTGTGCAAATAGCTTAAAAGTTTTTTTGCTTCTGGCGAAGCATTTTTATTTACGGGTTGAAATGATTGCGCAAACGTAGATGCAGAAATCATCAATAATAATAATAAAAAGCAAATTGTTTGTTTCATAGTATAAAGTAAAAATTAGTTTATTGTTTACCTAACCTTGCTGCCCAACCACCGCCCGGCGCAAGATGAATATTGATTTTATCGCCTGATGAAATTGTAATTATTTCTTTTTTATAATCAGTTGCATTGCGGTCTGCATTTACACCATCTTTAAAAACTTCAGCCGTATATTTTCCAGCAGGTAAAAACGAAAAATCAAGTGTAATATTTCTTGCTTCCCAATTACTCATTGCGCCAATAAACCAATTATTTTCTTTACGCCTTGCTATAGCAACATATTCGCTAACCTTTCCATCAAGCGGAACCGTTTCATCCCATGTTGTTGGTACCTGTGTTATAAAATCAGTGCATTCTTTTTCACGCATGTATATTGTTGGATTATCAGAAAGCATTTGCAGCGGCGCATAAAAAACAACATATTCAGCAAGCTGGTTACAACGCGTGCCTTTTGCCATCGGGTTATTATTGATAGGTCTGAAATCTGTCTGTGTTGCATTGCGCATAGCACCTGGCGTATAATCCATAGGACCAGCCATCATGCGTATAAAAGGAATGCTCGTTGTGTATTGCGGCTGATCTTCATTCGCCCATTTAAAATTTTCCAAACCTTTTACACCTTCAAAGCCAATAACGTTAGGATAAGTGCGCTGCAAACCGGTTGGCTTATACATGCCATGATAATCAACCATCAACTTATATTCAGCAGCTTTTTTTGCAATAGCATAAGTTGATGTAACAAGCTTCTCATCATCACGATCAAAAAAATCTATCTTGAAACCTTTAACGCCCATCTTTGAATACACTGCAAATGCTGTATCCATTTGATGTGAAACTGCATACCATGTAGCCCAAAGAATAACGCCAACATTTTTTTGCTTTCCATAATCAATTATCTGCTGTAAATTAAGATTTGGCTTTGCTTTGAGTAAATCAAAATCATCACTCCATCCTTCATCAATAATTATATAAGATAATTTATTGGCTGCAGCAAAATCAATATAATATTTATAAGTATCTGTATTAATACCCGCATGAAAATCTACGTTTGTAATGTTCCAGTTATTCCACCAGTCCCAAGCAACCTGCCCGGGTTTTACCCATGAATAATCTGTAAGTTTTGGTGGTGATGCAAGCTTTTGTACAATATCATTATTCAATAAATCTTTGTCTTGATTGCTTATGGCAACAATGCGCCAGGGGAAATTTTTTGTACCGCTTGTTTTGGCGATATAATCTTCTCTTTCTGATGCAATGTAATTAATGCCATGTATATATTCTTTTGCAGGATATGGCGCATACACACCTTTTAAACCTTTTTGTGTTTCATTTAAATTAAGATACATGCCGGGATAATCTTCGAGATCAGCTTCAAGTATTTCTGCTTTTTTTCCATTGCCAACATCAACTAATAAGGAAGAAAAGCCAGCGAATCTTTTGGAAATTGTGATAGTGTTATGTGATGATATAAAGCTTCAAAAGATGAATTGAAATTTTGACCATCACGATAATCCCATTGTATTGGAATGAAGGCGCTGTCATCATTCGTAAATTTGAAATTAGCTTCTTCATTTTTTATAATAATACTGTCTTTTTTCTTTGTGGAGAAACGATAAGCAACTGCATCGTTATACACTCTGAAAATAATTCCGTAACCACCTTTGCAGTTTATTGTAAGCTGATTGTAGTTATCAGGAATGGTTGCTTTGAAATAGTTGATTGCATTGATAACATTGTTTACTTTTTCTGTTTTTGAAGATGTGACAACAGCATTATCGCCTAATGTTTCGTTTTGTAATTGCAATGAAAGAGATGAAGGTTCGATGATAGTTTGATCTCCATCTTTAACAGACCATAAAAATTTGCTGCCCGCTTCTATATGCAACTTTATGTTTCCATCTAAAGAATTTACATCGAAATTTTTTGTTTTTTGTGCAGAGGCGCCTTGAATAAAATACAAGGAAAGGGATAATAAAATCAATTTTATTTTCATGCTGATAATTTATATTTTTAATGACTATTTGCTTCTTCATTTTTTACCATAAACTTTCATAATATCCGGAACTTCATCACGGGTAATTATTAAATCGTGATTATATACCTGCTTTAAATAAGTAGTATCAACTTTGCGTATGTGATCGGTATGCCACTCCATCCACCATGACCACATTACACCATCTTTAAAACATGAATCAGGATTTGGCGGCGTGCCGCATTCATGGTAAGTAATCGGAATGCGGGTGCCTGTAATATCTTTCACAGCTTTATACATAAGTGGCATAGAACTATCACCTTTGCCATAAGTATCTGCACCGGCAATGTCAACATATTTATCACCGGGATACCAGACACTATCCGGCTCGCCGGTAAAGCAAAGTACCCAGATTAAATTATTTAATTTTCTATCTTTTACAAAATAATTGTACATCGTTGTCCACAGATGCTTAAAATTATCAGCTCCTTGTTTTCCCCACCAGAACCAGTTGCCATTCAGCTCATGAAAAGGGCGCCATAAAACAGGCACGTTTGCTTGTTGCAATCTTTCCAAAAGGTCTGCTTTTGTTTTTAATTCTGTCCAGAAAGAATCATATTCTATTGTTCCTTTTTGAAAACATTTGCTGATATCAATTTCTTTTTTACTGTTAGGATAACCTTCGCCAATCCCCGGTGCCCCCCAATGCCACATGATGGTTGGGATGCCACCATTTTTCCACCACTGAACAGCACCTTTTACTACAGAATCATTTTGGCTTGATTGAATAAAATCAAAACCTTTTACAGCCGGGTATTTGCCCGTAATATTATAGATGTAACTGATTTCATCAAAGCCCCAGCCAGAGAACATTTGCCCTGATAATGTTTTTTTACCAAACATATCATTGATATAAGCATATACTGCTTTCGCTTCTTTTGTGGCTTTTGCATTAGACAACTGATGCGGTTGTTGCGCAAATATGGTAAAGGGCAATACTAATAATGAGTAAACAATTACTAATATATTAAGAGGTTTTTTTTTCATAGCATCAAATTGATTTATTTAAAAATATAAAACATTTAAGTCTGTTTAAATTTGATAGTTATTCGCTCACAACAGTCGTATAACTTACAGCATCTAACATAAATTTTGCCTGACCATTTAACACAGTAACTGGCTTTCCTTCCTGCATATTTTTATTTTTTGATGTTGTATGAGTGGATATTTTTTTTGCGGATGCAGGCAAGCCTTTCAACGTAACCATTCTTTCAGCGCCATTATTCACAAGATGAACAACAATATTTTTATCTGAACCAACTTGTGCTGCGCATGTAATATTTGGGCGATCAACTGCAACCGGAATAGCTGCAACGTTTGGAGGAACAGAAGCAAGTTGTTTTAAATTCCAAAAACGTTGTGTTGGTTGCAATGCGCTGCTATCCCCAAAAATTCCACCACCTTTTAACGGCGAATAATCTGCTGTTAACTGCCATTGCAAAATGCTTAAAGGCTGACAAATATTTAGCAATCGCACATATAAATTAATTTCTTCCAGCGCATAAGTTTGTTCTTCAAAAATTTTTGGATAATTCCACGCAGCGGCATCAATGCTACCTTCGCCAACAATCAAAGGCAAATGCATTTGCATTGCTGCATCAGTCCATTTTTGTAAAAGTTCCGTATCCCATCCTCGCCATGAATGAAATGAAATGGCACCAATATATTGATGCGTTTCTTTATCTTTTGTCGCAGGCAAAATAAAATCGAAAGTGGTTGCATCAGAATTATCACCCAACAACATTTTTGTTTGCAAACCATGAGATGCGAAATAAGCACCAAGACCTTTTATTAATGTTGCATGTTCTTCACCAGTTTGCCGAATGTTGATTCCAAGATCTGACTCATTAAATGAAAATAATTTTATATCAACACCATAAGTATTTTTTAAATACAGAATATAATCTGCAATCGATTTATAAATTTCCTGTGCCTTGGTTGAATCGATTGGATTTCCCCAAGCCTCGCCAGGTTGATGACGAAAATGCAAGTCGCCAACAACTGCCCATTTTGGCGGAAACCATGCTGTAAGAATTATTGGAGTATTCATATTGCTTAAACGCTGCGCCATTTCCATTGATTCTTTTACATGTGTTTGCAATTTTCCTGCTTTTGCAGAATCAATTGGATTGCTATCTTCAACAGGTTGCCATAACATCCACGGCATTTCAACACGTGCATAAGCAACACGCATATTATCCAAACAATAATTGATTACCTGCGGATCTGCTTTAGGATTTTGCAAACGAAAGTTTCCGCCGAATCCTGTAAACACCCGACCTGCTTTTGAAGGATTAATATAAACAGTTGCCGGCTCTTTATCAATTGTTCCGGATGCTTTAATAGTAAATGTTTTTTCAATAGTTTGCCCATTTGTAAACAGCCCCGTTTGCAGTGGAATATATGCATGTATGTAATCGCCGTTTTTATCTTTTACTTTTTTTATTAGAACGGTTTCTGTTGTATTAAAATCAATTTCTGCTTGTTGTTGCGATGATATAAATTTTATTCCCGAAGCTGTGATGGGAAAACTTTTTTGTTTAGCAATGTAGTAGGTGGCTGATGAATTTTTTGCAGGATTTATCAATTGGATATTTCCATTCTTATAAATATCAAGAGGCAACTTTATATCGAAACTTACTATAACTCCTGATGTATCTTTTTTTGATGTGCATTGTATATCAACTTTTGAAACACCTTTACTTATATCTTCAAAAGTTGCAACAAAATAAACGCTGTCAATATTTGTATTAATTATTTGTTTATTGCCCTCCCGATTATATTTTGGATGTTGTTTTTCTTTTGCTGTTTCAATAATATTCATTCCATCGGTACTAACAACGTCAATACTTGATTCAATGTTTATCAATTGTCCATCAATACGAATTCCTTTTAAATTTCCCCAGGCTTCAATTTCTGTTTGCGCATAACAATGATTAAAAAAACCACATGCAATTAAGAGTATAACAAACAGTAAATAGTTTTTTTTCATAGGAATTACTTATTTATATCAACTGAACGCTTTTCTCCTTTGCTGTTTGTGATTACAATGCTGCTTACATTTTCGTTTGCATTTATAAATCTTGCTGATTGCGATAAGAAAGAAGTACCATAATAAAATTCCTGTTTTTGAATACTGCTATCTTTATAATGAATGACAGCGCTTATGTCATCAGGATTTACTTTAATGATATGCACTTTTTTGTTCAGCTCAAATAGTTTTACTGAATCTTTATTCTGACTTGCTGCCGCAAGATATTTTCCTGAAGCACCTTCTAACTTTACCAGCGCTTTCCCATCACCGGGAATATAAATACCGCTTTGCATAATTGATAAGGGATGAAAATTTCCTTTGCCATCACCTTTTAATAATAAACCATTTAAAGCATCATATCTTCCAACACTTACATCCGTTCCATAATCGTTACCATTTATTAAAACATCAAGATTTCCATCACCATCAAAATCATCGGCAATCATTCCGTTTAATACAGAAACCTGCGCTTGCAGCGGCAAAGGAATCATAGTAAATTTTCCGTTACCATCATTTCTTAAATAACAAGATTGCAGCATGTTAGCTTTTAACCGCAATGCATCTTTGCGCATAGCCGGTGTAATAATGCTATCCATCGTTGCAGTTGCAAAAGATTTGTAAGATGAAAATCTTCTTTTAGTGCTGATCATTTCTTTAATCATATCATCTCTGCCAAATACAGGAAACTCTTTCATCATTCCATCTTTATCGGGTAAAAAATAAGAAGGAACAGCATCATAATTTCCATTGCCATCAAAATCTTTTGCAGTTACATAAACAGGATATTTATCGCTTGCCTGGTATAAAGTATTCAGCCCAACATTGCCAATAATATAATCTGTTCTTCCGGTATGTCGAAAGTCTCCGGCTACAATTGAATTCCACCAGCCTGTTTTATCAGCAACGCCGGAAGATGCTGTTACATTTTTAAATTTGCCATTTACATTTTTTAAAAAAGTTACCGGCATCCATTCGCCGCTAAGTATTAAATCTGTTTGACCGTCGCCATCAAAATCTGTGAACAATGCATCGCAAATCAAACCGATATTTTTAAGTTCAGGCGCAACCTGGTTTGTTACATCTGTAAAATGCGCAACGCCATCTTTTGAATCATTTCTTAAAATACAACTGCTGACAGGTTTTGGATAATGCCCCGGATCTACACGGCCGGAAACAAACAGATCAAGCTTACCATCTTTATTATAATCGAAAGCACGTACACACAATTTGCTGGTATAATTAATTGGAAGCGCAAGAGAATCTAATTTAAAATTTCCTTTGCCATCATTTATATATAACCTGTCCTGATATTTAGCACTTCCAGATTCAAACTTGTATCCGCCACTTGCAATATAAATATCCGGCTTGTTATCACCATTCGCATCAAACACAAGCATACCTTCGTCTTTATATGTTTCAAATTGCGAAGGAATTAAAGGCAGCAAATCTTTTTGTTTAAATTTTCCATCACGCTGTTGCAAAAAAATCTGCGCATGATTATAAGAATTTCCGCCAACAATAAGATCATCCAAACCATTATTATCAACATCTGCCGCAGCAAGTGCGGGAGAATATTGGGACAACTTATGCGGCAATAATTTTTGAATATTAAAATCAATATTATCTGGCGTTTTATCTTTATAATTTATGTTGTACGACCGTGTAACTTCTTTAAACAATGCAGTTGTATCTGTTAGCTGGTTTGTATAAGAATATGCTTCGTTTGCATTTTGAACATTTGCAATAATGGTTTGATTCGCATTTACATTTTTAATTGTTTGTTGTTTATCATTATTCCACTTAATTACAACAGAATCAACAGCAGTAATTTTGCCTAAACCAAAATGTGCAATGCTTTGCATAGTTGATAAATAACCGCGATAAGGATTGTTCTCATACACCTGTTTTTTATTATGATCATAATATATAAATACTATTGCACCCAAGCCATTTATATTTTGTTTATCACCTGTAAATTTTATGTTCAAATAATTTGTGCTGAGAGTGTTTTTATCGCGTGAAGTATTTCTATACAACAATGCTTTATCATTAATGTTATTGATAACAAGATCCATCGCACCATCATTATCGAAATCTGCATAAGTAGCGCCGTTTGAAAATGTGGGTAATGACAAACCCCAGTTATTTGTTACATCGCTGAACGTAAGGTTGCCGTTGTTATGATAAGCATAATTATGCAGTTTAATTTCTGGTATCTGACTTATGATTTGCTGCTTTGATGCAAGTCCGGTTGCGTCCCTGCGGTAATTAGCAAAATCATGATCGCTTACATCTTTTGGAAAACCATTGGTGATAATAATATCACGATAACTGTCGTTATCAAAATCAGTAACAACAGGCGTCCAGCTCCAGTCTGTTTGTGCAACGCCGCTCATAAAACTAATTTCACTAAAAGCAGGCGCACCTACACTATCATTTTCACCAACTCTTGGTCCCTGGTTTAATTGTAAAGTATTACGCACATATTGATACTGGTATCCGTACTGATCAAAATTTTGATAAGTGATATAACTGTTGGCGCCACTCATCATCTTCTTGCGCAGGTTATCCTGCGGGCTCATATCTAGTTCAATTACATCAGGCAAACCATCATTATTAATATCTGTTATATCCTGACCCATTGCATTGAAAGAAGTATGCTTAAAAAAATCTGCTGATTTATTAGAGAAAGTTCCATCATGATTATTGATGTATAAAATATTGTTGGATATAAAATCATCAGACACATATATATCTTTCCATCCATCATTATTTATATCACAAACGGTTGCTGCATGCCCAAAACCTGCTAATGTAAAACCTGCCTGTTGTGATACATCATGAAACACAGCATGTTTTAAAACCGGATCCCAATCGTTGCGGTAAAGCCTTCCGATACTTGCCGTTTTATTTGTTGCGTTGCGTTGCCCAAAAGCCGATTGATCATAACCCGTGGATGCTTCGTTAACCGTGAGATACATATCAAGATCACCATCATTATCATAATCAAAAAAAGTTGCCATAGTAGATTGTATATGAATGTCTAATCCATATTGTGCAGCCATATCTTTAAAATGCGGAATGCCGTTTTTATCTGCGCCTTGGTTAACGTATAAAATGTTGCGTCTTCTAAGCGAATCTTTATAGATAGTATTGCAGATATAGATATCAGGAAGTCCATCATTATTTATATCAACAATCGAAACACCTCTTGCCCATCTGCCCGCGCCTGAAACACCGGCTTTATCAGTTATATCTTCAAACTTAAAATTACCCTTATTAAGATATAATTTACAGGAAACCATATTGCCTGTAAAGAAAATATCTTGTTTACCATCATTATTAAAATCACCAATACCAACACCACCACCATTATAAATATTTACTACATCAAGCGGATTTATTGAATCGTTTTCCGTAATTGTATTATTGAAATCAATACCGGAATGTGATGATGAAATTTTTTCAAAAAGTGTTTTCTTTTTACATGAAAAAACCCCAAGCAGGCATAAAAAAAATATTACAAATCGAAACTTTATCATAAATGATTAACTTAAAAAAAATCATAAAACTATTTATTAATAAATGCCAAAATCTTCTTTGTTTCCTCCGGATAAACGGCTATGTGATGCGTATGCACAAAAAATTGTATTGAAGGCAACGTATCAGAAATTTGTACTGAAATTTTTTTGGTTGGAAGTGCAGGCATATGACAATTTATACAATTTGTTTTAAGTGATTCTTCACTTAATTCATTTGCCATTTTACAATAGTTATGATTTGACGTTGTGTGACAAGTAAGACATGCCTGTGTATAAAGAGCATCTTTACCACGCGTATTTTGATGCACATCGTGGCAGGTAGCACATTCCATTTTACTAAATATATAACATTTACTACTTTGCAATAGCTGCACCTGGTTACCATGTACATCAAGATGTGTTGTATCTGCAGTTTGATAATATTCAGGCACTTTAAATTTTGCAAAAGTGTCACCAGGCGTAAATTCAAAAGTTGAGCGTAATACAGTATTTGACATACCGGAATGGCAAACTGCACACATATCTATTTTCTGAACCCTGTTTAAAGAATTATAACTGGTTATAAATTTTGCGGTTTTTATTTGAGGATTATCTGTTTGGTATTTTACATGCTGTTCACCAGGTCCATGGCAACGTTCACAATCAATACTATATACCAACGAGCTTTTATCAAATTCCTCTTTCTTATTAAATTGTTGTGCTTCTGCAGGCAAATCATTAATATATGAGGTATGACATTCCATGCATTGTTTACGAATAGATCTTGATCTTTTATACTCTAAAAAAATTAATCCGTATCCCGGACTTGTTGACCATTGCTGTTGACGATTAAAATATGAAAGTGGCAATTGATACAATTCATTTCTTCTCCAGTATAAATAACTTTCGCCTTTAACACCGCCAAAAACAATATCAAAACGATATCTTTCTTTTACTTTTTCATTTAAATAATAGGTTTGAAATAATGCGCTGCCTGATTTTTCCATCACTATTTTTTGAGAATCATTTACACTAAATACATTAAAACCTTTTTCAAAGCTGCCATGTATAGTATTTTTGTTTGCAGGAAGTGAAGCAAGATAATGTGCAGTATGCAGGTATGAACTATAAATGTTACTGTGACATTTAGCGCATGTTACGGAACCTGCATATATATTTCCGCGGGCATCAACAATTGCAGATTTGTTTTTGAAAGGCCAGCAAGCAACGATTAATAAGATTGTGCTGATGCAAATTATTACAACTAACTTTTTCATAAAAGACGATCAAAGTATAATCATTTTATAAGCTTTTCTATTAAATCATTATCTGCATATAAATATTAAAAGCTTTCTCTAAAGAGAAAGCTTTTAATATTTTTTTTATTAAATCATTATAAAATAACTTTCATATACTAATAACCTGGGTTTTGCTTAAGATTTGGGTTAAGTGCGATTTGACTTTGAGGAATTGGTAAAAGCTCACGATCTGCTGTAAGCGCAGTATTGTATAAACCATGTGTCTTACCATCATGTGTTGGTCCAGGTGCAGGATTTGGAATTGGGTTGTAACTATTGGCCTGAGTACCGTAAGCATTCTTAATAAAATCTATAATAACATCACTACCTGCCCTTCTAAGATCATAAAATACAGAATATTCACCAGTTAGTTCATGTCTGTACTCACTAAAAACCATTTGTAAAGGATCTGTAATAGGAGTGCCAGGTGTACCGTCCCATTTAGCGCTGTCCTGAATTACTGCAGGTGCTTTGCCGGTGCCTCCAAACGCTCTGTCTCTAACTAATTTTAAATCTGCCAAAGCTCCCGGTACATCACCAGTGCGCACTTTACATTCAGCCCTATCTAATAAAATTTCTGCATATCTTAACAATGTTTGATTTTGAGATCCAAAAATATGAGATGGGCCATTTCCTCCGGTAAGAGATGGATCCCGCCATTTTTTTGAACAGTAATAGCCCGTACGTGTAGTTTGATCCTGTCCATACCATGGATCAGTAAAAGTTCCGCAAGTATTAATTGCTGTGCCATCAGGTCCAATAAAATGCGGATCGCCGGATCCAAAACGAGCCTGCACTTTAGGATATCCTTTTATACCACCCCAGGCAGCAATGATTCCGGGGCTTTGAATAGAATCACCAGGACCAATAATTGTAAGCAGCTTTCGTAAATCACCATGCTGATAAGAAGACCAAAGTGCAGGATTTCCATAATCATATCCTTCATCTGTTATTTCCTGCGGCCAGCTAAAATCATCTATCCATCCTAATTCGCCTCCAGGCGGATTCCAGCTTCCATCCCAGCTTTGTGAACCTCCATCAGGAAGATCAAACTGAACCTCAAATAGAGATTCGTCATTATTTTGATGATTAAACTCATGCACATCAACAAAGTTTGGCATTAAATGATAGTTATCTGTTAACTCAGGATTATTAAAAGCGGCTAAAGCAGCAGTATAATTTTTTAACCACATTTGTGCTGCGCCTTCATAACCATAAGCGGCGCCTTTAGTAGCCCTGCCTAAATCTGCAGCCGGTAAAGTTGTTTTAGAATCTAATAATGTTTCCGCCATTTTCATATCAGCCACTACCTGCATAAATACTGAATCCTGTGTAGATTTTGGTGTTAAGCCATTTGTTGGCTTACTTAAAACAGTGTCTAATTCCAAAGGAACTCCACCAAAAGAAGCTGCCAGATAATAATAGGTCATACCTCTTAAATAGTAACATTCTCCGGTTAAACGGTCAGCCAGCTCTTGTGTAAGTATACCCCGGTCTTTTGCGCTTTGTATTGTACTGAATCCTGTATTAGCCCTTCCAATACCGATATAAGCATTATTCCAAAAGTCAGGCAATTGTCCAAACGTTGCGGGAATTGAATAATTATTCCATGCTACATCACCACCAAAGTTAAACCAGTCATGTGTTTCAAAATTAGTAAAATACCAAATCGACTTTTTAAGCAAGTTGCTATTTTGATATGTATCATAGATACTGTTTACAAGCGCTATTACGTCTGATGATGTTTGAAAAGTTTGTTCCGGTGTAGACTGAAGTGAGTTATGTTGGTCTAAAAAACTTTTTTTACAAGATACCGGAATTATTATCGCTGTAAATAAAAGGAATATTGAAAACAGGATAATACTTATCTTTTTCATTTTCATATTTTGAAGTTTATACTTGTTTTATTAAAAAGTTACATTTAAGCCAACGGTGTAATATCTTGATGAAGGATAAGTACCATTGTCTATACCATTGTTCGTTGCACTGCCATTCTGCAGACCAATTTCAGGATCGAGTCCTGAATATTTTGTAATAGTAAATAAATTTTGTGCTGAAACGTAGGCTCTTATTTTTGATATATTAGCCCTGCGTGATATATCTGCAGGTATGGTATATCCAATGGTAACATTTCTTAGTTTAAGATAACTTCCATTCTCAACCCATGTGCTTGAAGGAACATCGTCACCAATAGCATCATCATTATAAGTAGCTTTAGCATACCTGTTTGAAGGATTTTCAGGCGTCCAGTGGTTTTTGAAGTAACTATAGCTAACGTTTTCAACACCTGTAAAGCCGCGGTTAGGAAAGCTTTCGAGTGCGCTTTCAACGTAATTGAATATTTTATTTCCGTACACACCGTAAAAAAACAGGTTAAAATCCCATGATTTATAGCTACCATCCAAATTTAAACCGCCGGAAAATTTGGGTTGGGGACTACCAAGACTTATACGATCATCAGCATTTACTATCCCATCTCCATTAACATCAGCAAAATAACGATCACCCGGTTTATTATTGCCCTTTTGATAATAATTCTGCAGGCCTGCAACTCCCGCAGCCGCAGCCTTGTCTGCTGCTGCTTGTGCTGTAGCGTTCAACGCATCAATCTGCGCTTGCGTTTGGAAAATACCAAGCGTCTTATATCCATAGAATTCTCCCGCCGGACCACCTACCAGGGTTTGTGTAAAATCTGTGCCCCAGCCTGTAATATTGAGCCCACCAAGGTTATATACAGCATTTGTACCGGAAGCTAAACTGGTAAGTGTATTTTCATTTATTGTTAATGTTAAACCAGCACCAAATTGAAAATCATGTATATGATGATTGTAATTAACAGCAAATTCCCATCCCTTGTTAGTCATGCTGCCTATGTTACGTGTCAAAAGAAGATAGCCTGTTTGAGCTGGTGCACTCAGGTTTAATAAAAAGTCTTTTGATCTTCTTTTATACCAATCAACAGTAAAAGTAAGATCACCATGTAAAATACCTCCATCAATACCGATATCGGTAATATAATCAGTTTCCCATTTTAATTTTGGATTAGCAGGTTGTGTTTGGGCATAACCACGCTGATAAATTTTATTAAAAGGGTATCCATAATTACTTAAGTTATTACCAGGATTATAACTTGCTGCATAACCTGTGGAATAAAGTGCCTGGTATTGAAACGGCGATATAGAACCCTGATTACCAACTTCTCCATAGCTACCTCTCAATTTCAAATCTGATAACCAGTTAACATCTCTTAAGAAAGATTCCTCTTTTACTCTCCATGCAACTGCGCCTGAAGGAAACGTGGCATATTTCCGACCGGTATCAAACTTCGAAGAACCATCTCTTCTTAAAGTGCCGGTTATGAGATATTTATCTGCAAAGTTGTAGGTTAATCTTGCAAATTCAGATGCAAGGGTTGTAGTAATCTGCCCGTTACCATTAGCATCGTAAGTTAGATTTGAAAGTTGAGCTATATCCCGTACAAAGGGATTAGGTGGAATGCCGGTAACACCTTCCAAAGTGTTTGTGTTTTTCTGAGCAGAAACACCAGCAACAAAATTAATGGTATGTTGACCAAAAGTCTTATCGTAAGAAAGAGTATTTTCCCACAGCCACTCAAAAGTATTATTTTGATGGAATGAATAAGATGGTTTTGTAGTTGGTCCACCAAGATTATATTGCTGATCTAAACGTTCATCGACGGGCTGATCATAAGAGCCTGTATAATTACTTATGGTTACACCAGCAAGCGTTTTAACTCTTAGCCCATTTATAATAGTAATTTCTAAAGAACTATTTACCAATATATAATTAGTTATATTACTATATTTATTAGTTTCAAGTGAATAAACAGGATTACCATATTTAGCTACATATGTAACGTTTGGATTATAAAAACCGTAATTACCGTTAGCATCTTTAATCTGATTGGTTAGCATGTTTCCACTGTCAAGTGTTGGTGGAAGTATGGCTAATTGAAGCAACCCGTTATAACCGGTTCCGAAAGGATTATTTGATTTTTGCCACGTATATTTAGCACTTGTTGAAGACTTAAGCCATTTGGTGGGGGTATAGTCCAAGTTAAGATCCAGGTTCAACCTTTTAAAGAAAGAACCTAATACAATACCTTTCTGATCGTAATAACCAAGTGAAACTGCAGATTGCATTTTATCCGTACCTCCGCGTATTCCTATAGTATAATTTTGGGTAAGTCCTGAATTATACAATGCATTTTGCCAGTCGGCTTCTGTCAGCTTCGATGGATTGCGCCAGATAGAAGGTATAATAAAATTATGTCCTAAGTCAGCATCGGCAACTTCAGTAGCTAATGTACCCCAATCTTTAGCATTCAAAAGATCATATTCTTTTGGTTTGCTTTGAAAAGCTGTATATGCATCTACAGAAACCTGCGTATTGCCTTTAGTTCCTCTTTTGGTAGTTATAATTACTACACCATTAGCTGCACGAATACCATAAATTGCCGTTGCTGAAGCATCTTTTAATACGTCTATTGAAGCAATATCATTTGGATTGATGTTATTTAATCCTGTGCTTATCGGATATCCATCCACAACATATAAAGGTTCATTACCATAGTTGGCAAGGCTGCCTGTACCTCTTATTAATACAGATATATTACCACCTGGAGCACCATCATTGTTAGTAACCTGTACGCCTGCCGCCCGGCCTTGTAAAGCCTGTGCCGCAGATATAACAGGCACCTTTGCAATGGTTGCAGCACTTACACTACTCACAGAACCGGTTAAATCTTTTCTTTTTTGTGTACCATAGCCTATTACTACAATATCGCTTAACTGAGTATTTGTTGATTTTAATACAACTGTTACTGATGAATTATTTTGAATCGAAACAGTAGTTGTCTCCAGCCCAACATAACTTACCTGAACAGACGTAGCTTTTGCAGGAACATTTAATGTAAACTTGCCGCTTGCATCAGTCACTGTAATATGTTTCGTATCTGCTGAAACAGTTGCGCCTGACAGCGGATTGTTGGCGCTGTCTGTAACGGTTCCCGTTACACTTTTGTTTTGAGAAAAAGTTTGAGATAAAACAAACAACAATAAAAAAGTAAGTGTTGGCTTTAGCAATTTAATCATATAGCAAAATTTAAGCAAATCTATTTTTATATCTATATTTAAATACAATACTTTTTTATCTCTTTTTTGTATTCTTATGCTTCATTTCATCATTAGTATTTTCATTTGTGCTTAAAACAACTAAGTGATTTTTATCAACTATAGCTTTTATATTCTTTACTTATTTTAATACTTTTTTGCTTGTAGTAAAGTTTTTATAATATCTTGTTTCAATAAAAAATAAACTGTAATGCCAACCAAACTACTGCGTGAAATAATTCCTTTAACTAAAAATGACTGCTTTACTATCTTTTCAAGAATTAAAGAAAAATTTGACTTTCCCTTACACCATCATGAAGAATTTGAATTGAATTTTATTCAACATGCTAAAAATGCACAACGCATAATTGGCGATCATATTGAAACAATTGATGATCTTGAACTTGTTTTGGTTGGACCCAATTTGCAGCATGGATGGTTTAATCATAAATGCAAATCAAAAGAAATAAAAGAAATTACCATTCAGTTTCACAGAGATCTTTTTGATGAGAAATTTTTGAACCGCAACCAAATGCATTTTATAAAAAGCATGTTTGAAAAATCGCTGCGCGGTGTTTTGTTCTCAAAAGAAACTATATTAAGAATTATGCCGCGTCTTGTATTACTTACAAAAAAACATGGCTTTGATTCTGTACTTGAACTTATATCTGTGTTGCATGATTTGTCTGCTTCAAGAAACATAAAAATTTTGTCTGATGCATCTTTCAGCAGCACAGAAAGTTTATCTTATGGCAGCCGGCGTGTTGAAAAAATTATGGAATATATTAATCATAATTTTGAAAAAAGTGTAAGCCTGTCTGAAGCTGCGCATCTTGCTTCAATGACAGATATTTCTTTCAGCCGTTTTTTTAAATTAAGAACCGGCAGAACTTTTATTGATACTGTAAATGATATTCGCTTAGGGCAGGCATCGCGCATGCTAATTGATACTACACATTCTATAACTGAAGTTTGTTATAAATGCGGATTTAATAATATTTCAAACTTCAACCGTATTTTTAAGAAAAAGAAAAGCTGCACACCAAAAGAATTCAGAGATGCTTATACAGCCTACGGCACCAGAACTTTTATTTAGGTTTGATAAAATGCATCAACCTTCCTTATTCTTTTATGATATAAATGACTTTAATAATTGCGGTTTTTCGTGATACAGTTTTACAATCAATTCTCCGAAAAGTGTATTTGCCCATGCAAACCATTTGCGTGTAAATTTTGCTGCATCATCTTTGTAAAATGATTCGTGCATAAAACCTGTTGCTGCGTTTGATGCTACCAATATTTTAAGGCAATAATTTATTTCTGCATCATCGTTACTGGTTAATGCACACATAATTATACTGATTGGCCAGATGTAATCTATACCTGTATGCGGGCCACCAATACCTTCGCCTGCATTACCGTTAAAGAAAAACGGGTTATCATTACTCAGCAACATTTTTCTTGTGTTTACATATTCTTCATTTTTTGAAAAATCATTTCCTAAAAGATATGGCAATGATAAAAGAGATGGAACATTTGCATCATCCATTAAATTATAACTTCCAAAGCCATTTACTTCATACGCTATAATCTTTCCGTATTGTTTATTTTGTATGTACGCGTAATTATTTAATGCATTTGTTATTTCTGTATGAAGATTTTTGTATACTTCAAACACATCGGATTTTAAATTCAAATCATCAAGCATTGTAAATAATTGCTGAATAGAATGTGCTGCAAAAAAATTGGAAGGAATAAGAAAAGGAAAAATTGTTGCATCATCACTTGGTCTGAACATAGAACATACCAACCCAACCGGTTTTACAGGATAACCATAACCACTTAATGGCACGCCATCTGTTGCCCAGCTTGTTGTCCGCTGAAAAGTGTAAGGACCTTCATCTTGTTTACGTTGTTGCTCTGTAAATGTTTTTAAAATATTCAACATGGCTTGTTGCCAATCTTTATCAAAAGGAGTTGTATCGTGTGAAAGCTCCCAATATTTATGTGCAAATCTTATTGGGTAACATAAACTGTCAATCTCCCATTTACGTTCATGAATGCCGGGCTTCATGGTTGTAAGATCATCTTTCCACTCACTTATTTTTTGAGGCTCTTTATAAAATGCGTTTGCATAAGGATCGAGCAGAATACATTTTGTTTGCCGCTTAATAACGCCTTTAATTAATTGTTGTAATTCTTTGTCTTCAGTTATTAATGGAAGATAAGGCCAAACCTGCGCACTGCTGTCGCGCAACCACATCGCATCAATATCACCTGTAATAACATATGTATCGGGTTCGCCGTTTATTAATTCAAAGTCAACGGTAGTATCAAGTGTGTTAGGATAACAATTTTCAAAAAGCCATCCTAATTCTTTATCCGGAATTAAAGCTTCAACAGCTTTACTTGTAAATTTTCTTTCAGATTGCAATGGTCTTTTGCTGATGAAATCATTTAAACCCGCAAACAAATTTTTTCTGTATAAAAACATTCCTGTTGCAGACATGCCACCCGATTTTATAAATTCTTTCCTGTTCATAATTCTATCTTTTAGCAGAAATAAAATAATTACTGATTGCTAAACAACAGCAACATAAAAATTTAAGATTATTAATTAGAATAAATTTTTTGCAAAAATGTCTTAAAATAATTATTCAATTTAAAGTAATGGCTTTCCTGAATTCTGAAGGACGATGACCGGTAATCTTTTTAAACAACCTGTTGAAATTTGATACGGTAGTAAAACCATTTTCATAAGCAATTTCAGCAATACTTAAATCTGTATTTAATAATGATTGAGATGCAAATGAAATCCTGGTTTCGTGTAAATAATTAATAAAGTTTTTGCTGGTTTTTTGTTTAAAGAAACGGCAAAAAGATTCAGGTGTTAAATGCATAATCTTTGCTGCATCTTTAAGAGAAATATTTTTTTTGTAGTTTATATTAACGTAATTAAAAAGAGAAGTAAGCCGGTCTGATGAGCGCAAATGGTTTTCTGTTATTTGTTGATTAATGTAATAAAATTCATTGCTGATAGAAAGGTTATTCAGTATGTCAAGTAATTGAATAATTTTATTTATGCCTTGCGCTTTAATAATTTTTTCTAATTTTAAAATGGTTTGATTTTTTGTATTTCCTGTAATTTCAATACCATATTTGGCTTTTGTAAAAAGTTTATTTATTTGAGCAACTTCTTCCATCTGGTAAAAAAAATCAGAAAAAATATTCGGGTTGAAGTAAGCAACAATCGCTTTTGATCTTTTTAAACAGTCCGCTTTATAAAAACTGCTGTCATTTATCCAGATATGCTGAACATTTGGACCAATTAATACCAGTTCGCCTTCCTTAAATTCATCCACTTTGGTTCCAATAATTCTTTTACCATAACCTTCTTTAATATATACCAGCTCAAATTCAGGATGAGAATGAAAACTTGATGTAAAATACGATTCATCTCTTTCTATAAATTTTATAGGTGTATTAAAAATTGCAGTAATGCTTGTTGAAATTATTTTCATAAGGTTGTCAAATATTAACATTTATTAATTAAAAATTAACAAGTTTAACAAACTTATTAAAAAATTTAAAAAAGTTTCTAAACTTTATCGGGAAATGAAGATGGGAAATGTATTTATTAAAAAAGAAGTTATTAAACAACTCTATTTTAATAAAATTCTATCGATCGCATCTTTAAGTTCAAATCTTAATAAAAGTATTCCTATTATTCTAAAAATTACCAGCGAATTGATTGAAGAGGGTTATGTAATTGAAACAGGTTTTGCACCTTCTACAGGCGGCAGAAGGGCAGTTATGTACTCGCTAAAAAATGATTTCCGATATATAATAGCGGTATCAATGGATCAGTTTGTTACAAGAATAGTTTTAATGGATGAAAATAATACTATAATTGGTTCAATAGAAAAATTTGAATTGCTTTTAGCAAAAAACGAAAATGCTTTAAAACTATTAACTGATTGCATTAAAGGCTTTGTTGAAAAGTTGACGATAGCAAATGAAAAAATAATTGGAATTGGTATTGGGATGCCTGGCTTTATAGATGCAGGCAAAGGGTTAAATTATTCTTTTTTAGAATCAGGCGACAAAAGTATTTGCAATTATATTTCTGAAGCTACCGAACTACCTGTATTTATTGATAATGATTCAAGTCTTGTTGCACTTGCAGAATTAAAATTTGGCGCAGGAAAAAACAAGAATAATGCAATGGTCATAAATATAGGCTGGGGCGTTGGTTTAGGAATGATATTAAATTCAAAATTATTCAGGGGTCAGAATGGTTTTGCGGGTGAATTCAGCCATATTTCACTATTCACAAATAATAAGCTTTGTTCATGTGGGAAAATGGGTTGTCTTGAAACCGAAACTTCACTTTTAATAATAGTTGAAAAAGCAAAGCAAGGATTAACTGACGGAAGAACATCAGTTTTAAAAGATCAGATTTTTAATACAGATATCGAAACTGCTTTTGAGCTTATAGTAAAGGCTGCACAAAAAGGAGATCAGTTTGCAATAGAATTGATTTCGAAAGCAGCATACGAAATAGGAAGAGGTGTCTCCATATTAATTCATCTTTTAAATCCCGAAGTGATAATTTTAAGTGGAAGAGGCTCTACAGCGGGAAAGTTATGGAGAGCCACTATGCAGCAGGCTATTAATGAATATAGCATACCAAGGCTTGCAGCACATACTGAAATTGAAATTTCACCTTTGGATCATCAGGCTGAACTAATTGGCGCGGCTGCCTTGGTAATGGAAAATTTTGAAAACATTGACTATAAAGCACCAAAGGCTGCATTAAGTCTTTATGAATAAATACTAATAATCAAATCTTTAATAAATCAAACCGTTGTTATGAAAATATCTCTCCGCTTATTATTATTTTTTGTATTTACAGCATTCACAATGCTTGTAAATGCACAAGAAAGAAAAACGATTACAGGAACAGTACAGGATAGTACTGGCAAGGGTATACCCGATGTTTCAGTAAGGGTAAAAAACACTAAGACCGGTACAGTTACAGATGCACAAGGTAACTTTAGTGTTTTTGCAAATTCTAATGATGTACTGGAATTTTCGTCTATTGGATATTCAACCAAAGAAACTGCTGTTAATAGTAATGCTAATATTGTTGTAGCACTTCAAAATAGTGATAAAGCGCTAACCGAAGTAGTGGTTACAGCTTTAGGTATTCAAAAACAAAAGAAATCGTTAGGCTACGCCGTGCAGGAAGTAAAAGGTCAAACATTAGTAGAAGCAAGAGAAGTTAACCTTGTTAACGACCTTTCCGGGAAAGTAGCAGGCTTACAGGTAACACGTTCGGGCAATGGTTTGAATGGTTCCTCAAAAATTACTTTAAGAGGTAATAATTCTTTAACAGGCAATAATCAACCATTGATTGTTGTAGATGGTATTCCTATGGAAAATGCTACAGGAAGAGTAGGAATAGGATCAACAAATGATTTTTATAATCCATCGCTTGATTATGGAAATGGGTTAAGTGATATTAATGCTGATGACATTGCTTCTATCTCAGTATTAAAAGGACCAGCAGCTGCCGCTTTATATGGCTCCCGTGCTGGTAATGGTGTAATTTTAATTACCACTAAAACAGGTAAAAAACAATCTGGCATAGGTATTACAGTTTCATCTTCTATTGGGCTTGAAAGCGTATTTACAAAACCTGAAACGCAAAGCACTTTCGGTCAGGGTGATAATGGTATTTATGATCCGGCATCAACATTAAGCTGGGGACCGAAAATTACCGGTCAAACTGTTACAAATTGGGATAGCAGCCAGGTTAAGCTTCAATCGTATAATAATGTAGGAGCTTTTTATAACACGGGGGTTGTTTCTAACCAAAACATTTCTTTTCAACAGCAATTTAATTCCACTTCAGTTTATACTTCATATAACAGGCTTGACGATAAAAGTATGATTCCCGGTCAAAAATTAACACGTAATAATTTATTAGCCAGGGCTGTTACCAAATTTGGTACTAATAACAAATGGACGCTCGACACAAAGGTTCAATATACAAGCGCTACAGCTAATAACAGATCGCTTGAAGGTGAAAATGTAAATACATTTTCTGTAAATACTTTCCCGGTATCTCTTGATATAACTCAGTTTAAAAGAGCTACTGATGATGAAGGAAAAATGATTTGGTATACAAACGGAAGCGCTATTAATCCTTATTGGTCGGCTAAATACAATCTCAATTCAGATACAAGAAATCGTTTTTTATTATACGGCACAATAAAATATCAATTTACTGATTGGCTAACCGCCCAAATTAATGGTGGTTCTGATATGTACACCAGTAATACTGAAAATAAACTATATGCAGGTAGCCCAAACAGCACAACCGGCAATTATGGTATAGGAAAACAAACTTACCAGGAAAACAATTACAGCACTTTAATAACTGCTACAAAAAATAATGTGTTTGGTAAACTCGGTGGTAATATTACTGTAGGTGGTAATTTAATGGCGCAAAAAAATAGTGCTATTAATGGTGGCGCCGGCACATTAAAAGTACCAGACCTTTTCTCTTTAGGAAATTCTGCAGGCAATCCTTCAGTTAATCAGTCTTTTACACAAAAGCGTATTAATTCAGTTTATGGATCAGTGGAATTAAATTATGATGATTACCTGTTTCTTTCAGGTACATTTAGAAATGACTGGTCATCTACTTTAAGTTCGGCTAACAGGTCATATTTTTATCCATCGGTTAGTTTATCTTATGTAATTACAGATATGATAAATAAAATGGGTGGCAATTTACCATCATGGTTAAGTTATGGAAAAATAAGAGCTTCTTATGCTTCTGTTGGTAACGATCTTGATCCTTATCAATTATATAATACTTATTCTATCGGCACAGATCCTAATGGAAACACTACAGCAGGCAGAAATTCAGTTTTATATAATGATAGTGTAAGAAATGAGCTGATTCAATCTTATGAAGTGGGTGCTGAAATGCGCTTTTTAAATAACCGCGTTGGTTTTGATGTTGCGCTTTATAAATCAAATGCTACAAGACAGTTAATTAATTTACCAATGGATCCATTAAGTGGTTATAACGCAAGAAAAATCAATACCGGTAACATTCAAAATAAAGGAATAGAAGTAACTGCTGATGTGCAGCCTATAAAATCAAAAACTTTTAACTGGGATATTGGCGTAAATTATTCTTCAAACAATAACACAGTAAAATCTATTTATAATGATGTTACTAAATACCAGTTAGGTGGTTATGATAACATTCAGGTATTGGCAGTAGCGGGTGCAAAATATGGTGAAATATATGGAAACCAGATTGAGCGTGTAAGCGATCCGAAAGATCCTAATTATGGCAAAATATTATTAGATGATAATGGATTGCCGCAGGCATCAGAAGCAATTGTAAAATTAGGAAATCAACAGGCTAATGCGCTGCTTGGTTTATCAAATTCATTTTCTTATAAAAGCTTTAGCCTTTCAATATTGCTCGATTGCCGTTTTGGCGGCAAAATATTCTCAGGAACATTAGACGATATGGAAAGAGCCGGAACCGCTGCAATAACTGTAGCTAATGGATCAAGAGATTCAATGGTTGTAAATGGAGTAATACTTAATACTGGCAATAATCAATATGAACAAAATACTAAAAAAGTATCACCTCAGCAATATTGGTTAGCTGTTTCAGGTCCTGGAAACATAGGTATTACAGATGCTAATCTTTACGATGCTTCTAATATTCGCATAAGAAATATTCAGTTAAGTTATAACCTGCCGCAAAAAGTATTAGCCAGAAGTGTTGTTCAAAGAGCATTAATATCTGTATCATGCAATAATGTTTGGTTAATATCAAGCCATATACATGGTTTAGATCCTGAATCTGTGTTTGCCACAAACTCCAACGCTACAGGCTTTGAAAACGGAAGCGCACCAACATCAAGAACTTTTTACGTGAACTTAACTTTAGGATTTTAATAATTAATAATTCAATCAAGAAAAAATATGAAAAAGATTTTCAAAAACATATGTTTGATTGTTGCATCAGTATGGTTTTTAACTGCATGTAATAAATTTGAGGAAATAAATGTTGATCCAACCGCTGCAAATTCAGGCCAGGTTCAGGTTGAGTATTTTATTGATAATTCAATTGTGCACGCTCAAATGAATCCTAGTGTTTCAGAAAGAGCTTTTATTCTCTACTGGCAGGCAGCTGGTCACCAAATATCCGATGCAGATGGGGCAACCTTTTCATGGGGTAGCTATAACGATGAATGGATTGGCGAGTATTATGATAATCAGTCTGGCGCATTAAATTATATTAATAGTGCAATTGATGTGGCAAGTCAGCAAATCGCTGCCAATACTGCAAAGCCTTATACAAATAATTTGCTTCAGACAGCCCGCATTTGGAGAGCATATTTGTTAAGTGAAATGAGCGATTGTTTTGGGCCAATGCCAATACAAGGCTTTCAGGGAAAAAATCCTGATTTTGTAGATGTGAAATCCGTTTACTATTATGTGCTTGATGAACTAAAAGATGCAGGCTCTAAAATAGATGTAAGTGTTACAAGCCCTAATATTTCATCAGAAGATCCGGCTTTTGGGTTTAATTATACTGATTGGCGTAAATATGCAAACTCAATGCGTTTGCGATTAGCTATGCGTTTATCTGAAGTTGATGCCGCCAAAGCTCAATCTGAGTTTGAAGATGCAGCGAAAGGTGATTTGCTTACAGATAATTCTGAAATTTTTCAGGTTCAGGAAAAACCTGGCTACAATGATTTATCTGGTATGTACAGTCGTTGTTACTATTTACTACCTGTAGGTGTTACATTAAATAATCTTATGGTAAATCTTGGCAGCGTTAAATCTCAAGATCAGTTAGCCGGTGTAATTTCAGACGGAGCAGCCTTGACGACGGCAACTGCAAATATCAAATCTGCCAATTATATAGGTGAAACCTTTCCCGGTCATTTATCTACAAAAACCAACGATCCTTCTGCCGGTTATTGGCTTGATGGATTACCATATACTATTGATCCACGTGCCTATCAAATGTTTTATATTCCGGGTAATACGGCCAGCGCAACTTATCCGAGCGGAACCTGCGGCGTCATTGATGATAATACTATAGGGAACATAAAAGATCTTACAAATAATAATAATGTAATCAAACAAGTTGATGCTAAATTTAGCTGGAACCCAATACCAGATGGCAATTGGGGAGCGTTAGGAGGTTATCATAATGCGTTTAATGATTTGGTTGATATTGGCAGTACCAACGGTAAAGTTCCAAGCCTTAAAAATGAATATAGAACTCAATCTGCAAAGCGTGTATTTTTTGGTCCCTGGGAAACTTATTTCCTTTTAGCTGAGGGAGCAGTAAGAGGCTGGGCTGTGCCATTAAATGCAAAAGATGCTTATGAAACAGGAATTAGCAAAAGTTTTGAATATTGGGGCATATCGCAATACCTCACCACTTATTTAACTTCTATAGATTATAATCGGTCTGGTACTTCCGTTAACTGGGAAAATACTACAGAACCTGGCAGCAACCATACAATGAACTATGTAGATGGTTTTACAGGAACTGCTGGTACAGCTTCAATAAACTATCCTGTAAATAATTTATACAAAAGCGGCTCTGTAAAAAATGATCAACTTACTAAAATCATCACTCAGAAATTTATTGCTCAATCACCATGGTTACCGTTAGAAACGTGGAGCGATCATAGAAGACTTGGATTGCCTTTCTTTGAAAATGTTATTATTGAAAGTCCTATACAAACTTTGCCGGCATTAACCTCAGCAAATTATACGACAAGTAATATTAAGTTTTTTCCACAAAGAATGAAATATCCTTCAGGATTACAAAACAGTAATAGCACAGGATATAAACAAGCAACAGATGCATTAGGTGGTTCTGATGACATCCTAACGCCTTTATGGTGGGCTCAACATTAGTATAAACCTATTCTAAAGAAAAATAAAAAAACATAAACCTTTTTTAAATACAATAAACTCCCTTTTATTTTAATTGGGAGTTTTTTATTTTATGCTGGTTAATATCTCCAATAATTTTTTTATAATTGTATTTAAACAATTTAGTATAAAATAAATACAGTAAAGAGGCTGCTTATTTAGCAGCCTCTTTATCTTGTTATAAATTAATTGTCTTTATTATTTCTTAGCGCACTATTGTAAGTATAAAATTATTTAGAATGATGTTGTAGTTGATAAAGTATAGAAAGTAAATATGTAAAGTTAGATTTGCTCTTTATAAAAAAGATTCAACATATGAAAAAAATAGTCACTCTTCTCTCACTGGTAATTTTAACTGTGATAACAAATGCGCAAAATAAAGTTGGCATTTTTGATGGCAATAATGATGTAGGCACAAATGTAAAACCTGGATCAGCAACTTATATTCCGCAAACCCGGCAATACATTATTTCAGGTGCCGGATATAATGTTTGGGCAGATCATGACGAATTTCAGTTTGTCTGGAAAAAAATGACGGGTGATTTTATCGTGCAAACAAGAGCTGAATTTTTAGGAACCTGGGTTAATTATCATCGTAAGGTTGGCATCATGATTCGCAAAAGTCTTGATGGAAATTCACCACATGTAAATGCAGTTGAACATGGCGATGGATTAACATCATTACAGTTTCGCAGAACTGTCGGCGCACAAACCGAAGAGCTTAAAATGAAGATTACCAAAGCAAATATTTTGCAGTTAGAAAGGCATGGTAATATATATATAATGCGTGCTGCAACTTATGGCGAAACATTTACAACAGATACAATTGCAGATATTGATTTGGGGGATGATGTATATGTTGGATTATTTGTTGGTTCGCATAATTCAGATGTTGTTGAAACAGGCGTTTTCAGTAACGTAAGTATAGCGATTCCTTACAAAGGCGTTGCAGATCAAACCACACAAATGACTTTGGGAAGCAATCTTGAAATATTGGAAGTTGCTTCTGGCAAACGCGATGTAATTTATAAAGTACCATATTCTATACAAGCACCAAACTGGACGCCCGATGGCAAAAGTTTAGTATTTAATGATAATAAAGGTTTGATCTATAATTATAACCTTGCAACAAACAAACCAACGCAAATAAAAACGGGCGATGTAATTCATAATAATAATGATCATGTTATTTCTTTTGATGGAAAAATGCTTGGTTTAAGCAATTATGAAAAAGATAAAGGCGGCTCCGTAATTTATAGTGTTCCAATAACCGGCGGCACACCAAAATTAATCACACCAAAAGGTCCCTCTTATTTTCATGGTTGGTCGCCAGATGCAAAAGATATGGTTTTTTGTGGTGATCGTAATGGCGAATTTGATGTGTATAAAATTCCTTCAACCGGCGGTGATGAAATAAAATTAACTGATACAAAAGGCTTGGATGATGGACCTGAATATACGCCCGATGGTAAATATATTTATTTCAATTCTGTGCGCTCCGGAACTATGCAAATATGGCGCATGAAACCTGATGGAAGCAACCAGGAACAAGTTACAAACGATGATTATAATAATTGGTTTGCACATATTTCACCTGATCAAAAATGGATTGTTTTTATTTCATTTTTAAAAGATGAAGTGCAGCCCGGCATTCATCCGCCGTATAAAAATGTTTATATAAGAATGATGCCGTTTGAAGGCGGAACAATAAAAGTGCTGGCTTATTTTTATGGCGGGCAAGGCAGCATAAATACGCCATCATGGTCACCCGACAGTAAGAAAATTGCATTCATCAGCAATACAAACATGAGCGGTAAGTAAATAATACATTAATATTTCTAACTTATTATTTGTTATATGAAAACAAGAAGAAATTTTTTAAAAGAAACTGCATTTGTAACTGCAGGCAGCATGCTCGCAACAAATTTTTTGAAAGCAAATCCATTAGCCGGAAAGAAAAATGTAGGCATACAATTATATTCTGTACGTAACGAAATGCTGGCTGATGCAAAAGGCACTTTAATTCAATTAGGAAAAATTGGTTATAAAGAAATTGAATCTGCAAAAAGTGATAAAGGAAATTATTATGGTCTTCAACCAAAAGAAATTAAAAGTATTTTAAGTGATAATGGCATGACGTTACGCAGTGGTCATATTCATGTAGATGATGATTTTCAAAAATCAATTGATGAAGCTGCAGAAACCGGCCAGCAATATTTAATTTCTGCAGTGTTGCCTTCACCCGGACAAACAGTTGACAATTACAAAAAAAGTGCGGAGCTACTTTCCAAAGCCGGTGAGCAATGTAAAAAATCGGGATTGATTTTCGGTTATCATAATCACAACTCAGAGTTTGATGAAGTGGATGGACAAATTTTATATGATGTATTGCTGAATAATGTTGATCCGAAATATGTAATTATGGAAATGGATTTGGGTTGGGTGATTAACGCAGGTAAAGATCCACTTGCATATTTCAAAAAATATCCCGAACGTTTTCCGCTCTGGCATTTAAAAGATATGGATCCCGTTCAAAAACACAGCACTGAATTTGGCAAAGGCAATGTTGATATTGCAGGCATGTTTAATCATGCAAAAGAATCAGGTATGAAATATTATTTTATAGAACAGGAAGAATATACAAACAATGCTTTTGAAAGCATGACGTACGATTTTAACTGGCTTCAAAAAGCAGATATTAAAAAGTAATTTGTCTCTATTAATTTTTTATAGTTAATAATGACCGATCTAAAAAAATCAGCTGCTAAAGAAGCAATTTCACTTATAAAAAACAATACAATTATAGGTTTAGGCGATGGATCAACTATTGCATATATGGTTGACTTTTTAAAAGAAGAAAAATCAGGTCATCTTTTATTATACACTTCGTCTGATTCAACAAAAAAATTTTTAGAGCAGTCAGGTTTTTTAGTGAATGATTTCTCTTATATTCATTCGCTCGATATATACTTTGATGGCTGCGACCAATTCGATAAAAATTTAAATGCATTAAAAAGCGGCTCCGGAATTCATACAACAGAAAAATTGCTGGCATCAATGGCAAAGCAATTTATTTTAGTGGGCGATGAATCAAAATATGTTGAAGCGCTTGAAACAAAATTCCCGCTTGTGGTTGAAGTAATTCCCGTTGCTGTAAAGTTCGTTCAACATAAAATAAAAGAATTATTTCCTGATGCAAAAATTGAGGTACGTTATAAAAACAATGTGCCTGTAATTACAAAATATTCAAATCAACTTATAGATATTTGGTTCAATGCTTTCCCTGAATTATCAATCTTAAATTCTTTGCTGAAAAATATTGCCGGCGTTTTAGATACATCTTTATTTTATAATCTCGCAGGTAAAGCAATTATTGCACACACAAATGGAATTCGCATACTTGAAAAAAGTAAGCATCAACAGTAAATTATTTTTACGAATTAATTTAAAAATACATTTTATGAAACAAATTTTTTGCAGGTTATTTCTATTTGCATTATTATTTTCTTTAAGCAATTTGCTTTTTGCGCAAGCAGAAAATGTTAAACAAATAAAGCTTGCAAAGTTTAATCTGCAATCATCTGCTGTTATAACCGATGATGGAAAAACAATTTCTACATCAAACTATCAATCAAAAAATTATTGGTTCCCGGTTTCTGTTCCGTGCACTGTATTAACCGGTCTTGTGCAAAATAAAGTGTATGCTGATCCATACATTGGAATGAATAATATGCTGATTCCTGATGCATCTGATTCATTCAATCATCAATATAATTTAGAGCAATATAGTTTCTTGCCGAATGAACCTAATCCATGGAAAAAACCATATTGGTATCGAACCAGTTTTAATGTTTCTTCAAAAGATAAAGGCAAATATTTTCAACTCATTTTTAAAGGCATTAATTATCGAGCAGAAGTTTGGGTGAATGGAAAACTGATTGCTGATTCATCTCAAATGGTGGGCATGTTTGCAGAATATAGTTTAAATGTTAGTGATGCAATAAAACCTGGCGATGAAAATATTCTTGCTGTAAAAATTTATCCGTTGGATTACCCGGGCTTGCCATCGCATCCGCAATTAGATGCATTGGGAGATTTTTATGCGAATGGCGGACCAACAGGTGACATTGGAAAAAATGTAACAATGCTTAGTTCTGTTGGCTGGGATTGGATACCTGAAGTGCATGATCGCAACATGGGAATTTGGCTGCCGGTTTATTTACGAACAAGCGGGCAGATTGTAATTAGTCAGCCATTTATCAAAACAGAATTGCCTTCGTTACCTGATACAAGTGTTGCAAAATTATCATTGCAGTTTTCTTTAATTAATCATAGTGATCAGAAGGAAAATGGTCAGTTAAAAATTTCTATTAATCCTGAAAATTTTACTGGTAGTTCAACCAGTTTTACAAAAACAATTTCTCTTAATTCAAACGAAAATAAAAGCATTCAATTCACTTCAAATGATGTAAAAGAATTACTCATCAAAAATCCGCATTTGTGGTGGCCGAATAATTATGGTGATGCAAATTTGTATCGCCTGCATATTCAATACACAAACAACAATCAAATTTCAGATGATACATCTTTTATTTTTGGAATTCGCACAGTAAGTTCAAATGCCGTTGATGTGAATGGATGGACGCGCAGAGATTTTTATGTGAATGGAAAACGTGTGCATTTAAATGGGGGCGCATGGGTTCCTGATATGATGCTGAACCGCGATTCCTTGCGTTATGATGAAGAGCTGCATTTATGCCGTAATGCGAACGTTAATCTTGTGCGCATCTGGGGCGGCGGTCTTGGCGAAACAGATGAATTTTATGAAGCTGCAGATCGTTACGGAATGCTTGTGTGGCAAGACTTCTGGGTTACCGGCGATACGCAGGGTGAGTTTAAAGGCTCGGCAAATTGGCCTTTGCAGGGAGATGTATTCATCCGAAATATCATCAGTACAATTTATCGAATACGTAATCATGCAAGCTTGTTGGTTTGGACGGGCGGCAATGAAGGACATGCACGTAAAGAATTGTATGATGCGATGCGTGATAATGTTTCAACGCTTGATGGAACGCGCCCTTTCATTCCATCATCATCCGGTTTTGCAAAACAAGCTGCTGGCTGGAAAGGTTCGTGGCCTGATAATAAACCTGCAGGTGTTTATAGCGGCGGTCCATATTCATGGCAGGATGATGCGGAATATTATAAATTAGTAGATGGTGGAAAAGGCTGGGTATTTAAAGATGAAACAGGTATTCCATCGCAGCCGCCATATAATACGTTGAAAAAAATTATTCCGAATCTTGTTCCGGATAGCAGCCTGCGTTATCCTTTAAATAATATATGGGGTTATCATGATGCATGCTCCGGCAATGGGCATTATGAAACGTATTACAACGCGATGAAAAAATATTATGGTGATCCATTAAGCATAAAAGATTTTTCTGATAAAATGCAATTGATAAATGCGAATGGTTACCGCAGCATTTTTGAAGCGGCTGGTCATAAACTCAATGAAACAGGTGGCGTAATGTTATGGAAATTAAACGCTGCTTTTCCAAGTGTTATATGGCAGATTTATGATTGGTATCTTGAACCAAATGCTGGTTATTATTTTATGAAGCGAGCCGTTGAACCTGTTCATATACAATTGAATTTGGATGATTCCGCCGTGGCTGTTATTAATCGCACGTACCATGCGCAATCATTTTTAAATTATGTTGTTGAAGTATTTAATATAAGTAGCAAATCTTTATATAAAAAAGATGGAACCATAAACGCTGATACAACAAGCGAAAAAGAAATTCTGCCATTGCATGATGTATTAAAAAATATAAATGGCGTTTCTTTCATCAGCCTGCAATTAAAAGATAAAAACAAGAACCCCGTTTCAGAAAACGTTTATTGGATGTCGCCCAATCATGATTTTACTTCTTTAAAGCAAATGCAGCCGGCAACTCTAAATATAAAAGTTTTAAAATCTCAAGTTGTATCTAATCAATATCAAATAATAATAGAATTATCTAATCCTTCAAACCAAATTGCTTTCTTTATCAATCCGCAATTAATGAATGGCGATGAAGAAATATTGCCATCTTTCTGGTCTGATAATTACTTTTCTATCAACGCAGGAGAAAATAAAACAATTACTGTAAGCTGCTCTTCTGATAAAATAGATAAAGTTGTTACTAAATTAAAAGTAGAAGGATTGAATTTGAACGAACAATTTATTTCACTTCAACAAAATTCAAATTCTGCAAAATAATAATGATGTAGCACAAAAGCTTGTATCAGCAGACTTCAATATAGATTTGTTGAGCAAGAATTGATTGTTTCAACTTAAATTAATCTATATGAAAGTTTGCCTGTTTTTTCTTTTTTCTTTTTTATCTATTATTTCGTTCGCCCAAAATCCTGTAGGTGTTTTTGATAACCACATGGATATTGGTCACCCAAAACTTGCTGGTTCAGCATCGTATAACAAGACAGCACAGGAATATGAAATTAAAGGTGCCGGTTCAAATATTTGGTTTAACCGTGATGAGTTTCAATTTGTTTATAAAAAGATTGCCGGAGATTTTATTGTTACGGCAGATTTTGCTTTTACAGGCGATACAGCTAATGCAACCGGGCATAGAAAAATTGGCTGGATGGTTCGTGAATCGACCGAAGAAGGCGCAGCCAGCATGAATGCCTGTAAACATATTGATGGTTTAACCGTATTGCAATGGAGACCATATACCGGTATGTTTATGCGTGATCCGGAAGAAGAAATTTTTTATCCGAAACAAGGCGGACAAACTATACAACTCGAACGCAAAGGCAAAATGATAACGATGTCTATTGCACATCCCGGAGAACCATTACAAATTGTTGGCACTGCTGAAATGCCTGCGATAAAAGATTCTATGCTGGTTGGTATTTATATATGCTCACACGATTCAGATCAGGTAGCTGTAGCAAAAATTTGGAATGTGCGAATTGATAAACCAATTGATCATCCATTTACGTCCAACCCGCATGCAATAATTCCAGCATTGAAAAATGTTTTGGGTTCAAGAATGGAAATAATGAATGTGTTTGATGGAAAAAGAAAAGTGATTTATGAAGCGCCGGGACGTTTTGAAGCGCCTAATTATATGCCCGATGGTCAGCATCTTTTATTTAATATGGATGGTTCGTTATACACTATTTCTGTAAATGGCGGACAACCGGAAAAATTAAATACAGGTACAGCCAATAAAATAAATAACGATCACCAGATTTCTTTCGATAAAAAAATGATTGCCATCAGCAATGGCAGGGCAGGTTTGTATGGCGGCGGCTCATCAGTATATATTATGCCGATTGACGGCGGCGAACCAAAGCTGCTAACAGAACAAACACCATCTTATTTGCATGGCTGGAATCCAAATAATAAAGAAGTGGCTTTTGTTGCGCAGCGCGACAGTTCAAAAATTTATAACATCTATAAACAATCTATTGATGGCGGAAAAGAAATTGCCTTAACGCACAATACAAAAGGTCATGTTGATGGACCTGAATATTCTCCTGACGGCAAATACATTTATTACAATGCCAATCCTACAGGCACCATGCAAATATGGAGAATGAAGCCCGATGGTTCAGATAAAGAACAACTAACGTTTGATGAATATCATAACTGGTTTCCGCATATTTCTCCAGATGGCAAATGGATAGCTTTTATTTCTTTCCCAATAAATATTGATCCAGCTTCTCATCCGTCTTATGAAAGAGTTATGCTTCGCTTAATGCCGGTGAATGGCGGCGCACCAAAAGTGATTGCTTATTTATATGGCGGACAGGGAACGATTAATGTAAACTCATGGTGTCCGGATAGCAAGAGCATTTCTTTTGTTAGTAATTCGCATTAAATCAATAAAAAAAAGGACTTTGCTTAATAAAAAGTACACTTGCAAACACAATAAGTGAAGAAAAATCCGGCTAATCAATTTTGAATAAATCAGCATTTGCTGAGAGTTAGGGATTCGAACCATCTTTATAAACTTATAAAAACAATTAATTAAAAGTTGACGCATCTTTAGGTATACGATTCACTCAAATTAGTACATTGATTTTTCGTCGTAGAGATTGATTAAATTCATGCCCCCACTGCTGAAATTATTTTAGCGCATACATTTAAAATTTTAATTTCATCTCAAATCTTTGAAATTATACAGGACAACTATCAGCAATTTTATACAACCTAGAAGTTCTTAAAATACGAATATTTTCAAGATCTATAAAGCTGTTTACCTGAAAATCATTTGGCCTGCTGTCAGGCATTATTTCAATAGCCAGTACACTAAGTGACGCATTAACATCCATGCCTTTGCGCAGCAGTATGGTGCGAACATCTTTTAAAGCCCAGGATGTTAGCCCCACCGGCTTAACAATATTATTATTGCGTGATGGTTTTTGCAGAGACACCTGGTCTATCAAAATATTACAGTATTGTTTGCCATCTGCCTGCAATACCTGTGCATATAACAACGCATAAATATTTGTTCGTGGAGAAATTGGTGTACAATTACTGCCTTTAAAATATGATTCGGCAAAAGAAGCACTTACATTTATCGTTTCAGATTGTCTTAGTGTACTTAATCTAAGTTTTGGTGCAGGATGTTGTACACCTGTAATTCTTAAAGGACGACCGGGGAAAGCCTGCTCTGTTGACCAGTTTGTATGACCGACCCTGAATTCGTATGTAAAAAATCCAAAAAGCTCCGGAGAATCAGCATACAATCCCTGCGGTAAAGACAGCAAAAAATGACGAATGCCTTTGCTTTCAGGATTTACATCTGCGTTAGCGCCAAATAATGCTTGCATGCTGTCATGTCCGGCTTTATCGTGAATCTGTCCGGGTCGTATAACTCTAACAATTTCCGGATCAAGATTAATGGCAGGTTCATCCATTTCTTTTTGAACATCTACCTGGTAATCGGCAATTGCCGGATCGGGTGCATAAGCCAGCAATCTTGCAAAATAAGCGTCATCAGCATTTTCAACCGGCTCTGCAAATTCTACCCACAAATATTTAATTTGTTCAGATGTTGCAGAATATTGATTGCTGAATAAATGCTCATCACTGTCTGCCCCGGATAACGCTAATCCTACAGAAACAATTTCGGGCACCTGTGCCGGAGGCTCGGTAATAGGAAGCGTATTGGTAAGATTATACGGCTGCATAGTATAATCGTAAGCAGCTGCATCAAAATTTAAACCGGCCTTAAAGTGCGGCACTATACGGTAACGAACATCAACCAATTCAGGAAATTTTGAAGATTCCTGCGCTGCACCTTTTGGTATTGTACCTGGCTTGGCAATTAACGCATCAATAAAAACCAATCTTGTTTTAAAGCGATCAGGCTTCTGCATATTTTGCCAGTTTAATCCTTTCGTTAATCCAATAACCCCCACTTTTTCTTCATCACCATCTTCAAAATCTATTCCGTCGTTCCTGTGAAATTTCCACTGACGGAATACTTCAAAACTATCCGGCTCCAGCATATCCCAACACCAATCTCTGCTCAGATCAAGCTGAATAACGGAAACCCATTTGCGCGATAAATCATCTATGGTTGAGAAAGTGATGGACGAATGATCCGGAGATAAAGTATGACCTATCAGATTGGAGCAACCAAACTGTAGACGCTTATTTTCTTTACCCATAACGGAAAGACCATTTTTATTAAACCCGCTTATAGCAGCAAGACGTTCTATAATATTAACGTCAGTTTGATTTTGTTCCCCTTTTGCTGCTGCAGCGCGGCTTTCCTGCGCTGTTTTAGGCGCTTCGGGACGAAAGAAAATGCTTAACAAAGAATCATCTGTTGGTATTAGTAAAGGAGTGGCTTCAAGACTTTCAATATTTTGTGTGATATCCCTTTTTACCGGCGTACTGAAGCGAAAATCATCATCTCCGAAATAATCTGCTTTATCTGTGCTGCAAAATGATCTTATTGTTATACGCAATTTTCTCGCTGTTGGCAGGATGAGTGGCCCGCTTTGAATGCCTACATCAATGCCTAAACCAAGTGCATCGGGGTCTGTTCCTTCATTAAAAAAAATAACGGGCACATCTCTGAAATCGAATGGAAGATGAAGCGTATGGTCAGCTTCATCTAACGATAATATATAATCATCAAAGCTGCGGAAGGTTTCATATAATAATACGTAAGGTTCTTTTGGTGTTATCGCATTCAAAGCATTGTATGAAGCTTCCCTGTCCATATCAAGCGTTAATACTTCAACAACGATATGTATTTTATCTGCATTAGGATCAGCAACCGAAACCTCTCTTGATGTTTGTTTAAACAGGTCAAAAGCATCGTCATTAATTATATATTTTTTGGTTACTGGGTCAATAAGATTTTGAGATTGTGCATCCAGTGCGAGCCGGTCTTTCTTCAGTAGCTGTATTGCTTTTGCTGTATTATCTGCCGCAAATAAAATCGCCGGATAGCCTAACCTTGGGCGAATAATTTTCAAGCCATTATCTTCATCGGATATTGCCGGAGGAGCAGGCGCAACATTGCGGCTGAACTTATGTTTGCACAATATATTTTCTCCCGGATTCAAAGCTTTATCTTCCATAACAGGACCGCCGCCTGAGATATCGGAGAGCCTTACACGAAATGCATAATGCTTTCCATATTTAAGCTTCATTTCCGTTCCGTGTGTTTGCTTATACAATGACGGTGCATTTTTATCCGGATTTTTTATTACTTCAGCTTCTTTATATTTAGCTATATTATTTATTTCTTCCGGAACAGGATCTGGTATGGCAAGTGAAGCGCCATTCCAAAAAGCAAAAAACGCAGGTAGCCATAACTGTCTTTCATTATCATTGCTTCTTGCCGGTGAAACCTGCACACCTGTTTCACCTTTATAATGTCCCAACGAAATATCGGCGGTTAAATTTAAAGTCTCTTTAGAAGTAACAGCAACCTGTGATTTCCAGTTTCCATTGGTTTCATTTTCTGTTATGCTGATATCATCTGAATCAAATGCCTGCTTACTTATTTCCGCTACATCAATACGATAACGGTTAACGGCAAATTTTGAGTGTGCTTTTTGAGAACCCGGTGGCATCGCGCCCAAATGTGTATCTGCAAAGCTTCTGTTTAGCCAGGCTAATATTTGCTCATCATCCCATCCTAATCTTATGCCAGTATCCATCAGCGGCGACGGACCTTCTTTCGTTTCAAGAATCGGATTAGTATTTATGGCCTGGCTGCAATGAACAATTTTAGCAAAGCCATCATCATACTGCACCACATCTTTGAACACATCGTCAAAAGGCACGGTGGCTTCTTCATTTCCAAAACCATCAACATGCAATACCGGAAAAAGTACCGG
>CAXSDU010000023.1:0-760 GCA_964236165.1 uncultured Parafilimonas sp. | reverse complement strand
GTCTTGATTCTGTTACTGCAGGTATTCTTGCAGCATAGTATTGAACAATCGTATCATTGCCGGTTAAATGAAGTGTTGTATTGGCATCATCAGCTTCATCAAAATCAAAATAAACCCAGCCACCGTCTTTAAAAAAATCTGCATTATCAAGTGGTATTTCAACATCAGTATATAAAACACCCAAGGCTTTTGCAAGCAATGGTTGGGAAAGTGCAAAAGCAAGTACCTGCGCCCAGTTCACCCTATCATTTCTTACATAAGGGTTGGCAAAGCTGTTCGTTTTTAATGAACAAAAATAACTGTCGTCTGTAACTGCATTACCATTGCGTGGCTGGCTAAATGTAAACGCATTGCGGTATGCTTGAGGCAAATATTTTTTTAAAGTGACAGGCAGTTTGCCTGAAAGCGCCGCAGGATTGGGTTCGATATCAAATTGTGCAGCAATTGCGTTAAAAATATTTTCCCGGTTGTTGTTTTGAACGATAAGATTATGCTTTGGCTGATACGCTGCGTCGGCAACATGATCACCGGATGCAGGCAGCTTATCGCTATCGCCTTTAACCAGCCAGGCTTTTAATGTAAATGAAGCGCTTGCAAATGCAGTGAGATCATCATTCAGAACCAAATCTTCAAATGGATTGTTTCGTGGCAGCACTACTACATTACAAATAAGCTTGTTGTTTTCTATCACATCTTTATCAAGCAGCACGCGTTGCGGAAAAGGAAGTACGAATAAATTTTTATCCTCGATAGCCATAGT
>CAXSDU010000022.1:29839-39837 GCA_964236165.1 uncultured Parafilimonas sp. | reverse complement strand
TCAGGGTGGTCAATTTACAGCGCTACGCTATGGTCAATTAGAGCGATATATCCAGTCTAACAGTTTAGGCACAGAATATTTTTAGCTTTACAACTTCATTCTGGTCAATTAAATGATGTTCTCATGGTTGAAATGATCTCTTACAATATCAATGGGTAGTTTTTGCATACCCACTAACAACCTGCAACAACGATGAATACCTTCTTTACCTTCTGAAACGATACCCCAAAGGTTTGTCGATCTTATTGCCGATTTCTTTCCAGCCCCGTAAATTAAAATAGCCAACACATAAATCTGTTCTCTGAGAAAGCTCCAATGTTTCATTTAAACCTTTGGTTAAATGATGTTCTATGTTATCGTAAATCTTCGGCATCAATAATTTAATGGTATTTAAAAATTTATCCAGCCTAAACCGCCGCTAAATTTATATTTAAAAGTTTATAATTACTTCTGTTACTAATTTATAAAGTCCATACAATTTCAAGCGCTGAATAGCGAAACGAAGGTTGACTATACATTCTATCACCCAGTTTTATCCAAACCGCATGTTAGCAGCTACTTTATGTGTTCACATAGTTTTGCGAACAAAAGAGACTTGTTTTTTACCAGTTGTAATGAACGGGACTGCTTAAAGTCGTCTCTAAAAATGCAAAGAATGTCTTCAAATTCAGATGCTGTTAATTTATGGTTGAGAAAGTCCTTTGGTAATTCAATTATTGGTTGAGTTATTTCGTCGCTATTTAGATAATTACAGTTTGATTTTAAATTTGAGATCAGAAAATTTTATCTTAATACACAATAGAAATTAATTAATATCAGTTTAAGCTAAATTCAAAAAAAATTGGAGCATGGTCTGATACTCTTCTTGCTTTTTTTAAATCATTATTAAAATTTTGAAAAAAAAGAATAACTCCTGATTGTATGTTTTATTTTAGTGATGTTATAAAATATATTGTCATATTCTGAAGCAAGACAGTCATTATAAACACAATCTTCTTTTAAAGAAGTTTTTTGGTGTACAAGAATTGGTTTATAACACATTGTTTTTAATGGATTAAAAACTGTATTTGATTTAGGGCAATTAAAATCTCCAGTAAAAATTAAATTCTTATTAGGATATTCTGCGGGTAAAATTTAAAATATTTTATTTCTTTTTCAGGTCGGTTCGACTTCATAATAGCATGAAAATTACAAACAGTGAGTTGTTTTTTGTTATTAATAAAAGTTGCGAAAAATGGCTCCCGATCTATTTCAACATTATATTTTATTTCTAGCCAGGGGTTTCCCACCAATTTTACGTTTGATGTTTTCCAAAGAAACGCATAGCGTTCTTTTTTATAAGAATTTTCTCCACTTGTAACATTGCTAACTCGATAATCCCATTTAAAGCCGTTGCTGTTTAATGCAGCGTTTAACCTCCGCAGAATGAATCAAGAGCCATTGTAAATCAGTGGCTTTTTCATTTAGTCGAATTTTTAGTCGAAGTCATTTCAAAAAAACTTTTTTCGTTTACCTCTCTTTACCGAGAATAACGTTAACAGCGTAAATTTAATAATTCTTGTATTAAATTTCTATAGTTATTCCGTAATTCATTAAGATTGTTAGCTTTTAGTCCCTTAATGATGATTAAACAAAGTTTATCGGGATGTTTATTTCCAATCTTTAAGGCAGTTTGGTTTTCATCTGTCTTCTCAACTTATTATAATCTGTATTTCTTCCTGGTTATAGGGCAATGTAAAACATTACTATGATTATAATCCACTCCTTTCTCTACGTCACCATTCGGAGCTAATACGTTTACTGGATCTCCACACTATAATAGAACTACCTTGGTTGAACAGTATTAGAAATTAGTTTTTATGATCTGACACTCCTGTTTTAAAAATGTATTCCTTTAGTTTGACGTAGAGTCTATATTATTGAAGTAATCTGAAGTTGCATGTGCTTCAGGCAAATAAGGCGAAGTGACAGAGGTTGAGAAATTTTTTTTATTGGTAGTCTTACACATTTCTCACTAAACACTAATTTTATTTTATCATGGCGACAGAAACTATCTTTTTTAGTTATTCAAGAGTTGATTCAGATTTTGCTTTAAGGCTTGCAAAAGATTTGCGAAAAGCGGGCGTAGCGCTTTGGATGGACCAGCTTGATATTAAGCCCGGCAATCATTGGGATACATCTATAGAGAACGCACTGGATGAGACGAGCTGTATTCTTATAATACTTTCTCCAAATTCAGTAATCTCAAACAATGTTATGGATGAAGTTTCCTTTGCACTGGAAAGCGGGAAAAAAGTAATACCTGTTTTATGGAAAGAATGTAAGATACCATTTAGATTACGGCGTTTGCAGCGAATTGACTTTTCAATTAGTTATGAAAAAGGCTTTAATTATTTATTAAACGAATTGAATCATTTAATTAAAAACCTGAATAACCAAACGGATGATAATGAGCAGTTCGAGTTTAAAGAACGCAAACAATATAATGATGAAGTTGACGAATTATTGGAAAAAGGAAAACAACATATTGAAAAATTGAAAGCAACTGAAAGAGAATCAGGCACTCAAACTGTTGAAAGAACTTTCAATACAAATTCGGTTAAAGAAGCCGGCTCAGATGTAACTCAAAAATATGAAGGAGTTCTATCTAAGATTAGTACCAAAACAATAAGAAATATTTTCTATTTGGGTTTGTTTCTCTATGTCGTGTCCTTTTTTCTTCCAATGGGTAATGTTAAATATATGTCATCAACTTATGGATGTAATGCGGCATTAGAGACTTTAGGAGCCTTGTTTAACTATAAATATATTCCTTTAGGTTTATTGATGAATTTTTCAAACATTGCCATGATTTTTATGTCTGTCTTCTATTTTTTAGAAAAACATACATGGCATCTAATATTTGTGGTACTTGGAATTATATCCGGTTTATATTGGTTAACTAATTTTTCTCCGGTTGATGGTGATAAGAACTTATTAATCAGCCCCGCATATATGGTATGGTTAATAAGCCAATTCATTACCGCATTTGCCTTTTTTGTAAAGACAAGAAAAAAACGTTTTTCTTCAAATAAGTAGCTATTCATTTCAGGCAAGCTTTCTGATTAGAGCAGGTAATTCTTCTATTCTTGCAAAGTGCAATAACCTTTTCCGGTAGCCTTCTCTGTCTTTATTAACGTGGTATAAAATGGCACGCTGTACCCTGTCTAATAGTTGTTCACTTACCTGTCGTAAAACAATGTCTCTTTGCTGAACGGCCGCTGCACTCATTCCGGGTTTATCAAACCTATCCTGTAATGATAGCAATCGTGGAGAAATTTTAAGTGGGTAAATTGTACGAGGCAAGTCAATTACAATGCCATTAACATGATTGATCCACGCAGGCCCTTTACGATCACCAGGTGGTTGTTCTAATTTGTCTTCAGTAAGTGTAAAGCCTTCTGCAGATAAAACTTTTTTCATCTGCTCCAGGTCTTGCTCATAAGTGTCCAAAACATTATCAGGCCTAACGATAACCAGTTGCTTTATCTTGTCCGGGTATAACGTTATAAAACTTCCGTCTCGCAATAACCGCCCTACAAAATTGTAATAATAACCTGTGGCTAAACCAACGGCGGCACTAATATCAATAATCGGAAGGTGATCATAAAATTGAGTTACACGGTTATCGGAAAAATCGGTATTATCATTTAAGTCAATAAATCTTTGAATTGGTAAGCGCAGTTCATGCATAACTGCTTCTATGGTAAACTCATCTACCAAATAACCTCTTGTGGTAAGAAGATAGAATGGAACTTTAGTGCCTGTTTGGTAAATAGGCATAACCGGTAACCCTAATGCATGTACAAGTCCTAATTCATAATATACATTAGGGCTAACATCAGCATTTATTCCATCTCTTGGTGTAAGGTTAACAATAACAAGATCTGCAATATCCAGGCGGGATAAAACGCCATTAATAATTTCCTGTTCGTTCCATTCTTCCGGTATATGTACATAGTGTTCTCTTGTTCCTGTTTTTGCAAGCAATTCTTTTGCTGTTTCCTCTGCAAACAATTGTGTAACAGCTTTACCAATAATAAAAGTGGATGATTCTTTTCCTTTATCACCTTCCATAGGTCCAAGAATCAATATATCCAAGCGATTGTTTTCAAAGTAAGTTTTCTTGGTCATACGTTAATTAAAATTGTCAAGCAAATAAATCAATAGAAATACATTACAATTTTCCCGTAAAGTAATGTTTAAATTTCATTGCTAAACTTCAATCCATAAAAATTTTTAAGATTCATTTCCTTAGATAATCTGTTTATCTTCATCTATATAAAACTTTCTGACCTCCATGATTAAGATCGGAATTACTGGTCACAGAAACTTACTACATCCAAACAATGTCGCCTATGAAATTCGCCTAAGTCTTGAATATTTTAAAGCGCTTGATAATTATACTGAAAACCCAAGCCTCATTTGCATTTCAGCACTCGCTTCAGGCGCAGACCTACTTTTTGCAGAAGAAGCTATAAAACAGAACATCACTTTGAATGCAATAATACCTTTTGACTTAGATGAATATAAAAAGGATTTTAAGCCTGCTGAGCTTAAAAGACTAAACAAAGTACTCAAAAAATGCAGCAACATTATTGTTCAAGATGAAAAAGCGCAAACACAGCAGCAACGAAACGAAGCCTATCTGCACAATGGAGAGAAACTTATAGATGCATCGGATGTGATAATGGCTGTATGGAACAATAAGCCTGCAAATGGAATGGGTGGCACGGCAGATATTGTTAAGTATGCGAAAACAAAGGATAAACAACTTTATATAATTCAAACTGAAAGAAGTGATGAAAATAATATTTCAGCAAACGATGTCATACAAAATAAATTTGAGGAGCTGGATAAGAAGGCCATTCGTTACAAAAAACGACTTTTTGAGCCAGCTTGGATCGCAGGAATTATCTTCGGACTTTTAGCTGTACTTAGCTTTGCAATAAAGCAATCCTTTGCGCAAATATTAGTTAGACCGGTAATATTTTTGTTATCTGCTGGAGAAATATCTTTCTTATTGCTATCTTTTATTCTGTTAACAATATTCGCAAAACGATATAAAAACGTCTTCTTATTAAACAGGCGTAATGCAGAGCATTTGCGTACGTTGCTATGGTTTAAAAATGCAGAAATTCCTATTCCTGAGATAGAGTGCGATGATGAACAAAACCTGGATGGAGAAATTCTGACTTTTGAAAAGGATATGATTTTAGTTAATCAAAAAACGGAAAACCTTAACAATGCAAAAAGAATGGTCTGGAGTCTGGCACAGGAGCAAGTTGAATACCATGAAAGCATAAGAATTGTACCGTTTGAGAAAAGACTTAAACGAATGAATGTTTGGCTGCAAATAATAAAGATTGCTTTTTTTATAGTCTCGCCTATAAGTTTTATCGTGGATGCGATGGAGTATTTTTATCCTGTTAATAAAATCACAGACAAAATTCCCCATTCTTTATTATTGTGTGTTGTATTGGTGCTGCCTTCCTTTTATGCCGCGCTGGAAGGCATAAAATATTTTGGAGAATGGAAGCGAAATATTGCTGTATCAAAAAAAACAGTAAAAGAGCTTGACAAGGCTAAAAAAAGAATCCTTAACTGTTCAACTGAAAACGAACTATGTGCCGAAACCAAATTACTTAGGGGGATATTGGAAATTGAAAACATAGATTGGACAGCAAGGTTTGATGAAAAGGAAGTAGGCGCTGTACCCTGATTTAAGTACGGGGCACTGGTGAATTTAACAAAAATGCCTGAACTAAATATACAACTGCTACTTGCTTGCCTAAAATCAAATTACTTCATATTGATTAGCTTAAACGAAGTGGCTAATTACATTGAGTAAAAAGTCAATTGCTGTTTAATTGTATTCATTTTAATACAAATCTGTGTAACGATACATTCGTAGCAAAATTGTTACTTCACTGTTATCAAATCCGCCATTAACTCCGCCTGTTTCATTATTGTATCAATTGCTAACTGTTGTTTATCCGGCGGATAGCCATATTTATTTAAAGTGCGTTTTACAATAACCATAAGCTTAGCTCTTGCGCTTTCTCTTATTGTCCAGTCAATGGTTGTATTGGCTTTCATCTTTTCCGCAATTTCTCTTGCAATATCTCTTAATGTATCATCACCTAAGACCTGTACAGCGCTATCATTTATTTCAAGTGCATTATAAAAAGCAACTTCATCTGTTGATAGCCCAAGCTTTTCACCTTCGGTATCACTTTCTTTAATATCCTTTGCAATGTTGATTAACTCCTGTATTATTTCAGATGTGCTTAATAAGTTATTTTGATAACGTTTAATTGCACTTTCCAGCATTCTAAAAACGTTCTGCTCTTTACAAGGTTTGTTTTTGCCCTGCTTTTTATTTCATTGTTCAGTAGCTTCTTTAATAATTCCAATGCAAGATTTTTATGCTTCATGTTCTTTACTTCCAGCAAAAACTCATCACTTAAAATGGATATATCAGGTTTCTTAATTCCTGCTGCATCAAAAATATCAACTACCGTTTCACTGCTTATAGCTTTATCAATTATTTGTTTGATGGCTGTTTCATAATTGTTGCCTGAACTGCCATTGCCAGTTCCTTCAAACTTGGTAAGCCTTGCTCTTACTGCCTGGAAAAATGCTATCTGGTCTTTTATTTTCAACGCTGCTTCATCAGGGATGGATAATGCAAATGCCTGGCTTAATAGTGATACTTCTTTTATAAATCTTTCAATGCCCCGGCGGTGCGTTTTGATATATAGTCATTAATGGTAGTATTGTTATATTCTTTTGTCCTTTCCCTTACTTGGACATGTGTCTTTTAAAATATGGAAATCTTAAAGGTGATGTCCTTGAATTTGAAAGAGCAAAAACTACCCTTACAAAAAGGAAAATAGAACCGATAAGAGTAATGCTTAACGATGACAGTTTGCAAATTATTAAAAAGTGGGGAAACACTAAAATTGATGAACACACGTATATTTTCCAATATTAACCAAAGGACTCTCTGCTGTTAGGCAACGAGAGTTGATACAGCGAACAAATAAGCTTATAAATAAACATCTTAAACACATAGCACAAATCTTGGGTATAGAGACAGAATGCACACCAGATATAATGAATTTTTGCAACCTTAATCATCTTATGTTAGTTTAATGTTCAAATTAAAATTTATTCTGTTTCTTTTTTTCGATTATAATTTCATTTTCGTTTGCTGAATTTTTTTGGCAATACTTATAAAGCATTCTATTTGGCTTCATCATTTTTATACATTCTAAAGTTGTTACAATGCTGAAAAATTATAAAATTAGCTTCACAACAAGGAAGCCTATTCGATACTATAATTAACAATATGTTTGTTAGATACAATCATAAAAACTTTCACATTCGTGTTGAAAGTAATCCTCACTATTTATATTTTGTTACAAATAAGAAATATTATAATAGTAATATGATACTTAATATTCCACAACCAAATAATGTATTTCAAATGCTGGGAAAAATAAGACTCAAAATTATTTAATACTAAAAATTAAGATATTAAAGAAATAAAATATAGAATATTATTATGCCCTCTGCATACATCTTTTTTAATGGAAAATTTTTAATAAGGTTTTTAAAAAATAACACCGCAGTTATATATTTATTAAATGGTCGGTTGCTTATTTTCCAAAGGCCAGCTATAAGACTATACCATTTTATTTATTACTGATCTGTTGCAGCGTAAGTATTTTTCAGTGCTAATGCTTAAACCAACAAAGCCGCCTAATTTTTGTTAATCCATTTTGAACATTATATAAGTTATGGATAAACAAAAAGAAAATGATGAGTTTGCTCAAACTAAGAGTAACATTACCAGAAAAGATTTCATTTCACAAACTTCTGCAATCACAGCAAGTGTTGCCTTCTTCACAACATCTCCCGCAAAAAAAATATTAGAACATCTAAGGCAACCGCAACAAGGCATGTTAAATGTCAGTTTTGTTGTAAACGGCAGAAAGAAAACTTTAGAAATCGATCCTCGTACAACTTTATTAGATGCGCTTAGGGAGAATTTGCATTTAACAGGCACAAAAAAAGGTTGCGACCGCGGGCAATGCGGAGCTTGTACAGTGTTGGTTAACGGAAAAAGAATTAATTCATGTTTACAATTAGCGGCAATGTGTGAAGGCTCCGAGGTTACAACAATTGAAGGTTTAGGAACTGAAAATAATCTGCACCCAATGCAGGAAGCATTTTTAAAACATGATGCGTTTCAATGCGGTTATTGCACACCCGGCCAAATTTGTTCTGCAGTAGGTTTAATAAAAGAAGGGCACGCACAAACAGATAGTGACATCCGCGAATTAATGAGTGGTAATATTTGCCGTTGCGGAGCTTATCAAAATATATTAGACGCCATAAAAGAGTACAGCAATTCGCTTAAATAAAACAAAATAATTTATGTACCCGTTTACATACATCAAAGCAAAAACAAATAAAGAAGCTTTCAATGCAATTGTTGGGAGCAGCAACTCAAAATTTATTGGCGGCGGAACAAATCTTATTGATTTAATGAAGATGAATATTGAAATGCCGCAGCAACTCGTTGATATTACTTCGCTCGATTTAAAAAAGATTGAAACGTTACCCAACGGAAATATTAAGATTGGTGCACTTGTACGCAATAGTGATTTAGCTTATGATGCAGCCATTATGCAAAAATATCCTTTGCTCTCAAAAGCTTTGCTGGCGGGCGCTTCAGCGCAGTTAAGAAACATGGCTACAACCGGCGGAAACATTTTACAAAGAACACGCTGTTCTTATTTTTACGATACAGTAACGCCTTGTAATAAGCGTGAACCAGGTTCTGGTTGTTCTGCAATTAATGGTTATAACAGGATGCATGCCATTTTAGGAATTAGTGATAAATGTATTGCTACGCACGCTTCTGATATGTGTGTTGCGTTAACTGCATTGGATGCAATAATTCATGTTGAAAGTGCAAGCGGTGAACGTATTATCAACTTCTTAGATTTTCATGTTATACCCGGCGATACACCTGAAAAAGAAAATGTGTTACATCAAGGCGAATTAATTACCGGTATTGAAATTCCTTCTTTACCATTTGCATCAAACTCAACTTATGTAAAAGTGCGTGACAGGCATTCGTATGAATTTGCTGTAACATCAGCTGCAGTTGCTTTAGATATATCAAACGGCATTATTAAAAATACCCGCATTGCTTTGGGAGGCGTTGGTACAAAACCTTGGCGTTGTAAAGATGCAGAGCAATATCTTATCAATAAAAAATCATCAACAGATAACTTTAAAGCCGCCGCAGATATTGCATTGAAAGATGCAAAAACATATAAGTATAATTCGTTTAAACCCGAGCTTGCTAAAAGAACAATCATTAGTGCATTACAAACTATAGGAGGTAATAATGGATAGTATAATAGGAAAGCCGGTTGACCGTAAAGATGGCAAACTAAAAGTAACCGGAAACGCAACTTATGCAGCCGAATGGAAAATACCAAACATAGCGTACGGCGTTGCTGTGCAAAGCACCATTACTAAAGGCTCTGTCACAAATATTGATACAGGCAAAGCGCAAAAATTAAAAGGTGTTTTAAATATTCTTACATATCGGAATGCGATGCCGTTAAAAAAGATTGATAGTAACAATCCTGACAGTGGAAAATTCTCAGAAAAAAATTTATTGCCTTTACAAACTCCTGAAATATTTTATAATGGTCAGCACATTGCTGTTGTTATTGCTGAAACTTTCGAGATTGCGCAACATGCTGCATCATTAATTAAAGTAAGTTATATTGAAGAAAAACCAGTTCTAAAAATTGAAGAATCGTCAATATCCAAACCAACACAACCCGGTGCAGAAACGCATCGGGGCGATGCAACAAATAGCTTAAATAATGCTTCGATAAAAATGGAGCAAACGTATTATACGCCGGTAT
>CAXSDU010000022.1:0-29829 GCA_964236165.1 uncultured Parafilimonas sp. | reverse complement strand
GCAAAAATCTACCAGCCAAAACAGGGATTGGGTGGAACAGAAACACAGGTCAAGCGGGGGGATGCAGTAAAAGGAATGACTGAGGCGGCGGTATCAATGGAAGAGATTTATCGTACCCCGGTATATCATCACAATCCCATGGAGCCGCATGCTTCAACGGCTGTTTGGAATGGTGATGAATTAATTGTCTATGATGCTACGCAATCTGTATTCGGAAATAAAAATGCCATTTCGTCTATTCTTGGTATTCCCAAAGAAAAGGTAAGAGTTGTGTCTCCTTTTATTGGCGGCGGTTTTGGTTCAAAAGGTTTTATGTGGGCTAATTCTTTGCTGGCGCCGATGGCAGCAAAACTGGTTAACCGCCCTGTGAAAATTATGTTGGAAAGAACCGGGCAAATGTTTACTTGTGCAGGTCGCCGTTCCTTCACTATTCAAAAAATTTCATTGGGTTCTGATAATAACGGCAAACTTTCATCAACTAATCATACAACAACTTCTGAAACATCTTTGGTTGATGAGTTTGTTGAACGTGCAGGCGTTGCCACAAAAATATTATATGATGTTGCTAACATGGATATTGAACAAAATATTGTAAAGCTAAATCGTGGTACACCTTGCCCTACACGTGCACCGGGCGAAGCGCCGGGAACGTATGCTTATGAAGTTGCGATGGATGAACTGGCTGATAAATTAAATATAGATCCGCTTCAACTGCGATTAATAAATTATGCAGAAATTAATCCTGATGACCAGAAAGAATTTTCAGGAAAGAATTTGAAAGAATGTTATGAAAAAGGAGCGCAATCAATTGGTTGGTCAAACAGAAATAATAAACCCGGTGTTACAAAAGAAGGAGATTATTTAGTTGGATATGGAATGGCAACAGCAACATATCCGGCCAACAGAAGCAAGGCAAGTGTTAAGCTTAGAATATATAAAGAAGGAAATGCAATTGCTGTTTGCTGTACGCAGGATATTGGTACCGGAACTTATACAATCATGGCGCAAATTATGGCTGATGCTTTGGGTTTGCCAATAAATAAAGTAGAAATAAAATTAGGAGATAGTTTATATCCGCAAGGTCCTGGTTCCGGCGGTTCGCAAACTATGGCAACAACCGGTCCGGCTGTTCGTGCAGCGGCATTGTTTGCAAAAAGCAAAGTAATTAAATTAGCTATTGCTGATAAAAAATCTCCTTTATATAATCAATCAGAAGAAAACATAGTTGCTGAAAATGGAGCGCTGCGTTTGCAAAATGATGCAACAAAATCAGAAAGTTTTTCTCAGATATTATCACGTAATAAACTGTCTTTGATCGAAGCTGAAGCTACAACCGATGTTACCTTAAAAGATGGTGACAAGAAACCATCGCAAGGAGATAATCAATCAAAAGAAATTAATCCTTTTGCACAAAAAGATCAATTAATGAATAAGGATAAATATTCTTTTCATTCATTCGGTGCGCATTTTGTAAAAGTAAAAGTTGATCCATTGCTAGGAATGGTGAAAGTTGAAAAGATATCCAGCGCAATGGATATTGGTAAAATATTAAATGAAAAAACAGCTAAGAGTCAGATAATGGGCGGCGCCATTTTCGGCATTGGTATGGCGCTTATGGAAGAAACAATTTACGATCCTAACACAGGAAGAATTGTAACTAAAGATCTTGCAGATTATCTTGTTCCAGTTCATGCAGATATGCCTGAATTTGACATCATTTTTACAGATAAACCTGATTATAATATCGGTTCGGTTGGTGCAAGAGGCGCCGGTGAAATTGGTATAACGGGCATTACTGCTGCCATTGCAAATGCAGTATATAATGCAACAGGTAAACGTGTACGCGACTTACCAATAACACCTGATAAACTTATTGTCTAAATTATGCGCGTAGTAACGTTAGAAGAACATATAAGCCTGCCACAATTTGATAGTCGCATTAGTACAGAAGCTAAAATAAAAAGAGGCTGGCCTGCAGAGAAAAGCGCTTCGCCAATGAATCGTGTTAAACATCAATTAGAAGAAGTTGGCGAAGAAAGAGTTAGAGACATGGACGATAATGGAATTACAATGCAGGTTTTATCTGTAACTGCGCCCGGCGGCGATATTTTAGAACCGGAAGAAGCTGTTGATTATGCATATGATTACAATAATGCTATAGCAAAAATCATTACAAAATATCCTGAACGCTTTGCAGCTTTTGCAGTGTTGCCTTCAACATCGCCTGACCAAGCCGCTGATGAGTTAGAACGTGCAGTAACAACATTAGGTTTTGTTGGCACAATGATTAACGGAACAACAAGCGATAAGTTTTTAGATAATGAACAATTCGCTCCAATACTTTCTAAAGCTGAACATTTCGATGTACCAATTTATATACATCCAAATCTTCCTGTTAAAGCAGTAAATGATGTGTATTATAACAGTCTTCCCGATTCGTTAGGATTTACTTTATCTATTGCCGGCTGGGGCTGGCATTCAGAAACTGCTATTCATATTTTACGGATGATATTAGCAGGCACTTTTGATAAATATCCAAAACTAAAAATCATTATCGGCCATATGGGAGAAATGTTGCCAATGATGATGGCACGCATTGATAATATTTATAAAGACAGTGGTTTAAAACGTACAATAAGTGAAGTATTAAAAAATAATGTTTGGATTACAACAAGCGGCTTGTTCACCCAGCCACCATTTAACCTTGCGCTTGAAACTTTTGGTATTGAAAGAATATTGTTTTCTGTTGATTATCCTTACAGCCCTAATGAAGCCGGAAAGAAATTTTTAGATGAAATGAATGTATCAGCTCAAGACAAAGAAAAGATTACGCATAGCAATGCAGATAAGCTATTAAAATTGAACGTATGATTTTGATCATGCGATAAAGCATGAAAGACTTATGAAAGAACTGAATGATATAATTCTTGCCTGCGATAAAGTTGTATTGCAGAACAAAAAGGCAGCTTTAGTTACTGTAGTAAAAGTAGAAGGTTCATCTTATCGCCGCCCTGGCGCAAGAATGTTAGTAACAGAAGATGGTGAAATTACCGGCGCAATAAGCGGCGGTTGCCTGGAAGGTGATGCTTTGCGTAAAGCGCAGTTTGCAATGTTTGAACAAAAGAATAAGCTTGAAATATATGATACAACTGATGATGAAAACAACAGGCTTGGCGTGCAGTTAGGTTGCAATGGTATTGTTTATCTTTTATTTGAACCAGTAAAATTCAATGATGAAAATAATTCAATAAATCTTTTAAAAAGAGTTATACTAAACAGAAAGGATGCAGTGTTGATTACTGTGTTTAATAAAAATAAGTGGGCAGAACATATTGGCACTTGTTTCATGATTAATAGTAATGATTTTAATTTTTTTAATGATGAAAGCAATCTTTACCTGGATGCTAAAACAGCATTGCTTAAAAAAATTTCGTTGATAAAAACGTATGACAGCAAGTGCGCTTTATATCAATTTATTCCGCCTGCAGTTCAATTAGTAGTTATAGGAGCTGGCAATGATGCTCAACCTTTAGCAGAAATGGCATCATTGTTAGGATGGAATATTATCGTTACAGATGCAAGACCATCATATATATCAAAAGCGCGTTTTCCAAAAGCAAAGAGAATTTGTTTTCAAGGTTATTCAAAAATTTTATCTTTTGTACAAATAGATGAACAAACAGCTATAGTGTTAATGACGCATAATTATAATTATGATATTGCATCGTTACAACAACTCATCAACACAAATTGTAAATATATTGGCGTGTTAGGACCGAAGAAAAAGTTGAATAAAATGATGGATGAATTGATTGATAACGGAATTGTAAATGATAATGTAAGTACACAAAATATTTATGGTCCTGTTGGTTTAGATATTGGTGCAGAAACTGCTGAAGAAATTGCTTTATCTGTTATGGCTGAAATAAAAGCTGTATTTGCACAGCGGGAAGGGACATCATTGAAATACAGAGCAATTGCAATTCATGATCGTAATGTAATATCACATCATGAATAACACAGGTATTATTATTTTAGCAGCAGGTTGCTCTTCACGTTTTGGTAGTGTAAAACAATTGCTTCAATTTAAAAACAAAACGTTATTGCAACATGTAAGTGATGAAGCTGTAGAATCGGGCGCAGACCCAATTATTATTGTTACCGGTGCAAATGAAGATGAAATTTCAAACAGCATTAAAACCAACCAGGCACAAATCGTATACAATAAAAAATGGAAAGAAGGAATGGCTTCGGCGATTGTTGAAGGTCTCAGGAATTCTGTTACTTTAAACAACGACATTAAAAATATTATTATTGCTGTAAGCGATCAGCCTTTTGTTTCAGCATTATTGTTTAAACAATTATATCAAACATTGCAAACAAGTGTTAAGCAAATTGTTGCCTGCAATTATGCGGCTACTTTAGGAACACCGGTTCTCTTTACACAAAAATATTTTGATGCATTAATGAGTTTACAAGGTGAAAATGGAGCTAAAAAAATATTGGAAGCGAACAAAGATGATATTGCAAAAGTTGATTTTCCGCAAGGTGCTATTGACATTGATACGAAAAAAGATTTCGAAGATTTATTAATCAGTAAAAAACATCTTATAAAATTAGTTGATAATACATAAAGTTCAGTGTCCGTCTATAGATACAAAACACTTTAATTATCAAGATTTTGATTATTGATTAAATGTAATTTTAAATTGTAATCTCCTAAACATTTGAATAAAGTACCACATGATTTCTCAAGAAAACGTTGTTTTGATTACAGGAATATCAGCAGGAATATTGACTAGTGTATCGATGATTCCGCAGGTTTTTAAAACAATTAAAACAAAAGAAGCTGAGCATATTTCAGTAGTAATGTTAATCATCTTAAGTCTTGGTGTTGCTATGTGGGTTGTTTATGGCTGCCTGAAAAAAGATTGGCCTATTATATTAACCAATAGCTTTTCAGTTTTAATTAATATAATTATGCTTATTCTACGCTGGAAATTTAGCGGCAAGAAAGCGAATACTGCGGAGAATAGATGATTTAAAATCAATAACTCTTAGCCTTCATTTCTCCAATTTTCAGCATCTTTTTTTTGAGCTGACTCTTTTTTATCATCTTCTGCAGGCGCAGTTTCTTTTTGAATTTCAATAGCTTTTTTTCCTGATTCTATTGACTCTTCTGTTGAAGACTTATCTTGTTTCTTTTCTTCATTATTCATAAAATATTTTTTAATTTATTTATCTTTAGTTTTTCCCGGTTGCCGCGTTTAATAAATGTTGCGATTGCAAAAATGCCTGAGCAAAAGGTTCGCATAATACACGTTTTAAATAGCCATCTTCATTTATAACATCCCATAAACCTGATTGATGCCATGTAATTAAATCATCCCAATCAGGCCTGTCAATAATTGGATAAATGCAAACTCCTGACAAAGGAATGCCGGCATTTAAAATGATAATTAGTTCTTTAGTTATTTCAGTAATCCATAATGGACGATCTTCTTTCGGATGACTTGTTTCTGTAACTACAATTATTTTTTTATAACGTTCATATACTTCCTTAATAAGAAGATGAAGAGGTCGCCAGCGAACATCTTTCGGCTCGTCTTTCCAAACTAAAAATTTATCAGACCCTGTTATCCATTGATTATTATAATAATAATTTACACCAATAAAATCAAGCAAATCGGGATTGCCATTTAATTCGGGGCAACTACTTCCACATAAAATGTCTGTAGCCTGAAACTGATTTTTATGTTGATTTGCTGCTATAATAATTTGTTCTTCTGTTGCACTATCAGATGCAATCATATTAACCAGTGGTTCCGAACTTAATATTTTGATATTACTATCAAGTTTTTTTAATGTATGTACACCTTCAATATAGGCATGCATTAGGTTATATTTTACCTGCCATCCGTATCCTGTACAGTAAGGTGTTGTACTGCTTGCATCACCACCAAGCCACGATATAAAACTCACTTCATTAATAGGAATTATAATTAATATGCCCGAAGGATTTATTGAACGATAAAATTCTATAAAGGCACGGCACAAAGCTGCAAACCTAACCGTAAACATTGGATGTAATGGTGATAAATCATCAGGATATCCGAAGTGACACAAATCCCAAATTTGTTGTATGTTGTAATAATTAGCAGCTTTAATCATATGCCTCATCACACTAAAATCATAAACATAAGGTTGTCTTTCAATAAAGCTCCAGCGAATGCCTTCTCTAACCGTACTTATATTAAAAATTTTAAGTTTTTCATAGTCTTCATATATCGCATCAATATGGCCGGTGATATTTAAAAAATCAACGCGGCTACCAAATGCATTAAGTTTATCCGAACATTCATAACCAGCCATCCAAAAACTGGAAAAAGGCAATTGAATTATTTTTTCATCAGGTGTTATTATTTGCAAGCTATTATCAGCGATCATCCGTTAATTCCATTTTGGATTTGTATAGTTGTAATCTTATGGTTACTTATTTCATTTTCACTTTCATGCATTATTCTTTTAAATAAGGTTAGTGATTGTGCCACTACCTGATCCATATTATAATATTTATACGTGCCTAATCTTCCTGTAAAATATACGTTCGGCAATGTATCTGCAAGCAGCTGATATTTTTTATAAATGTTATTATTTTCAGGACATGGAATTGGATAATATGGATCTCCTTCGGCTGTTGGATACTCATATACAATTGAAGTCTTGCTGTGCTTTTGCCCTGTTAAATATTTAAACTCTGTTGTTCTTGTATAAGCATGAGAATTAGGATAATTAACTGTGCCTGTTGGCTGAAAAAATTCTGTATCAACCGTTTCAAATTTAAAATCAATTGAACGATATGGCAACTTGCCGTAACAGTTATTAAAATAATCATCCACAGGACCTGTATAAATTAATTTCTTATGCGGAATAATATCAATTACATCTTTATAATCTGTGTTCAGCATAATTTTTATGTTGTGATGTGACAGCATATTTTCAAACAATTTTGTATAGCCATGTAACGGCATTGATTGGTATGTGTCTGTAAAATAACGGTTGTCTTTATTTGTTCTTGTAGGCACCCTTGCCGTTACTGATGCATCAAGTTGTGAAGGATCTAATCCCCATTGTTTTTTTGAATATCCGCGAAAGAATTTTTCATATAATTCTCTGCCCACTGTGTTTAAAACAACGTCTTCTGAAGTTTTAATAATATTTCTTTTTTCTGCTCTTTTATTATAAAATTCTGAAAGCTCATCTGCGTTTAAATTCAATCCGAATAAACAATTAATTGTATTTTGATTAATGGGAATCGGAACTAACTGTCCGTCTACACTTGCCAGTACATGATGTTCATATTGCCTCCATTTTGTATACCTGCTTAAATAACCAAACACATCATACGAGTTGGTATGAAAAATATGCGGTCCGTATTTATGAACCATTATTCCATAGTCATCATAATAATCATAAGTGTTACCACCGATATGATTGCGTTTATCAATTAATAAAACTTTTTTATGCGCCTGGGTTGCCAATCTTTCTGCAAGAACGCTGCCTGCAAATCCTGCTCCCACAATTAAATAATCAAACATAAACCTGCTTCTTTTTTTTATTATTCTTTTGTTTAGTTTTTATTGCTGAATTAATTATATCCTGCATTTGATGCCATGTGTTATTCCATGAATTATCTGCAAGAAATGCATCAGTACTTTTTAACCATTCTGTATTTGATGTATTATTTAGTTCTTTTTCCGCAGCGCTGATAAATTCTTTTGCATTGTAAATTATATTAACCAGTTGTTCATCTCCATACGGATGCACAACATCTTCAATTGCAGTAGAAATTACAGGCTTGCCTGCAGCAAGATATTCAGGTGTTTTCGTAGGGCTGATGAATTTTGTTGATTCATTGATTGCAAAAGGAATTAAAGCAATATCCCAGCCGCTTATATATTCCGGCAACTGTTGGTACGATTTACTTCCTAAATAATGTAGGTTTTTATTTTTAGGTAAATCACTTTCATTAATTTTTACAATGGGTCCTATAAACACAAATTGCCAGTCAGGTTTTGCATCAGCAACACTACGTATCAAATCAATATCAAATCTTTCATCCAGCACACCAAAAAATCCTAATCGCGGAGATGGTATTTTTTGCTGATCCTGCGGTGCTGAATTTGAATGACGTGCTTTTGCAAAATGTTCTTTATCAATGCTGCTTGGAAAAGGATAAATATTATGATGTAAATGCTTTTTTGCCTTATATAAACTATAACCTCCAGTAAACACAATTTCAGCACTTTCTAGCAAATCATTTTCTGCCTGCTTAAGTTCCGGTGGTGCAAACTTAAACGCTGACAATTCATCCATACAGTCATAAATTGTAAGTAGTGCATTAAGATGTTTTGTAAATAAAAAAGCCATCGGAGAATAATACCAGGCAATAAAATCTTTTACATCGTGTTCAGTTATAAATGTATCTACTATCTTTTTCAACCTTTGATTATAATTACCCTTATTAGCAATGCTTAATTGCGGAACAATAACAGTTACATTCTCTTTTGCAGATTGAATAGAATAACTATCATCTTTATTACCATAAACCGGTTCTTCAATATAATAAACAGAATAATAATTACTGAACCTAGTCATTAAATGCTGCGGGCGCTGATACACAAAATCCCATCTCAAATGTGAGAAGCATAATAAATTCATCATATATATTTATTGTAAAAAGAATAAGGGTACAGGTACAGGTAAAGAAATAATAGTGCCAAGCCACTTTATTACTCAATCATCATTAAATAGTAATTATATCATGAAAACTTAAAGCCTGTGAGTATTATTTTTCTCATATCAAAAACAACTAATCTTATTATTTGTTCAATTAAGCTTTGAAAAAAACGTTTTTATTTATTCTTTTAAAATTTTTTAACATAGACTTGATAAGTCATTAGTTTAGACAAAAAAAAATGATTTGTTATCTATATTAATTGCAGATAAAAATATCATAATTATTCAACTTCACTAAATGCAAAAAAACAAAACAGATAACCAAAAAATAAAAAATTCCGAAGGCTTGCAGCGATTCGGAATAGTTTATTTGTGTAATTGCTTTTTATAATTTATGCTGGTACCTTCCTTGCTTTTTCTCTTTCCCAAAAACGATGTTGCGCTATTGCTTTTATAAATTGTACTGATAATTTATCTGCATCATCACTCATAATAATACCTTCCTTTAAAACAGTTTCATTACTTACATCTTCCGGTAATTTTCTGCCGAAATATGTTGCTTTAATAAATTGCAATGCATCTGTATCAAAAGCAATTGCCTTACAATGTTTAAATGCCTCATTTAAAAAATGAACAGCATCCGGATCTGCTTCTAAAGTAGCTATACTATTTGTTCCGCCAGGTACATATACAGCATCGTAAAATACTGAAGCAACACCCAGAAAAGGTTTGCCAACCTGTATGCTTTTATCATTTACGCCTGAAATAAATCCAAGCTTAGGTGCAATCACTTCGCAAATAGCACCTTCTTTTGAAAGTGCATTTTTTACTGTATCAATTTTGTCTGCGTTTACACCGTCCGCAGCGAGGATTGCAATTTTTCGTGTTTTTATACTATTATTTTCAGATGAAAAAACCATACTTAATGCAGTTGATTTATTAAGTGAGCCTTCTTTAACAATAGATCTGTATTTTTCCGGATCACCATCTGCAGGTATAGTTTGATTTAAAGGCGTTTTTAATTCTTTTGGAATATGCATACCAATATTATATGCAACACCTTCTGCAAGGCCTTCGTCAATCTGGTTGAGAAAATACAACATCCTTTCTTTTATAATCAAAAATTCAACTTTTCCCAGTTCAAAACTTAATGCATCTGTTATGTGATTCTTTTCAGGTTCAGACTGACTATTAAAAAATAATTTAGCCTGGCTGAAATGATCAAAAAAACTGGTGCTTCTTTCTCTTATTTTGTGTGCATCAATTCTTTCCGGATAGCTTGTAAAACCACCTTGCATAACACCTGTCTGAAACGGGGAACCGCCGCTCATTGTATTTGGGCTATGTGCAGTTTTACTTTTGTTTATTTGCTGGCGCATGTGACCATCACGCTGATTATTATGTATAGGAACGACAGGGCGATTAATAGGAATTTCATGAAAATTTGGTCCGCCCAAACGTATTAATTGCGTATCCGTATAAGAAAATAATCTTCCCTGTAATAAAGGGTCATTACTAAAATCAATACCTGGTACTATATGTCCAAGATGAAAAGCGACCTGTTCTGTTTCAGCAAAATAATTATCAGTATTCCTGTTTAACGTCATTGTTCCAATTCTTCTTACAGGTACTAATTCTTCAGGAATTAATTTAGTTGGGTCAAGCAAATCAAATTCATATTTATGTTCATCTTCTTCAGGCACGATTTGCACACCAAAATCCCATTGTGGAAAATCTCCGTTTTCAATTGCTTCAAATAAATCACGGCGATGAAAATCAGGATCTTTACCGGAAATAATTTGCGCCTCACTCCATGCAACAGAATGCACGCCTAATAAAGGTTTCCAGTGAAATTTTACAAAACATGCTTTGCCTTCAGCGTTAATAAGTCTGAACGTATGCACACCAAAACCTTCCATCATGCGAAGGCTGCGAGGAATTGCCCTATCACTCATAACCCACATCAGCATGTGAGCAGATTCGGGCGTATTACAGATGTAATCGTAAAAAGTATCGTGTGCAGAAGCAGCCTGAGGAATTTCATTATGCGGCTCTGGCTTTACTGCATGAATAAGATCAGGAAATTTAATTGCATCCTGTATAAAAAATACAGGAATATTATTTCCCACCAAATCAAAGTTGCCTTCTTCTGTATAAAATTTTACAGCAAACCCACGCACATCACGCGCAAGATCAGATGAACCACGCGAACCAGCAACGGTTGAAAAACGAACAAACACCGGGGTTTCTCTTGACATGTCGGTTAAAAAACCAGCTTTAGTAAATATACTTAAATCTTCATTTAATTTAAACACACCATGTGCACCCACGCCTCGTGCATGAACTACTCTTTCGGGTATTCGTTCATGATCAAAGTGCGTAATTTTTTCACGCAAAATAAAATCTTCTAAAAGACTTGGACCACGTTCACCGGCTTTTAATGAGTTTTGATCATCATTTACTTTTAAACCTTGGTTGGTTGTTAAGAACTCACCAGTTGAATCTTCAAAATTTTGTTGCAAATCAACGATCTTTTTACTTTCTATTTTGTTATTATCTTTTGATTCTAATGGCATAATTAGTATTAGTTATTTGATTTATGTTTTTGTAAAGGAGCAGTATTAATTTAATAAGAATAATGAATTTTATTTTATTGCGATATCATTTTCTGCAATGCCTGCAAGTATATTATCTGCTTCTGTTTCTTCTGCAAGTGTTTCAGCTAAAATATTTCCAACATCGCTTAAGCCTAATTTTTCAGCTAATTTTCCAAGTCCTGTATAAGAAGATATTTCGTAGTGTTCTACTTTTTGCGAAGCCATAATAATTCCAATATCTCTTGCCGGTGTGCCTGTATCTGTATCTTCAATAACGCCTTCACCTTCCTTGGTTAATCCTTCCATTGCATCGCATTTTTTTGCTTGTGGTTTTTTGCCAAGCAACTCAAAAACCTGTTCCAATCTTTCAACATGCGTTTTTGTTTGTTCAAGATGATTTGTTATAGCATCTTGTAATGATTTCGTGGCGGCGGCTTTAATCATTTTCTGCCCAGTAAATATCTTTTATTGAATCTGTAAATAATTTCATTACAGCATCTTCAGAATCTAAAGATTGCGCATTCATATCAGCATCTTCAGTTGGCTGATATTTAGAATCGTTATCTTCTGCAGGCATTGTACCCATATTATCTTTTGTTGAGTTCGCTGCAGGTGTTTTCGAAGCTGTTTTATTAGCATTTTTAGGTGCGGAAGATTTAGACATAATTAAAGTTTAATTTATATAAAGGAAGAATTCATGCAATGTAAACAAATCCTATGCTAAGTTTAGGTAAGTTTTTTAAGTTATTCTTATCATTGAAAAGTTTTTTCGCTAAGATATTTATTTATTTATCCTGTACGTTGAAAAGTTAACATCAGTTAAAATTCTTATATATTTTGAGTTAAGCAAAACTTTCTAAGTCATATATTTTAGATAAATTAAAATCTCAGCGACTTTTATTGCTTTTGATTAATAAGATTGATACTAATATTATTTGCAAATTATTTAATACTTTATTTTTATACCGGAAGACCAAATAAAGCCCCGATAAAAATGAATATGCTCTTAATTTAAATTAGTTAATAGTAAATCTAAATACAATCAATTATGAAAGAAAATAAAACCAAAAAACATAATTTCTTTGAACAATTTGCCGCACAGGTTAGCCAGGCAACTGGTAGTAATGCTGCTATAATACTGGCATTTTCAGCAGTAATTATATGGGCTATATTAGGCCCGGTATTCCATTATTCGGAAGGCTGGCAAATGGTAATTAATACCGGTACAACTATCATTACTTTTTTAATGGTGTTTCTTATTCAAAAATCACAAAACAAAGAATCAATTGCAGTTCAATTAAAATTAAACGAACTGGTAGCTGCACATGAATTTGCCAGTAACCGGCTTGTTGATGTAGAGAATATGACAGAAGCAGAACTTAAAGTAATTCAGAAATATTATGCAAAGCTTAAAGTAGATACACAGCAGGAAGAATCGTTGCAACAATCACATTCAATAGATGAAGCAGATCAGCAACACCAGTTAAAAAAAGATATAGAAAAAGATGTGCGAAAAAAAGTACAAAAGAAAAAACAATAGTGTTTGGCTTTTGTGTGGTTATTAAATCAATATTTTATAGACTTATTACAAAGTTTAAAATTATAAAGGCTGCATAATTTAAGCCCAGGGATCCAAAACCACTTTAACGCAATCCTCTTCTTTCTTCTTAAAAATTTCATAACCATGAGCAACCTCTGTAAGCGGTAACCGGTGTGTGATGATATCATTCAACTTCACCTTTCCGGATTCTACATATCCTAAGAGCTCATCTATATATTTATGCGCAGGTGCTTGTCCGCCTTTCATGATAATACCTTTATCAAAGATTTGACCCAATGGGAAATTATCATAATTATAAGGATAAACACCTAAAACAGATACTGTTCCGCCTCTTCTTACAGCGCTCATGCAAGCTTCAAGCACTTTAACCGAACCCTTTTCAACGTTAATAACTGCTTTTGCACGTTCGAGCGCATTTCTATCAGGTTCAAAGCCTACTGCATCCACACAAACATCTGCACCGCGACCTTGTGTTTGTTGTCTTATCTGCTCAATTACATCTTCTGCTTTATCTTCCCATAATATCGTTTCACAATTTGCTACCGCTTTTGCTTTATCAAGACGGTATTGTAAAGTATCAATAATAAATACTCTTTCTGCACCACGCAGCCATGCACTTTTTGCTGCCATTAATCCTACAGGACCTGAGCCGAATATTGCAACTGTTTCTCCTCCCTGTACATTGCCCCAATCTATACCGGTATAACCTGTAGGAAAAATATCAGTAAGAAATAAAACTTCCTCATCTTTGAGATTATCAGGTACTTTACGCGGACCATAATCAGCGTAAGGCACGCGAACATACTGCGCTTGTCCGCCATCATAACCTCCATAAAGATCAGAATACCCAAACAATGCACCGCCTTTCTGCGTTAAAATAGCTCCTTCAGGACCATACTGTTCAGGATTACTATTTTCACAATGTCCCGGCAAATGATGATCACAAAAAAAGCAATGCCCGCAGGCGATAGGAAATGGAACTACTACCCTATCACCACGTTTTAAATTTTTTACTTCTGAACCGGTTTCTTCAACGATGCCCATAAATTCGTGACCCATAACCATCGGTCTTGGCTGGGCAATTCCGCCTGAATACATATGCAAATCTGAACCACATATTGCAGTTGCTGTAACTTTTATAATTGCATCACGGCTTTTTTGAATTATAGGATCCTGAACTGTATCGCAGGTGATTTTTCCCGGACCATGTATTACTGCTGCTTTCATAATTAATCTATTTGAAAAATTTATAATTAGATTTATTTCGATTACTCAATTTGTTATTTTCAGGCAACACTTGCCTGTACATTTAAAATGTCACTCAATAAGTCTTTTAATGTTGATAAACTTTTTTCACCCATTCGTTTTAGTTTTGGATCCTCAGGTTCAGCAATTTCCAGCTTTCTAATATTTGTTTCATGCCTGTCTCTTAGTGCTGAAAGCCATGCCTGCTCATATTCTTCGCCATTTTTTTTTGCCATTTCCTGGCGTTTATTTACATCTTCATCTTTTTCTCCGGCAGGAATAAGCCATCCCTGGTCTGATTCATACATTTTCAATTCCTCTGTAAGTTTTGTATGTGTTTTTTGAAGCTTCTCAGCCAGGTCTAAAGCATCTTTTGACATTGCTTTATGTTGCGCCTGACCCATCAATGCAATACCTGCATACATACTTTCTATCAGTTCGGACGCAAGTTGTTGATCTGAACTGTGGGTGGTAATACGTTCCTGTGTTTCATTGTTGTTTATCATAATAGGTGTTTAAAAATTATTTAATTTGATCTGATGTTTATTAACCATTAAGGCAATTTTGCTTTATAAACCACATATGGAGTTGTTCTTTTATTCACGCCTTCATTATATTCCGGTTGTTTATTGATTTGGGATGTTGTGATGTAGATGTATCCATCATTTGATACAGAATAAGTATCGGGCCAAATTAAATCCTGACTGGCAATCCATACATGCGGTTTTAAATCAGGTGTTACCTGAACCATGCTGTAAGTTGTTGGGTCACCTAAATATAAATTGCCCTTTTTATCGAAAATCATTCCGTCAGTATTCGCAATATTCCCTAAGTCTTCCACTTTGCCTGCAAGCTGCTGCCCGCTTAATGTGGTATCAAGCAATGCAGCTGTTGGCACGCGCCATAATCTTTTATCAGAAATAGTTTTATAATACAGGTAAGTTCTGTCAGGATTTAAAGCAATGCCATCTGATTGAAAAGCCGGCGGCTGACCTTGCTTTTTTAATTCTTTTCCATCAATAACAAATTTTACATACGGATCCGGATGTACAGATTTATGCGCTTGCAATACTTGTCTTGATGTACCGGTTTTTAAATCAAGAATTACAATACCACCAGTACCAGAATTAGTGAGATAAGCAACTTGTTGTTTTGTATCAACCCGTATATCGTTTAAATAGCTATGATTATCTATAGTTAACGGAAACCGGTAAGTTCTTTCAACCTGGTTTGTTTGCAAATTAAACTTTACCACTTTCGCGCAATTATCAATTACTTTTTCAAGCATCGGTGCAGCCGGATCGACAATGTATAAATAATCATCTTCATCCACATAAGCCGTTTGTACGCAAACCCATTTATCAGAACCATCTTCGCCCTGTTGCCATTTATTTGTAGCTTCATCAGGATAAGGTTTTGCACTTCCATCTTTCATTACTTCAACCACGGCATATTTGTAAAGACCAGACCAACGCGGATAAGTAACAAACAATCTTCCCTTTGCAGAAGTAGCTACACCTGTAAATTGGTAAGTGTTATCGCTATAAACCTTTTCCAGCTTAGGTTGTTGAGCATTAGATGTATTCATAATAAAAAAAGAATTTATAATTAAAAAAATATATTTTAAATATTTATTGTAATAAAAGAACTTAGTCTTCATAGTTTTTGTATTATTAGATATGAATTAATAAGCACGCAATTCTTCGATTGATTTATGTTCACGATTCGTAATTTCTTTTATGGCTTAAGCGCAACATAGACAGAAAACTTAAAGTCTTGCACGTATAACAGAATCAGGCTGCCAAAACGCTTCCAGTCTACATACTTTCGCCATTATAGATTTTTTGATTGTTACCTGTTGTTCGCATTGTTTTTCCATGCCAGTCAGTTAGCGCAACTACGGTTCCGGCAATTATGGTAAATCCGATATTAAACAATAAAGTTTTTTTATCTTTTCTAAAAGATTTCATAAATGATTGCAAGGCAAACTGGCTAACATTAAACGGATCAATTTTTCCATGAACCGGAAACGGAATTAATGGCTTTAGCGCAACAGGCGTATCCGTTAAAGCGATATATCCAAGCAATATCAACGCTTCTGCCGTATAAATTTTTTTTACCTTTTTATTGAAACGAAATAACAAAGGCACAGTTAGCAAACTAAAAACTAATGCATAATCAATTAATGCATGTGCATTAGGAGAAACAGGTTTTTTTTTCATATGATTATATTAAATGATGAAGGCTATTCATCACTATCATACACGATTTCAATGAGAAGTTTATGTAAACCATAACCGTTTAATAAGATAAAAATGGAGTTATCATTCTTAATCGGCCAATCATTATTAATTAATATAAGGCTGCCTTTAATTCTTTTGCAACTAAAGCTTGCGCATCTTTTGCTTCAGGTATAACAGTTGCCATTCCAAAAAATTCATGTGTAACACCTTTGTAAACTTGCCTCGTTACAGTTATACCTGCCGCCTGCAATTTTGCAGCAAGCATTTCACCATCACTTTGTAAAGGATCTATTTCTGCGTTTATAATGGTTACAGGTGCAAGTCCGGATAAGTTTGCATTCACCAGGTTAATCAATGGACTATTACTATCAACCGTTGTATCATTTAAAAAATACTTGAGGAACCATTGTATAAATGGTTTGCTTAATGGCTCGGCATCTTGATATTGAACATATGATGTTGTATTTAAATTATTTGTGGCAACAGGATATACTGATACAATGTGCAAAGGTTGCCTTAAACCGCTGTCTCTGGCCATGATAGCAACATTGACCGCAAGGTTACCCCCGGCGCTTTCACCTGCAACAGCCATCTTTGTTGAATCACCTTTAAAAGTTGATGCGTTAGCAACTGCCCATTTATAAGCAGTATATGAATCATTATGTGCTACTGGAAATTTAAACTCCGGACCTTTTCTATATTCCACTGAAACCACGATAGCGTCTACCTGTTCTGCCAATGCCTGTGCAGATGCATTGTATGTATCAACAGTAGCAATTACCCATCCGCCACCGTGATAATATACTATTACAGGATAAGAAGCTTTACCTGTTGTGGGCGTGTAAATGCGTACGTGAATACTGCCACCGGTAACTGGTACTTGCATACCAACAGTATCAACATTCATTGCAGGTGCTGCTATATGATAATTATTCATCACACGCATTGCTGCATCTGCTGCTGAAGGCATCATTCTTACCTGCTGTGGTGTAAGTGTGTATAAAGGCACAGGATCAAGTGTATCTAGTGCTTCGATTACAGTTTGCATTTGCGGTGTAAGATCAAGTCCCCACGATGGCGTTGGTTTGGTAGGTTTAATTTGACTGTATGGATAACCAGGATTTGAATTATCACTATTTTTAGAACACGATGCAATACCTAATAAACCGTATATAGCTAATAAAAAATAAGTTTTTCTAAGCAATAAAAAATTGAAGTTCATAAGTTATATTTTATGATATGGTAATCACTATATCGTTGTAAGCTGAATTAATAATTTCACAGTGATTTTATAATTACTCACTGCTACTTCTGTAATATTTTTTATTTATTGGCTTGATAAGGCTATTACAAATGATATCAATTTGCCGCAATAATTTTCTGGCAAACGTTACATTGCAACAGTTTTCAATCTTGTATTTTTATGAGTCCCTGCTTTCTACTCGCATCTCATCTAATATTTTCCGATCATAATGCTGGCAGAAGCACTGTAAGTTTTTATTTAAAATATTCATAGGTTTTATAATGTTTAATAACGAATTGCATTAATCACTTTCATAAATGATACCCAAATTATTATTCATTTAATTTAGTGTTACTTTTAATCTCTTGCTGTACCTTATCTAAATGTATAGAATAGTGTTTTACATAGTTCATTATAAATTGTAGCAATCATTATTATGTGTATCGTGTAGTTGAAAATAGATGAAATGATTACCCAATTTAATTTCGATTGTTATTTAAGTATTTGCTATTGATTAATCCTATGTTTATTATGATACCGGCTTTAAATTCCTTAAGAATATAAAAGTAGTACGCACCAAAATTTTGTAACATGGCGCGAATAGTAAATACAGTCATATCGCTTCTATCTACTTCTCAATATATATTGAGCAAACGGTTTTCAAATCTAAATTGCATCTATAACTGAACGTTTAAATGCTTGCAAAAGCTATTCTAAGCAATTAAAATTTCATAATACATTTTATACTGTATAAAGTTTATTTGTCATAACAGTTTTGACTTATCAAATAAAAACAATTTTAAACAGCAGTTATGATGAACGAAGAGCATTTTTGAGCCGGATAATAAGTGCAGGCAATTTTATCACTACTATATTTAGGTTAAATTAACGAACATGCGTTTTTCTATGGAATACATAAAAAAGCAGTTTTTATCGGCATTGTTTACTTATATCATTTGCAAAAACAATGTGATGCTTTTGTGATTAGAAAAAGCTTTCTAATTTCGAAAATAGTTTTACCTTGTCTGTAAATTAATAATTAAAACGATTGTTATGGCTAACGTACTTTGGTTACAAGGTGGTGCATGTAGTGGTAACACAATGTCATTCTTAAATGCAGAAGAACCTACCGTAGTAGAATTAGTTGTTGATTTTGGTATTAATATTTTATGGCATCCTTCTATGGGTCTGGAGATTGGTCACCAGGTCTCACAATTATTAAACGACTGTATTTCCGGTAAAATTCAACTTGATATATTAGTGTTTGAAGGAACCTTAATTGAAGGTCCTAATGACACCGGCACAATGAATATTTTTGCTGAGCGGCCAATGAAAGATTGGGTGAAAGAATTAACAAAGGTTGCGGGCTATGTTGTGGCAATTGGTGATTGTGCTACATGGGGTGGCATTCCTGCCACGCCGCCAAACCCAACAGATAGCACGGGTTTGCAATTTCTAAAAAAGAAGAAAGGCGGTTATTTAGGAGCTGATTATATTTCCAAAGGAGGATTACCGGTTGTAAATATTCCGGGTTGTCCTGCACATCCGGATTGGATAACACAAATATTAGTTGCTATTGCAACAGGAAGAATTGCTGATGTTCAGGTTGATGCCTTTCATCGTCCAACAACATTCTTTAGCGAGTTTACACAAACAGGATGTACTAATGCAAGAGCGTTTGGTGAAAAAGTTGATGGTGATTTTGGTAAACGCGGTGGATGTTTATTTTATGAAGTAGGTTGCCGCGGACCAATGACACATTCAAGCTGCAATCGCATTTTATGGAATAGACAAGCATCAAAAACGAGGGTTAATCATCCGTGTCTGGGATGCACCGAACCGGGTTTCCCGCATGATGATTTAAAGAAAGGAAGCATATTCAAAACGCAACATTATTTAGGCTTTCTGCCTAAAGAAGTTCCTGATGGCGATAATATGCTTACCTATTATTTCAAAGCCGGCCTTGGTAAAGTATTCGGTTCGCCTGCAAAAACATTTGAACAAACTAAGTAATAATATGAGATGAATCAATATTTTATTACTTATCATTCATAACTTATAATTAAAATAACGATGGCAACTAAAGAATTAAATATATCACCTGTAGGCCGCGTAGAAGGTGACCTTGATGTAAATGTTTATATGGAAAACGGCATTGTTACACGTGCTAATACACAGGCATCTATGTTCAGAGGTTTTGAAACAATATTAAGAGGAAAAGATCCGCAGGCAGGTATGATTGTAACTCCACGTTGTTGTGGTATTTGCGGTGGCTCACATTTATACTGCGCTTCTTTTGCTGTTGATGTAGCATGGCAAACAACACTTCCGCCAAATGCTTTATTATTAAGAGCAATTGGTCAGGCAAGTGAAAGCCTGCAAAGCGATCCTCGTTGGTTCTATGCAATTTTTGCAACCGATATGGCAAATAAAAAATTTGCAAATAAACCTTTATATGCAGAGGTTGCAAAACGTTGGTCTGCTTATGTTGGATCTTCATTTCAGGTTGGCTTAACTGCCAGCGGAAGACCGGTTGAAATTTATGCACTCTTTGGTGGCCAGTGGCCGCATAGCAGTTATATGCTTCCCGGTGGTGTAATGTGTGCGCCAACTTTAAAAGATATTACACGTGCTTATGCTATTTTAAATCAATTTAAAAATGATTGGTTAGAAACTATTTGGCTCGGCTGTTCTATTGAACGCTATATGCAAATAAAAAGCTGGGATGATATGCTGGTTTGGGTTGATGAAAATGAAAGCCACAGGAACAGTGATTTAGGTTTATACATTCGTGCAGGTTTGGAATTTGGCTTGGATAAAATGGGTCAGGGACTTGGAAAATACATTGCTTATGGAACCTTTCTGCATAAAGACATGTATAACCATCCAACCATTGAAGGCCGTAATAAAGCATTAATACAATCAAGTGGTTTTTATGATGGTAATACGTATCATGTTTTCGATCAGAAAAATATTATTGAACATGTAAAACACAGCTGGTATCAGGATGCGCCGCCGCTTCATCCGTTTAATGAAGGTGCGCCAATTCCAACCAAATCGGAAAAGCTGGCTGATACAGATTTTTCAGGTAAGTACAGTTGGTCAAAATCACCTCGCTATAATAATTTGGCCGCAGAAGCAGGTCCGCTCGCAAGGGTTATTATGAATGCTAATCCTGCTAATCTTTCACACCAGATAAAAGATACTTTGTTTGGTGATATTATGCAAAAGCTCGGACCAAGTGTGTTTGTTCGTTCTCTTGCACGTATGCATGAAGCAGTGGGTTATTATAATCATATTCACGAATGGCTTGGGCAAATAAAACTTGATCAGGAATTTTTTATTAAGCCAAAAGAACGTGATGGTCAGGGCTTTGGTGCAACAGAGGCAGTTCGCGGAGCGTTAGCCCATTGGATTGATATTAAAGATGGCGTTATCAGCAATTATCAAATTATGGCTCCTACAACCTGGAATGTAGGTCCGAAAGATGAAAATGGAAATATGGGCGCGATGGAAAGTGCTTTGATGGGTTTGGAAATTGAAGATGAAAATGATCCTGTAGAAGTTGGAATGGTTGCCCGGTCATTTGATAGTTGTTTAGTTTGTACAGTTCATGCACATGATAATAAAACAGGTAAGGAATTAGCAAGATTTAAATTATAACTAAATAATAAAATGTTTTAACCCGCTGAAAGTTTTAGCGGGTTTTTGTTTTAAATTATGTATCAACTTGTTAAACACTTACTTGTTTTTGTTTTGAATTTTTACTTTTGAAGTATAATGAATATTGCTATCCTTGGTTTTGGAAATCCCGTTCGCAGTGATGATGCTATTGGCGTACACGTAGTAACAGAATTGCAAAAACATTTGCAGTATCGTGATGATGTAAGTGTGTTTGACATGGGCACTTCGGCTTTTGAAATTTTGTTTAAGCTTAAAGGACATAATCAGATTATTATTATAGATGGCGTAATTAATTCCGGCGAACCTGATGGAACATTGTTTCATTTGCCTGCATCAGAAATAAAAGCCGGTATTCAGGATGACCCGCTTGTTTTTTTACATGGAATGAAGTGGGACCAGGCACTGAGTTATGCAAAAAAAATAATGGCTGATGAATTTCCAAAAGATAAAATCAGTGTTTACTTAATTGCCATTTCTGAAATAAGAATTAATATGGAACTATCTGATTCGGTTAAGAAAGCAGGTGATAAATTGATAGAAAGAATTTTAAACGAATTGAATTAATGTTCATTCCAAAAGAAACAAATACTAACGTAAAATCTTTTAAAGCTGAAAGTGATGTTTACCTTGAAGCACAACACATCATCATCAAAAAAAATATCGCTGAAAAAATTTTTGGTAGTGATGCAGTTGTGTTAAGCACATTCTATATAAATGATAAAACGCTTTTAGTTGCGCCGGCAAGCGAAGAATTGTTTAGAAAAATTCATAAAGGCACACAACAGATTTTAAAAAACAAAAATGCTTTTGGCGATAGATCAATTTCTATACAGGAATTATTTTTGGATAATGATATTGAGAACAACGATAGAAATCTTGACTTCACTTTAGAAGCATCATTACAAATTTTAAAAGTTCAGTTATAGATGAATGATATTTTATTGCATGTTTTTTATAACGATAGTTTAGATGCGCCAACTATTCATGAATACATTGAAAGCATTTACCGGTTGAATGAAATTGTTGCAGTGCAGGAAACAGATAAAGCGCTGCCAGAAATTTCTAATGCCATTTATATCAATGAAAACCGTATTCATATTCCGCCGGATTGGTTAGAGCAAAGACCTGCAATAATTTTTCCATCAGAGATTCCTTTCAATAAAACTTTTTTTCTGGGTACGGTGTTCGGTATGTTAAGAAATGAAGAAAAATATCCGCAATATTTTACGGCTTTTCCTGCGATGCTTTTCATTTTCGATTTAATACAAGCCATCACAAACAGCAGCGAAGCAGACAGTGCACTAGAAAATATTTTACGCAAAACAAAGTTCGCGCACCCTTTCGAAAATTATGCGTTCAATCACAATGTTGCCGTTGCATTAAACTATGGAAATTTCAGCAGTGAAATAAATGAAGAAGCCATCGAAGCGCATTATAAAGATGCATTGCAGCTTGCGTTTGAGCCATCATTCAAAGCACTTACTTTAAAATATTATGCAACTTTTTTAACTGATAATTACAGAAGTGGCGAAGCAATGCAGTTGATAGACCAACAATATTTTAAACATCTTGATGATTATCCAAAATACACTTTGGAAAGAGCATGGTGTAATGCTGCAATGAAGCAACTCACGTTTCCTTATGATGAAAATTTAATGGCTGAACTAAAAGACCGTTTATGGAAAACGCTGCAGTTCTTCGAGACCAATCATCATAATATAATCGCCGCATTTTTATACATGGATGCAGCAACAATCGCCAATCTCAGTAACAGTTTCAGCGAAGCCATTGGTTATATTTCAAAAGCCGTTACGTACTTCAAAGAGGAGCATCAAACAGAAATGCTGGCGCAGTCGCAAATGTTGCGTGGACGTTTATTGTACGATTGGGCACAAAGCGGCAACCCGCAATTTTACAGCAGCGCATTGCAGGCTTACCAGGAAGCACTGAAAGTTTTTACCAAAGAAGAAACACCAAATATTTTCGCCGACATCCATCACCAGCTTGGCGTTATATATGCTGAGTTGCCCGATGAAAATAAAAAGCGAAGCATTTGGGCGGCGCTCTCTGCAACGTCGTTTAACGAGGCGCTTGATTATTATAACAAGATTAATTTTCCTTTTGAGTTTGGAATGATCTGTAACAATTTCGCCAACGCATACACAAAATATCCTGTAAGCCTTCGCACGGATAATTTTGAAAAAGCGCTTAATTATTATGATGAGGCATTGTCGGTTCGCATCGCAAATGATTATCCAACCGAGCGTGCCGTTACGTTGTTAAATTATCTTGAAGCAAGCTGGAAAGTTGGCAACCCTGATGATGATTTTAATATGGAACGATACAATGATATGGTGGCAAAAGCCAATGAAATAAAAACACTTACTAACGATGAACAACTCATTATCGAAACAGAAAAACATCTTCAACTATTAGCCAAGTTGGAAAAGCAATTGCACTAAATTTAGAAGAATTGTTTGAGGCTGTCGGCTGCAGTATAAGTATCAGCAGCAGTCGGGCTTTACGTTACAAGTCCGGCACAAAAGCAGATGCACAAAGCCTTACCGGGTTTTCAGTCTATCCCGCAGCCGTTGAACTTAAAAATTAATATTTTATTTTTTTTTATAATAAAAACTAAAGCTATCAAAGCAATAGCAAACCAAACGATATAACTATGATATTGTGATAATCATATAAATGAATTGCATTTACAGTTAACCTGCTGCACCTAAAATATTTAATACGTGATATATTTTAATCGGCTTTTAATTTTCCGATTGATAAAAGAAGATAAGCTACTATATAAAAAAGAGTGCCGAGCCATCCAATCAAATCAGAAAAATTAGCGATAGTTGTATTTTTCATTTTGCAAAAAAATGTTCAGCTAAATAATTATTCTACAACAAAGACGTAAACTCAAATACTCATAATTTTTCTAAAATATAGAGCAAACCAAAAGATTTAATTTTATTTTTCTTTCACAATCAACAACCAGCCTTTATTTTTTTCAACAGGTATTTTATCATTAATTGAAAAAGTTTTTGAAGGCTGAAAATTTTTTATTTCAGGCGCAATGATGACTGCTTTTTTATTATTAATGCCTAACTTTCTCCAATCGATTTTCAATTGAACATTCACAGCATCATCAGCCCAGCTTGCAATAGATATTAATGCAGCGCCTTTCTTTTTATATACTGTTGCCAATATTTTCTCATTGGTTGTTTTTACAGGACAATTATTGCTCCAGTAGCCAATCATTTTTGTGCCCTGCATTCCAAAATCATCCCACACTTTCCATATTGGTCGCGGGTCTGCATCATCGCTCCATGGCATGCGGTTTGTCATTCCATAAATCATTCCGCGCCAGGCATTGCCGCCGCTCTGCAACATTTCGCCCATTAAACCAAAAGGAATACCGCTAACTTCTGTAAGAAAAAAATCAGAACTGTTGTTTTCATAATCAAAATATTCACCAAACCATAAACGATTTAAGTAAGGAAAATTTTCCATGTACAAGTTTGCACTGTTATTAAAACCATCTGCTTTATCATACTGATTCGCGGAATGCAAATCAATAATTCCGGGATGATTATCTTTTGTCAATACTCTTTTTACACGCTTCATTGTTACGCGATCAAATGCTACATCATCTAAATATATTCCATCAATACCTACGTTTTGTGTTAGCCAGTTTATGCCTTCCACATAATAATTATGCCAGCGATTTTGCCCGCTGTTTATGATGGCTGCATCTTTTAATTCGGGCACAAACCATGCAGCAATATAATCGCTGTCGAGATGTTCCTGCAGCCAGCTAAAGCCACCGCCTTTACCCGGCGAATAAATTTCATGGCCCAAACTTCTTAATGCAGGCAATTCATAAGCATGATTTGATAACTCGCGGATGGTATTATAAATTTTTACTTTTAAACCTACAGCATGCGCAGAATCAAAATATGCTTTCATTTCGCGCCATGCAATAAAAGGATAATTAATGTATGGATTGATTGCCGTTGCATGATGAATGTTTATAACAGTTGCGCCGCTTGCTTTAATGGTATCAATGGGTTTGTATGCATGATAAAAACGTGTTGACCATTGAAAATCTGTATTAATTGTATGAAACGGCGTGATTAACAAATTGAAATTATAATACAACGTATCGCCTTGCTTCATCTCTCTTGCGCCGCTATAATTATTTATGAGCACTATATTATTTTTCTTGCTGATGCTGATGCCACCTTTGTTTTCATTTCCCCACGACATTGGCAACACCAAAGGTTTCAGCAAATAAAAGTTTGTGTTTAAAGGCCGAACATATTTTTCATCACGCAGAGAAAATTGCATGCCCGCATTTACATCTCCAATCCACGCGCCATCCTGATTTTTAGTTGCAACATCCCATTTCCAGTTATAATTATCAGGCATTGATTCGCCCTTTAAATTCAAGCCCATTATATATTTCCCGGCTTCGGTATTATATGGAATGAAAAGATTTGTATTTGAAAGTTCAACATCTTTTAGTGCAATTAATTTAATGCTGTATGAAACAAAGCCATCAAATTCTGCGGATGCACTTACATCCATTTGTAAGGATGGAGATGTTGATGTACTCTGCCATTTTACAGTGCCTTCTTTTTCTGAAGTGAATTGTACACCACTGCTTATCCATTCAATTTTTTGTGTATCACTGTATGCATCAAAATGAAAAGATTGCTGCAGAATATTTTTTGGTGTCTTTGTATAACCCGTCATCTCTTCTGTAAAAAATGTTTGAATTTGTTTTGGCAAACCATCGTTATTCAACAAAATTTTTCTGCCTAGCAAATCAATTGTATTACCTGAAACCTTTAAAGGTGTATAAGGTTTTATCACGGTATTTTCCTGTGCCATATCGGAGTTGAGCCATTTTAACCGCGTCATTTTCGATGGTTCATCAACGCCGCCATCAGCAAGCGTTGTATCTTTTACAATAATATTCAGTGCTATCTCCGTTGTAAAATTTGATGCACATGTTATAGATGCTCTTCCCTGATATAAACCGGCCGGAATATTTTGCGGCACATCAACCAAACACCATAACGCCTGCACTTTTTTTGCAGGTACATTTATTGTAAAATGTAAAGGCTTATCATTATAACTTAATCCATCTGTATTTAAGCATGAAATATTTTGTGCTGAAATAATATTATTTTCTGCCGATGTTAAATCAGTAAATGAAACTTTTACATCACTTAAATTTTGCAAAGCATACACGCCCAACTGAAAAGAAAAATTTTCACCTTTGGATGCAGTATCTGTAAAAATATTTTTAACACCTTTGCTTACCCATCTGTCCGGCAAATCATTATTCATTTTTACAGGATGCATTCTGTCTTCAGGAAAAACAATGAAAGCTTTATCTGCATTGGCTTTTACTAAACTATCTGTCAAACGTTGCGCGCCAATTATTTCCATAGGATACATGGAATTAAACGCGTTAATAGATTGTATCTCGTATGAATAAGTTACGCCAAGTGTATCACTCACTTTTCCCAGCCAATCCTGAGAAGCTGTTTCTTCATGCGATAAATAAATACCTTTTGGATAGTTACTGCGTCCTTCATTTTTATAAGGCATATAGTAAACATAATAAATGCCGTTGCCGGAGATTGGCTGAAAATATACTTCGCCATGCTCACGCGTAATGTTATCTGAATGCACGTTCAAAACATTTTGATTGGTATTTGAATCAACAACAATAATGCGTTTTAATTCAGGGCGCTGATCTCTTCTTCTCCATTGAATATAAGTTCTAATTACATCAGCAGGTTTAGTAACGCGAACAATTGCACGAAAATTTCCAAGACTATCGGCGTTCCAATTATTATTCGCAGATGAAAATTTTAATTGCTGGGCAAAGACTGTATTTAATACCGGTAATAAAAAAATAAACAACAATAATTTCTTCATTAAAAATTTTTTATGCTGATATAAACAAATATTTCCTTCGCAAAAAAAATAAAATAATATTAATAAGCAAATAAAGGCAAACGGTTGTGCAAATCTGTTTCACAGGAAATAAAATTTATAACGAAAATAAAAAATCACACAAACGGTTGATTTAAATTTTCTTTAAAATTCATTTGATCTTAGCAAATTATATTTTAATAATGATTGCAAATTTTGCCAATAAGGGTGATTTAATCAAGCAGCCTGTTTAATTCTTTAAACAGGCTTTATTTTAATTGTAAGATGCAATATCGATTTTATATACAATGTTTATTATTTGGTACAGCGAATGAAATCGCAGAAGCATCCGGCAAAAGCGAAGAAGCAAATAACTTGTTATAAATTTTACATCAATTACCAGATTATAATGTAAACGAAACGGAGGCTTAATTCGCTGTTATTTGGAACTTCTCAATTCGCTTTTCTGTATTGTTAGTTTCGGTAACACAACTATGAAATTAAATATCCTGCTTAATTACCTTCTAAGAGAATCAACCTTTACGCCGTTGTAATAATTAATAGTTCCATCAGCATTAATAAATGATGCAGTTGCCTTATTAAATAAAACCAATAAATTATTAGTGAGTGCTTTTATATTTACTTCTGTACCTGTATTATTACCATAAAACAAAACACTGTCATTAATAAGAGAATAATAAGTTGTTAGTGATAATGGTACCTGCGGCATATTTACGTTGCCTGCCTGATGAATGTTTAATGAATCATTTGTATTAAACCAGTAATAATCAGAAGATATGCCTGTATAAGTTGAATTAAGAGAATACATATCTGCAAATTCGAGATTAGAAGAAATAAGCGTCCATTTGTTTTGCAATAAAAACAAGGTTTGAGAATTTGTATTTCCTCCATCTTTATTACATCCATATATGCAAAAAGCAATGATAAAACTTGTGATAGCAATTAGTGATTTCATATTGTTTTGTTTAGACAGCAGATAAATAAATTCATTGAAGATACATTATTAGTAATGTGAAAATCTAAGCCGGCAAAAGCTTAAAGCTTTGTCGCTTCATATTAAGTTTGTAATTAATTAGCTTAATCAATGTATTAGTATTTTATGCAGTATGCATTAAACATATATATGTTTGTCAATATTTCATATGTATTTATTATTTCTTTTCTTATAAGCCTTTTTAAAAACTATGTAAGGAAGCTAAAAATTATGCAGAAAATCATTTATAAAAATTAGTCCATTGTTCATTTATTACAAGTGGCTGATAGTTGGTAGTGTCTTTATCATACAAAACCAAATTGGTTGCTGTTAATAAACTAATAGTTGCTGCATCGCCATTTAACGAGAAAGGATTTTGATTACAATATAATTTGTTGTCCTTAACGGTATAAACATCTTTTTTAATTTCAAATATGCTTGAGTATGGTGTGTTTAGTTTATATACCAAAGTAATATTTAATGTATCACCTGCAAAAATATCAAGATTGATATATGTGATTCCCGGTATGCAAAAAGTTGTATCACTTTTTATAACCGGTGGATTAGTATTGCTTACATTATCTATTAAAATAGTTTTACGTATAGAAGTGCTGCACTTCCAGTTGCCAATGATAAGCGTGGCAGCAGGCGCATCTTTTTTACAACTACAATAAATAATAGTGGCTATTGTACATAACAACAGTATAGATCTACGCCTCATAATATTTTAATATTTAGTAAAAATATTATTGCCTCAATGCTGTCAAAGCAAATCTGCATTGCTTCTGCAGACGGCTGTCAGGAAAAAATATTCGATAATAAAACGAACCCATTTAATATTACTTTCAATATTAAATCAAATAAAATGAAGCGTTCAATCTTTCTTCTTGTAACCGCTTTTGCATCTTTTGCGTTTGGCGCAATGATGTTCTTTATTCCAAACTTTGCGGCAGGTTTTTTAGCTATTCAAGCAACGCCTCAAACACTCTCCGTTTTAAGAGGTATGGGTGGACTAATTCTTGGTAGTGGTGCTATAAATTATTTCCTGCGCAACCAGGATAACTCAAAAGTTCTTGCAGCACTTTTATTTACAAATATCATTACACATTTGCTGGGTTTATCAGCAGATATCTGGGGTGTAATTGATGGCACATTAACAATCAAAAAAATGGCACCTGTTGAAATTACACACCTGTTTGTAGGTATTGGTTCTTTAATTTATTATTTGAGGTTAAAGAGTAATTCGTAACTATGGCATTTTAAAAAAAACACAATCGCAGCTTGTTTATTTGGCTGTACAATTGTTGCTTCACTATTTACTTATATTGCATTAAATATTAAACAACATGGGCGATGGTCCGTTATTTCATAAACCTAAGAGTTTCTTAGCAGCAAGGCAGGTATTATATACTTGTATTTTTTTGGGTGTTCTGCAATTTGTATTAAGTGAATTGAATGTTGGTTTAGCAAATAGCGGTGGCATGCCTGCCGCTGGCATTTTAATTATATATGCAGCACTAAGTATATGGCTTATTAAAGAAATGAGCATTTGTAAAAAATGGGCGAGAACAGTT
>CAXSDU010000021.1:36461-39887 GCA_964236165.1 uncultured Parafilimonas sp. | reverse complement strand
AGCTTGCTTCAGATATTTCCACAACACATGAAGTGAATGAAGCTATAAAAAATAAATTGTTTGATTTTTCACCTTCGGTGGATGGAAAAGCATATTGGGTTGATGCACGCACTATAGAATTTAAGCCGGCAAACGATTTAAAGCCAGATCAATTATATGAAGTGAATTTTAAGTTGGGTGATGTTATAAAAATACCTTCAAAGTTTGATAATTTTAAATTCAATGTAGAGGTTGTAAAACCTTCTTTTGAAGTAAATGAAAATGGTTTACGCAGCAACAATAAAACTGCAATGAATTTATCAGGCAAAATTTTAACTGCAGATGTTGAACAATCATCTGCGATTGAAAAATTATTAACGGCATCAATCAATGGCAAAGCATTTTCAATAAGCTGGCAGCATAATGAAACGGCGAAAGAACATCAATTCATAATCAATAATATTCCTCGTACAAACAATGCACAAAAATTATTGTTGCAATGGAAAGGCGATGCCATTAACAGCATACAAAATGGCAATAAAGAAATTGAAATACCTGCGTTGGGTGATTTTAAATTATTGAATGTGCGCGCTTCTGATGAAGATGAACAATATGCGTTGGTGCAATTTAGTGATCCAATTTCTGCGGGGCAAAGTTTGGATGGTTTGATAACAATCAGCAATATTGAAAATCCTGCTTATACAATTTTAGGCAGTGAAGTAAAAGTGTATGCAACAGATGCGTTAGATGGAAATTATACCATAAATGTTTTGCCGGGAATAGAAAATCAAATTGGAGATAAATTAAAAAAATCATATAGTTCAAATGTATTTTTTGAGAATAGGTTGCCTTCCGTAAAAATTAAAGGCACCGGAAATATTTTGCCAAACAGTACAGGAAAACTAGTGTTGCCTTTTGATGCAATTAACCTTAAAGCGATTGATGTTTCTATCATAAAAATCTATGAAAATAATATTGTACAATTTTTACAGATGAATGATATGAACGGTGACCAGGATTTGCGCCGTGTTGGTAAACCAATAAAAGAAGCAACGGTAAGATTGGATGATGATAAATCTTTAAACCTTCATCATAAAAATTCTTTTGCGCTTGATCTTGATAAATTTATTCGTACAGAACCCGGCGCTATTTATCATGTAACAATTGGCTTTCGCCCTGATTATTCTTTATATACCTGCGATAGTTTGCAGAACGATAAAAGCGATGACAACGATTATAGCGAAAACACAAGTGATGAAAATGTATTGGATGATGACCAGGATTTCTGGACGCGTTACGACAATTATTATCCTTATGGTTACAATTGGGATGAACGCGATGATCCATGTTTCAGTTCTTATTATAACAAAGAAAAATTTGCAACGCGAAATATTTTGGCAAGCAACATTGGATTAACAGCAAAGTATTCAACCAGTAAAAATTTATTTGTTGCGGTGAATGATATCGTTTCTACAGATCCAATGAAAGGTGTTGAACTCACTGTGCTCGATTACCAGCAGCAAATTATTTCAAAAGCAAATTCTGATGGTGATGGATTGGCGATGATTGATGTAAAACGCAAGCCTTATTTGTTGATTGCAAAACAAGGCAACCAGTTTGGTTATTTAAAATTGGATGATGGAAGCAGTTTGCCTTTGGGCAGATTTGATGTGAGTGGCGATGAAGTGAAGAACGGAATTAAAGGTTATATTTTTGGTGAACGTGGAGTTTGGCGTCCGGGTGATAGTTTGTTTTTGAGTTGCATTATTAATGATAAAAATAATCCATTGCCAGGTGATTATCCGTTGGAGATGGAGATCATTTCGCCACGCGGACAATTATACAAACGCATCGTACAAACCAATGCCGGCGATGGTTTCAACGTTTTCAGAATAGCAACAGATGCAGATGCGCCAACAGGCAATTGGATTTGCAGAGTGAAAGCCGGCGGCGCAACATTTGAAAAGAAATTGAAAATAGAAACAGTAATGCCGAATCGTTTAAAGATCAATCTTGATTTTGGTAATGCAGATGCGCTTGGAAAAAATACAACCGTAAATGGAATGCTAACTGCAAAATGGTTGTTTGGTGCAACAGCGCAAAATTTAAAAGCAAAAGTTGATGCACAGTTATATAAAAAGAAAACAGCTTTTCCAAAGCTTGATAATTATGTGTTTGATAATCCAACTTCAAATTTTACATCGCAATCAAAAACAATTTATGATGGAACGCTGAGTGATGCAGGAACTGCTTCAGTTAATCCAACATTTGAAGCAGGTGAAGATGCACCGGGTCAATTGCTTGCAAATCTTGTAGTAAAAGTGTTTGAACCCGGCGGCAATTTCAGCATTGATAATTTTTCAATGCCTTTCAATCCATATACTTCTTATGTTGGTGTACATGTTCCTGATGGCGATAAAACATGGGGTTTTCTGCAGTCTGGCGAGCAACATAAGTTTGATATTGTTAATGTAGATACGAAAGGAAAATTTTTACAGGGTGATTCAAAAATTCAAATACAATTATACAAAATTCAGTGGCGTTGGTGGTGGGATGAAGATGAGGATCTGAGCAACTTCACACAAGATCAATACAATAAATTTTTAAGAAAAGATACTGTGCAATTAAATAATGGTAAAGGCTTTTATAACATTAAAATGAATGAAGATGATTGGGGAAGATATTTAATGCTTGTAAAAGATTTGCGCAGTGGTCATACAACAGGCAGTACATTTTCTGTTGATGATAATAGCTGGCAAACAAGAGCCGGCGGCAGCGATCCATCTGCAGCAGCAATGCTTTCATTTACATCAGACAAAGAAAAATATAATGTGGGCGATGATGTAAATTTATCAATACCAAGCAGCAAAGGCGGACGTGCATTAATAAGCATTGAAAGCGGCAGTAAAGTGATGAAAACATATTGGGTTGAAACAACGCAGGGACAAACAAAATTTTCTTTTAAAGCAGATGCAGCATACAGCCCGAATATTTATGTGAATATAAGTTTGATGCAGCCACATGCGCAAACAGTAAATGATCTGCCAATAAGAATGTATGGTGTAATTCCAATTATGGTTGATGATAAAAATACCATCTTAAAACCTATTATTAAAATGGCTGATGTAATAAAACCTGAAGCAAATAACACGATCACTGTGTCTGAAGCATCCAACAAAAAAATGACTTATATAATTGCTTTAGTTGATGACGGCTTGCTTGATCTCACGCATTTTAAAACACCTGACCCGCATGATGCATTTTATGCACGTGAAGCACTCGGCGTAAAGAGTTGGGATTTATATGATGATGTGATTGGCGCATTCGGTTCGCAGATGCAACGCATACTTACAATTGGTGGTGATGCTGAAGCTGAAGTAGCAAGCAATACGCGAAGAGCAAATCGTTTTAAACCTGTTGTTGAATTTATGGGTCCGTTTACGTTGA
>CAXSDU010000021.1:35362-36451 GCA_964236165.1 uncultured Parafilimonas sp. | reverse complement strand
GCGGCGGAAGCAAAACACACAATTTTATTTTGCCTGCGTACATGGGCAGCGTGCGTGCAATGATTATCGCCGCAGGCGATGATGCTTATGGTTTTGCAGATAAAGATGTAACTGTAAAAAAACCGTTGATGATCTTGCCAACATTACCAAGAGTTGTTGGTCCGGGTGAAGAAGTGAAAATTCCTGTTACCGTTTTTGCAACAGAAAATAATATTAAAAATGTATCATTAAGCATTCAAACAAATCTATTTATTTCTGCGAATGGAAATCAAACTATCAGCTTTGCAAAACCCGGCGAACAACAAGCTTACTTTAATGCAAAAGTGAATAACGTAACAGGCATCGGCAAGGTAAAAATTGTTGCCACAAGCGGCAGTGAACAAACCGTTTATCAAACAGAGATTGATGTAAGAAATCCGAATCCCTATACAACACAAGTTACAGAAACAACATTGCAGGCTGGTCAATCATGGAATTCAACTGTTACAATGATTGGCGATTTGCAAAGCAGCAAAGCAACATTAGAAATCTCAAGCATACCTGCTATCAATCTTGAAAAAAGACTAACGTATTTAATTACATATCCGCATGGTTGTATTGAGCAAACAACATCATCTGTATTTCCACAATTATTTTTAAACCAGTTGGTGGATTTAAATGATAAACAAAAAGCAGAAATAGATCGCAACATAAAAGTTGCTTTGCAGAAGTATAATAATTTTCAGCAAAGCGATGGCGGATTTAGTTACTGGCCAAACGAAGGCAAAAGTGATGAATGGGGAAGTAATTATGCAGGACATTTTTTACTGATTGCTTCATCGAAAGGATATAATGTTTCGCAAAGTATGTTGCAACAATGGAAACAATACGAACGCGGTAAAGCTTTATCATGGAATGTAACATCTGCGCCGTGGTATGGAACGGACTTGGCGCAATCTTATCGTTTATATTTATTGGCATTGGCAAACGCACCTGAACTTGGTGCGATGAATCGTTTGAAAGAATGGAAATTTCTTTCACCTGAAGGAAAGTGGCGATTAGCTGCGGCTTATCAGTTAATTGGTCAAACAAAAGTGGCTTTGCAGTTAA
>CAXSDU010000021.1:0-35352 GCA_964236165.1 uncultured Parafilimonas sp. | reverse complement strand
TAAGCGGTTTATCAACTTCATTTCCTAAAAGAGAAAATCCGGGCTTTACATTTGGCGGTGATCTGCGCGACCAGGCAATGGTGCTGGAAACTTTAGTAACAATGAAACGAATGAGCGAAGCAAATCAATTAGTAAAAACAGTTGCGGCAAAATTATCGCAGGATGATTGGTACAGCACGCAAACAACTGCATATAGTTTAATTGCCATTGCAGAATTTGCAGGAAACAATCCATCGAACCAAAAAATAAATGCGGTTGTTAAATCTGGTAATCAAAACATCAATATAAATTCTAATAATGTTATTGCGCAGAATGCCTTACAATGGCAGAATGGAAAAGCCGTTGTTCAGCTGCAAAATAAAGGAAGCAATGTTTTATTTGTACGCGTAATAAATGAAGGCAAAGCTGTTAGCGGAGAAAATATTTCTGTAACAAATGATCCAAATATTTTAAGAGTTAATGTGAGTTTTATTAATACAAATAATACGGTAATTAATATTGATTCAATAAAACAGGGAACTGATTTTGTTGCAAAAGTTGTGGTAACAAACCCTGGCAGGAGAGATGCTTATACTAACATGGCGTTGAGTGAAATTTTTCCAAGTGGATGGGAAATTTTAAATACAAGACTTTATAACAGCGAAGGAAGTTTTGAATCTTCTCCGAGTGATTACATGGATATTCGTGATGATCGTGTGTATTATTATTTTGATTTAAAACCTAACGAAAGCAAAATATATTATGTGCAACTGAACGCGGCTTATTTGGGGAAATATTATTGGCCGGGAATTTATTGCGAAGAAATGTATGACCATACTGTTAGTGGTGGTGTAAAAGGAAAATGGGTAAATGTTTTTGAATGATGATCTAAAGTTTATAAGTGTTTAATTGACAATAAAAACCCCGCCTAAGACTAAGCGGGGTTTTTCAACCCTAAACCCTTAAAAAACAGGATAAAGATAAGTGACTACATTTTAATAAATAAAATTTTTTTAATCTATATAAAATTATTTTAAATCTTCATTAAATCAATTTAAAAGCTGGTAATAATTTTTTAGTTTATTGAAGTAGAATAAAGGCAGCAATGAAAATATCTTATACAATTAAAGCAACTTATTTTTCAACATAATAAACAAATAATGCGTTGTATAAAATTGATTCTTATTTTTACTTTTAAATAACAATTTATGAAAAAAATCTCCTCTTTTTTTATCGCTGTAACATGCGCTGCAATTTTAACCAACACAGCTTTTGGTGCGTCTATTGTAATTCTGCCGGAAACCACACCTGCAACAGATGCAACCGCAACAACAGAAGGCATCTTTACAAATCTGGATTCTCCTTTACCCGATGCGATTAAGCTTAAATCTGCCATTGAAGATTTTAAAAATCTGTCAAAAACAGAAAGAAAAAGTCGCATTAAAGAAGCAAAATCTGCATTTAAAGAATTTAAAAAAGAAAAGAAAGAAGGCAAGGCTGATGATGGCAGCACAAATCAATTGCTTGTAATTATACTTACTATTTTAATACCGCCAGTAGGTGTATTGGTACATGAAGGTCATATCAATAGTAAATTCTGGATTGATCTTTTGCTTACACTTTTGTTTTATATACCTGGTTTAATTTATGGTTTAATCGTTGTTTTGAGCTAATTATATTCATTAAAAATGAAATGGAGAAAGCAATAAACGCTTTCTCCATTTTTGTTTATTTAATTGCTTTTATTAAATAATAATTTTCTTCATTTGATAAGATATCGTTGTGATATAAAGTAATAGCTCAATTTGTAACAGATCCTAAGAGAAGCCGGTAATCGGTTCATATACATCTGCATTTTCGCAAATCTTGTTTGCGCATATGAAATTTTACAAAGATTAAAGTAAACTTATATTAACATCATAATGCGTAGTGAAAAAGTAGTTTTAAGAAAACTAACAGATAACGATAAATCATCTTTAGCACAACTAGCTAATAACATAAAAATTTGGAATAATGTTCGAGACATTCTTCCTCATCCCTATACAATTGATGACGCAATCTCTTTTATTAATAGTATAAAAAATGAGAACCTGCAAAAGAATTTAGCAATAGAATATGATGATGCATTTTGCGGTATGATTGGCTTAATACCTCAACAGGATGTTTACAAAAAAACAGCAGAAATTGGCTATTGGCTTGGCGAACCTTTTTGGAATAAAGGCATTGCTACAACAGCCGTTAAATTAATTACTGAATACGGATTTCACCAACTGCATTTTGTAAGAATTCACACAGGTATATTTGAATATAACATCGGTTCAATGAAGGTGCTGGAAAAAAATGGGTACAAAAAAGATGGTGTTTTTGAAAAGAATATTTTTAAAAATGGAAAGCTGATAAATGAACACAGATATTCAAAACTTAAAGAAGGTTGATATAACCAACAATATATTTAGTAAGATGAAACTTGTTTAGCAAAATTTTTTATTCTGCTGTTAATTGAACAAAACTACCAAGAACAGTGTATCTTTTATTTATTTGAATGCGCAGGTTATTGTTTGGAAGCAACTTTATACTTCCGTTATAAGGCGAGTTGTTAATATTAAAAAAAACCTGTTTAGTTAATTCCTTTTCCTGTGTTGCAGAAGGTTTCAGTTTTAATAAAAACTCAGCATTAAAGCAAAGCATTTCAACTGTTTTAGCTAATAGTACATTTTCAAGTTTCAATAACAGCGCTTTATACTTAATCAACGATGTATCTGTTGTAGTGTCAAGCAAATTAAGTAACCTGTTTGGCACAAGTTCATTAGCGTAAACCGTTCCTATTTTTATTTTCATTGTGGCTGTATCAATTAATTCCAATATAGTTTTCTGATCAGATGAAGCAGTTAAAATATTTTTTACTTCATTAAAAAAAGCATCTTTAAGAGTATTGGTTAATTGTATAGTATCGAACAATTTGAGGAATTGTTTATAGAAAGCAAATTGAAAAGATCATTAATTTTAGAAGTATCCAGCAAGTGTATTCCTTTATTAACGTCAACTTCATGTTGGTTATTTATACTTCCGATATAAATCTGGTCTTGCAGATGCAAATAATAGGCTTCTGAAAATAATTGATTATTAGTGCACTGTTCATATTTTCTCCATTGAAGAATATCTTTTTTATAATTGCTGTCAGGTAAAAAATAACTACTGCTAACAGTAACAAATTTTAGCTTTTGCTTTTGGTTTGTGCGGCATCCAAAAAAGAAGATACATATATAAAGTATTCAAATTTAAACTTTTATCAGCTTAAGCATTTCGAAACTTTAGCGGGTTTATCTCAATATGTTTTTAAAGAAATTGTTGAAGTGTGTTGGCTCATTAAAATCTAAAACATAGCAATTTCAAAAACGTTTCATGTGCGTTATATAAAAGATTTTTTGATTCACGCAAAAATACGATCGACAATAAGTTGCAAGGTTGTATTCTGCGTTTTATTTTAATGCTTCGTTTAAATAATCTGAGTGCACTTTAATTATAATGAAGAGCAAGACTATTCTTACCAATTTTTATCTTTTGGCTTTGATCTTTCATATTGCACCGGACAATGTATCTCATCATCTAAAACAGATGGCGAATAAAACTGGTGAATAAGATAACCATGCGCAGCATGAATTTCTATCACATCATAGCCAATTTCTTTACTGCGTTTTACAGCAGCAGCAAATGCATCAGTTATATTTTTTATTTCAGATTGATCAAGTGCGTGCGGCGGTTCACGGTCTTCTTTAAATGCAACATCACTTGCAGAAACGGTTTGCCAGCCGTTTGGTTTGTTTGATGGAATTTGCGCATCGCCATCCCAGGGTTTTTCGCAACTTGCTTTTCTGCCTGCATGCGCTAATTGAATGCCTGATAAAGCACCTCGTTCATGCATAAAATAAACGATCTCTTTTAGTTTATGTATTTGTTCATCTTTCCATAAACCCATATCGGAATATGTAATTCTGCCTTCGGGTAAAACAGCAGTTGCTTCCTGTATAACCAATGCGGCACCGCCAATTGCTCTTGTGCCAAGATGCACCCAAATGCCAGTTATTTGCAAAGTTATCTTCACTTGAATACTGGCACATCGGAGATATGACAATGCGGTTCTTAAATGTTGTATTTTTTATTGTTAATGATGATAATAGTTTGCTCATGATTACTACAGTTTGGTGCGCTGTTAGCCTGATGCTAAAGAAAAAAGGCGGTGTTTATTGTGAAGATTGCAATATTGCTGAACTTGTGCCTGATGACAGCCAATCTTTATCCAGCGTGCGGAGCTGGGCTATTGATGAAGGCAATGCAAAATAAGCTTTGGGAGTTAAAGTGAAAAGATGCTGGATATGCATTGGGGAGATTAAAGTGATATTCTATCAAGATATTTATTTCAATCAAAAAAAATAATGCCAGACAAATTATTGCAATTATGCCCGGCATTATTTTTAAACTTATTGTTGCTTGTAATTACAGCGTTGCCATATCAATTACAAAACGATATTTTACATCACCTTTTACCATGCGTTCATACGATGGTGTTATATCTTTCATGTTAATGATTTCGATATCTGAAACAATGTTATGTTCAGCGCAATAATCAAGCATTTCCTGTGTTTCAGGTAAGCCGCCAATACCGGAACCTGCTAAGCTTTTTCTACCACCAATAATGCTGAAAGCAGAAATAGGTGAAGGTTCTGAAGGAACGCCAACGCAAATCATCACACCATTTGTTTTTAATAATCCGAGATAATTATTGATGTCGTGCTTTGCAGAAACGGTATCAAGAATAAAATTGAAATAGCCTTTTGCCGATTTAAATTGTGCTTCATCTTTTGTAACAATAAATTTATGCGCACCTAATTCTTTTGCATCTTTTTCTTTATCGGGAGATGTACTTAACACCGTAACCTCTGCGCCGAAAGCCACACCAAATTTTACTGCCATATGCCCTAAACCACCAAGACCTACAACACCCAATTTATCATCCTTGCCAACCTTCCAGTATTTTAATGGTGAATATGTAGTAATGCCTGCACAAAGCAACGGCGCTACTGCCGGTAAATTAAGTTTATCGCTGATGCTTAAAACAAAATCTTCATGCACAACAATTGTGTTTGAGTAGCCACCATACGTTGGTGTTTTTTTATCCTGCTCATAAGCGTTGTATGTTCCGGAATTACCATTCAAACAATATTGTTCCAATCCATCTTTGCAATTTTCACAAATGCGGCAACTATCAACCAAACAGCCAACACCAACGAGATCGCCAACTTTATATTTTTTTACATGATTGCCAACACCTGCAACTTTGCCAACAATTTCATGACCGGGCACCATTGGAAAAATGCCGGGAAACCAATCGTTATTTATTTGGTGCAGATCGCTGTGGCAAACGCCGCAATAAAGAATATCAAATTGTACATCGTGTTCGCCAACTTCACGTCTTTCGAAATTCCACGGTGCTAAATCAGTGTTCGCAGATTGCGCTGCATAACCTTTTGTTTGTATCATATTATTCTAATTTACATTATTAATTAAAAATATTTAAAGTGATTCCTGCAACTGAAACATTTTATTCAACTTAAGCAAAGTTTGTAAAGTACAACCAATTACTTTGTAATTATTTGATTATCTTATTCAACTTAATAATTGCCTTGATAAGATGATTGATTGCTAATTATAAGTGAAGTGGGTAAAATAAATTTTTGTACTAATGATTACGTTAAAATTTTGAACAACTCGCATAATGCATTTTGTAAACCAATAAATAACATTTTGGAAAGATTGCCGGCGTATTGATTGAAATTCCTTGTTTAATAAATATCAAAACAGGTTCGCGATTGAAAAAGAAAAAGCAATCTTTCAAACGCAAAGCTTGCTACGCAGCATATTGAAAATGATATGAAAAAAATCTGCCGCTTTCTAACTAATTTATATTACAGTTGCTTTTGTAGTAATTTCATTTTTATCCTGGTTTATGAAAAAAGTTGCCACCATAAAAGAAATTGCAAAGCAGCTTAATATTTCTCCGTCCAGCGTTTCAAGAGCTTTACATGATCATCCAAGTATTGGTTTACGCACCAAAATGCAGGTACAAAAACTAGCGACGGAATTAAACTATGAGCCTAATCAAATAGCGATTTTTTTTAAACAAAGAAGAACATATACTATAGGTGTTGTTTTGCCTAATTTAAAAGAAGAATTTTTTTCTAATGCAATTAGCGGTATTGAAGATGTTGCTGTAAAAAATAAATATCATGTCTTTATCGGGCAATCACATGATGATGTGGAAAAAGAAAAGCAAATTATTACAGCAATGAAAAACCAGCATGTAGATGGAATAATTGTATCGTTAGCTAAATACACAAAAGATCTTGATCATTTTAAAGCTTTGGAAAATTACGATATTCCGCTTGTGTTTTTTGATCGCGTACCTGCTTCAGCCAGTGTAAATAAAGTTTATTATGATATGGTGCAGGGAACGAAAGAAGCACTTGAATTTTTAATTGCAAAAGGGCACAGGCGTATTGGTGTAATTAACGGCCCTGATGAAATGAAATCATCAAAAGAAAGAACAGATGCTTACAAACAAGTGATGATAAAACAAAGATTAAAAATAGATATGTCGCTTGTTGTTTCAACAAACCTTACACTCGAAAGTACTAAAGCTGCGCTTGAAGATTTGCTTTCTTCGAAACCAAGACCTACAGCTATTCTTGCTATAAATGATTATGTTGCTTTAGATGCCATGCAGCATGCAAAAAAATTAAAGCTTAAAATAAATAAAGACATCTCTTTTGTAAGTTATGCTAACTTGCCTATTACATCTTTTTTATTAAATCCTCCGATGGCTTCTGTTGAACAACATCCTTATCTGCAAGGCTCAAAAGCTGCAGAAATACTTATGGAAATCTTAAACAATGATAAAAAAGAAAATAATACTTACAGAGATGTTATAATAAATGGAGATCTTATTATTCATGGAAAATAGATTGTAATTCCACCTGCAATAGAAATAAAGTAATCTTGTGATATTAATGCGGCTATTAATCTTAATATCTTTTAAAAAAGAACTTAGTAAAGTTGCTAAATGTATTTGCGGGAGCAGAAAAAATATAGTAAATGTTATCGTAAATCTTGCCGAATATTGAAAGTTTATTCTACACATGAATTTCAGTATCTTCTCTCTTACTTTTAATATCAGTGAATTGTTCCAAATAATCGAACGATGCATTATTAATTATCTGCATCTCTTCAATCTATTAAGCTAATACAATCTTACAAATACTTTACTTTAAATCCACTTTCACCAATTAACGCATTAATTCATCATCGCCTGTCATTAAAGTTGATTTTCTTTTAATAGTAAGAGCAGCGGCAAATACATCAGCAAAAGAAATAGAATACTTTGCTTTAAGTTTTGCAGCAGCTAACATAAATCCAAATCTGCATTAACTTATGGATGGGAACTTTCGTAATGCTTTCCATACAGTTAATATTAAAGTTTCCAGTATTATAATTATGATATAATGTATAAAGTATTATTAATTTAAAAAGTAATACAAGTTAATAATAAGAATTATAAATTGTTGATCTTATTGATGAATAACATGCAACGGTACAAAGGCTGCCGGATTGAAGCGGTTACCCCGCTAAAGCATCTGTGCGTTGGCTTTGTGACGGAGTAAAGCGTAAAGCCGGAACTGCAGTTGAGCAATGTATCAAAAGCCGACAGCCCAAAATGTTATAAGTAATAAGTTGTAAGTTGCTTAGAACAACGCCAGTTGCTTTTCTTTTTCTTTCAACTCGCCATCATTAAAGAAATGCACCTTACCATAAATCCCATCATAACCGGCGGTGAAATGTTTTTGATTGTTGCGCAACCGCTCGATGGCAACAGATAATTTGCGATGATAACGATGTATATCCTGCAGCGGCACGGTATGCAAAATATCAAACTCGTTACCGAAATATGAAATAGCTTTTGAATAAGCATGCGCAACACGTGCAGTTTTTAAAGGTATGTCTGCTTTTATATTAAGCAGTTCTGCAAAAATTTCAGGCAATGGTAACACGTATTTAAAGGGTTGAACATTATTAGCTGCATTTACAACATCCCGATTTGCCAGTTGTTCTACACGTAAAGAAACACCAATCGTTAAAGGCTTAAGGCAAACCGGGCAAATAGTATCTGTTCCTTCATCTGCGGCAAACGATATATTGCAATCTCTATGACCGGTATTATGGCACTTGCCTTTTTGCGGAAACAATTCATACGTACCTAAAAAACCCTGCTTTGTTTTAAACGCATTGAACATAGCATCATAACTCAATTCAGTGTTGAGCAAATTCACTTCTCTTCCAAGGTTACGTGCAGAATGTGCATCAGAGTTGGAGAGCAATGTAAGCGTATCCAACGCATCATAACGGCGGCACATCAGCGGGTCTGCCGAAAGACTTGTTTCGACCGCAAACAATTCATGCGTTACATCTTTAAAACAATCGTGCAAACTATCATGACCTTCCATCGCACCAATCGAAGAACACCACGGGGTCCACACATGCGCCGGAACAAAATATGCGTTGGAAATTTCAAGAATTATTTTAAACAATTCATGCGATTGCAAATACAACGACGGTCTGCCATCCGCAGCAAGATTGCCGCATTTGCTCAATGCTTTGTTGATGCGGTATGCTGTTTCAAAATCTTTTGCATATATTAATTGATGCGTTATGAATTTTCTGTTATTGATCACATATTCACAACTTACTTCGCTCGATAAACAGAAATAAACGGTTCTTCCTTTTGTTTTCAAGCCGGACAATTGCGTTGATGCCGGCAAATGTTTTAGCGTAAAGAAACCGTTGGCGTTTGGCATCAATTTTTTTTCCAGTTCTTTTATCCACGCAGGGTGTGTGAAGTCGCCCATGCTCACTACATCAATGCCTTTTATCAATGCCCATTCGTATAAAGTTTCCAAACAAATGTCAGGGCTTGTAGCGCCAGCGTAATGCGAATGCGTGTGTAAGTCAGCAATATAAAACATGCAGCAAATTTACTAAAATGATTAGTAGCATTTGTAGGATTATTTGGGGCTATCAGCAGCAGTATAAATCCCGGCAGCATCAAGACATATCCGCTTTTACCTCGTTACAAAAGCCAGTGCACAGATACTTCCGCGGGAGGTAACCAATTTTATCCCGCAGCCTAAGCAATCCATGTGAATCAACAATAAATTTCAACTACTGAATAATTAGAAACAATTTTCTAATTATTCAATTTTATAAATTTTATATAATCTGTTACGCGTACCTTTTGAAGAATTTATTTTTGCTTGTTTAAATATCAACTTGCATGCATGAAATTTCCCTGGTAAGAAATATTTTCCATACGCTCGAAGATGAATTTCCTGGTGAAATTGATAAAGTTCGCAGCATCTATCTTTCTGTTGGATTGTTAAGTAATGTACAACCTATACTTATGCAGAATGCTTTTGAAGCCGTGTTGCTTGATGAACCGCATTACAATCGTGCTTCACTCAACGTTAAAGTGCTTCCCATTTTAATTCACTGCGATAATTGTGATAGAAATTCAGAAGTAATCAACTACAAATTTGTTTGCAGTAAATGCGGTAAACCAAGTAAAAATATCATTCAGGGCGAAGAATTATTAATAAGCAAAGTTGAATTTGAAGAAGCAGAAATAAGTAAGTAATGAGATATAGAACGAAAATAATTATGTAACTTTTAAATCTTATAAATCCAGGTTCAAACAATGAATACTCCAAAAAGTAACAGGGCGCCGGTTGGCTCAGTGCAATGCGAAAACACAACATTGAATTTGCTAAAGGCAAATGATTTTGTTGCAAAAGTTATTCGTGAAAAATTGCAGGATATGTTGGTGATAAATATTTGTTCATCACCGGGCAGCGGTAAAACAACATTAATGCAGGAAACAGGAAAGTTATTAAAAGATAAGCTCAACATGGCGGTTCTTGTTGGCGATCCTGAAACAGAACGTGATGCAATACGCATGAAAGAAGTTGGTATTAATGCGTTACAGATTGTAACGGGTGGTATGTGTCACATAGAAGCGCAGATGATTTTGCAGGCGCTCGAACATATAAACCTTGACAATGTTGATGTATTATTTATAGAAAATGTAGGCAACCTTGTTTGTCCCGCCGCATTTGATTTGGGTGAAGATTATCGTGTAACAGTCATCTCTGTTACCGAAGGTGATGACAAACCAAAGAAGTATCCCCGCATGTTTTTAACGAGCGAATTAATGCTTGTTTCAAAGTCGGATTTGTTACCTTATTTACCATTTTCCGTTGATGCAGTTACACAGGATGCAAGAGATATTAATGCTGATTTGGAAGTAATAACTATTTCCAGTTTAAAAGGCGAAGGCCTGGAACAATGGTGTGAATGGCTGATTAAAAAAGTAAAAGAGAAGAAAGAAAAATCTTTAGCAAGTGCTGAAGCGTAATTAAAGAAGTGCACACATATCACATACATATCAATGGAATTGTACAAGGCGTTGGATTTCGTCCATTCGTTTATCAGTTAGCGAAAGAAATGCAGTTGAATGGTTATATAAAAAATGGAAATGATGGCGTGCATATTTTCTTTAACGCGAATGAAGAAACAGCTAATACTTTTTATAAAAAAATAAAGCAACAGGCACCGCAGCAATCAACAATTATTACATCGCATTTATCTAAAACAACAGATAAAAATTTTGATAATTTTTCTATTATTACTGAAGACGATAATCATCCAAATAAAAGAGTTTTAATTTCTCCTGATATTGCTATGTGCAATGAATGCCGGAAAGAATTACATGACATAAACAATCGCCGCTATCGTTATCCATTCATCACCTGCACACAATGCGGACCACGCTACTCAATTATAAAAGATATTCCATATGACAGAGATAATACATCAAACGAGCATCATCCAATGTGTGATGTTTGTTTTAATGAATACGAGAATGTAACTGATAAGCGCTTTTTTTCTCAAACCAACTCGTGTAACAAATGCGGTTTAGAATTAACACTAATAAATAATGACTATTCCATTATCTCAAATAAATCAAAAGAAGTTTTATCACATATAAAAACTTATTTACAGCAAGGAAAAATACTTTCAATAAAAGGAATTGGCGGATACTTGTTTTTATGTGATGCAGGTAATGAAGAAGCCATCCAAGCATTAAGAAAAAGAAAACATCGCCCAACAAAACCGTTTGCTGTTTTATATCCTGACATAAATAATATAGAAGAAGATTTTGAACTGAATGATAAAGAGAAAGTTTTATTGCAAAGCGCAGAAGCACCAATTGTATTACTATATCCAAAGCAAAAAGCGTTTAAAAATATTTCAAAAAATGACATTGCGCCTCAATTAAAGCGTGTTGGTGTAATGTTGCCTTATAGTCCGTTGCTTGATTTAATAGCCAATGATTTTGGTAAACCAATTGTCGCTACAAGCGCGAATATTTCCGGTTCGCCAATAATTTATAAAGATGACAATGAGTTTGAATATTTTTTTGATGTTGCTGATTTTGTTATTACTTATAACCGCGACATAATAATTCCGGAAGATGACAGCGTAGTTCAGGTTTCAAAGTATTATCAACAACAAATCATATTAAGACGTTCGAGAGGTTATGCGCCTTCATTTTTGCATTATCAGCCAAATAAAAAAGAAACTGTTTTATCAACCGGTGCATTCTTAAAAAGCAGTTTTACTTTATCAGTAAATGGAAATGTTTTTATCAGTCAGTTTCTGGGAAGTGGTGAAAGTTATGAAGCACAACAGACGTATAAAAACACTTTGCAGCATTGGTTGAAATTGTATGAGACAAAACCAACTGTAATTCTTACAGATAAACATCCAGCTTATTTCTCTCATCAATATTCGAATGAATTAGCCGAAAACTATAATGTTAAAGTAAAATACATTCAGCATCACGAAGCGCATTTCGTAGCAGTGCTTGCTGAGAATAAATTATTGTGCAACGAGGAACCAGTTCTTGGAATAGTTTGGGATGGAACAGGTTTAGGCAATGATGGCAATATTTGGGGCGGAGAATTTTTTAAGTATGAAAATAATGAAATGCTGCGCTGTTATCATTTTGATTATTTTCCTTCAATTACCGGCGATAAAATGGCATTAGAACCACGGGTTGCGGCATTATGCGCAACAAACGATGCCTGGCATTCATCCAACATCATCAAAGAAAAATTTATAGATACTGAATGGAATACTTATCAATCTCTAATTCAATCAGCCAATCTTTTCTCATCCTCTGTTGGTAGAATTTTTGATGCAGTTGCATCTTTATTAAACATCTGCGATAAACAAACCTATGAAGGCGAAGCTGCCATGTATTTGCAATCGTTAGCTGAAAACTTTGTGGATGCAAATGGATTTAAAATGAATGAAAGCTATTTCAAAGAAGGTTCACATTATTACAGAATTCCAACGGCGACGTTAATGCAAGGCATTATTATGGATATTGAAAAAGGTAAAGCCAAAAACTATATCGCTGCAAAGTTTCATTACTCATTGGTTTGTTTAATTGATATTGTTGCACAACATTTATTAATTGAAAAAATTTGTTTCAGTGGTGGCGTATTTCAAAATGCTTTACTGGTTGATTGGATTCAACATGAACTTAGCAACAAGTACCAATTATATTTTCATCAGCACTTATCACCCAATGATGAAAATATTTCGTTTGGTCAATTAGTGTATTATGATAATAACATCAGCACAATAATCAAAGAACATATCAATAAAAACATTAAAGAAACGGAAGCAATTATTCATTCTTAATTATTCATTTTAATTAAAGTCTTATGTGTCTCGCAATTCCAGGTAAAATACAATCCATCGAAAGTCTTTATGGCGGTGCTGTGAAGATGGCAAAGGTTTCTTTTGGCGGCATCATAAAAGAAGCATCGCTGGAAATGGTTCCTACTGCTGATGTTGGCGATTTTGTGTTGGTGCATGTTGGTGTTGCCATTAGTAAAGTAAATGAAGAAGAAGCAGCAAAAGTTTTTGGTTATTTGAAAGAAGCGGGTGAGTTGGATGAGTTATATGATACGGAATTAAATCATGACAAAATCTCAAATCAGTAACAACTCATCATTCATAATCAAAATTTATTATTCATGAAGTACATATCAGAATTTCGTTCACCAGAGATTGTTGATGCAATGCTGAAAGAAATAAATAAAACGGTCACGGGCAATTGGAATATAATGGAAGTGTGCGGCGGACAAACGCATTCGCTGGTAAAGAATGGCTTGCTGAATATGTTGCCGCAAAACATTCAAATGATACACGGACCGGGCTGCCCTGTGTGTGTTACACCGGTGAATTTAATTGATAAAGCTGTGCATCTTGCCATGCAGGAGAATGTAATTCTTTGTTCGTTTGGTGATATGATTCGCGTGCCGGGAAGCGAAATGAGTTTGCTTGAAGCGAAGGCAAAAGGTGCAGACATACGCATTCTTTATTCGCCGCTGGAAGCCGTGAAAATTGCAAAAGAAAATCCGCAAAGGCAAGTTGTTTTTTTTGCTGTTGGCTTTGAAACCACAGCGCCTGCCAATGCGTTGTCGGTTATTCATGCGCATCGGGAAGGCGTCAAAAATTATTCGATACTAACTTCTCATGTATTGGTGCCGCCGGCGATGGAAGCGATTATGAATGATGATGAATGCATGGTTGATGGTTTTCTTGGTGCGGGTCATGTGTGCACGATTATGGGTATGAATGAGTATTATCCCATCGTTGAAAAATATAAAGTGCCGATTGTGATTACTGGCTTTGAACCAGTTGATTTTCTCGAAGGAATCTTGATGATTGTCAGGCAACTCGAGCATAAAGAATACAAACTCGAAAATCAATACACACGTGTTGTTGAGCGTGATGGCAACAGGAATGCGATTGATGTGATTGATAAAATTTTTGAAGTAACTAATCGTGAGTGGCGTGGCATTGGCGAAATTCCTTTTAGTGGTTACCAGGTAAAAAATGATTACAGTGATTATGATGCAAATAAAAAATTCAACATCAATATTGCTGAAGTACATGAAGACCCAACGTGCTTAAGTGGTGATGTGATGAAAGGAAAAATCAAGCCGTATCAATGCCCCAACTTTGGCAACAAATGCACGCCTGTAAAACCTTTGGGCGCACCAATGGTTAGCAGTGAAGGTGCCTGTGCGGCATACTATCATTTTAATTTGGTGCATGAATCGGTTGATGTGTAGAAGATTTTTTGTTACCGGTATAGTACTTCGTGGCATCGTTGCTTGTGTCGCACACTTTTACTAATGAATAAAAATCGACAATATAACTTATTAATCATTACTTATAATTTATAACTTGTGATACTCAATTGCCCGCTTCCAAAGCTCGATTTTGATACCATTAATTTAGGTCATGGCAGCGGCGGTACATTAACCAGCCAGTTGTTGGATAAAGGTGTGTTTAAATTATTTGAAAATAATTTGCTTAATAAAAAGCATGACGGCGCCATATTTAATTTGAATGGAAGAGTTGCGATGAGCACCGATAGTTATGTGGTATCGCCGATATTTTTTGAAGGCGGCAACATTGGTGATTTAGCGGTGAATGGAACAGTGAATGATTTAGCTATGTGTGGCGCATCAGCGAAATATTTATCGCTTGCATTTGTATTGGAAGAAGGTTTGCAGATGACTGAGTTCTGGGAAATATTATTAAGTATTAAAGCAGCAAGCGAAGCAGCAGGCATACAAATTATAACCGGTGATACTAAAGTTGTTGAACGTGGAAAAGGCGATAAAATTTTTATCAACACAACAGGTATTGGCGAGGTACATACAGATGCAAATATTGATATCAATAATATTAAAGCCGGTGATAAAATTATTTTAAGCGGACCATTGGCTGCGCATGGCATAACCATCATGAGCCACCGGCAAGGCTTACAATTTGAAACAACTATTAAAAGCGATACAAGAGCGTTGAATAAAATTGTGTTACAATTATTAGGGGAATTTGGTGATAATATTCATCTCTTGCGAGATCCGACACGCGGCGGATTAGCAACTGTTTTAAACGAGATTGCGCAGAATGCTAAGCTTGGTATTGACATCTCACAAAAAAATATTCCTGTTGAAGAAGAAGTGGTCGGCGCCTGTGAAATGCTTGGGTTGGAGATGCTTTTGTACAAAAACTTAAGCAATGGGAACATGGTACAATGGCAAATATAATTGGCGAAGTATCCAACGAACACATCAAACAGGTTTTAATGAAAAGTATTATTGGCGGAAGACGAGTAGTAAACATGCTAGCCGGTGAACAATTACCGAGAATATGTTAGCTTAGTTATGAATATTAAATTATAAATTAGTACTTCAGGTAAATTAAAGCATATTCATAACTTATAATTATAATGGCTGAAGTCTTACCATTTTTATTAGCGGCATTGGTTGGTTTCAGGCATGCGTTTGAGACCGACCATCTTGTTGCGGTAAGCAATATTGTTACCAAACGGAACTCTGTTTTACTTGCTATAAAAGATGGTACATTTTGGGGACTTGGACACAGCACTTCTATTTTAATTGTTGGTATTATTATGCTGCTGTTGCGTTATGAAATTCCGGGTAATTATTTTCAAATAATGGAAGGCGCTGTTGGTGTAATGATCATTGCTTTAGGTATCTTCAGGTTATACCAATATTTCAAACAAAATCCAATCAGTATTCATGCACATACACATTCGCATGATGATACAACACATACACATTTACATATTCATGCAGGTGAAAAAGAGAAGCACAAACATCTGCATAAAGTATCGTTTGGTGTGGGTATTATTCATGGGCTTGCTGGCAGTGGTGTCTTAATCGCAGCAGCAATGGCCGCTATGAAAACAATTGGTACCAGCATTTTATTTCTTGTTGTATTTAGTGTTGGATGTATTCTTGGAATGATGACTGCTGCAGGATTATTCGGCTTGCCTTTCTCAAAAAAGTTACAATCATTTGAAAGAGTACAACAGGTGCTCGTTGTTGTTTCATGTTTGATATGCGTAATACTTGGCTATAAAATAATGGCAGAAAACTGGTTTAGTTAAAATGATGACTGAAGTAATCAACATACGAGATAAAAACCGGGATGCTCAACCAATACACAAAGCATCTTTATTTTTTTATGGTGATGAAGGAAATCCGTTTTTAGCGCCACGGGGTGTGCACACTGTTGATGGAAAATTAATTGTTGCTGATACATCTCAAAACCGTGTATTCATCTTTAATAAAATTCCAACAACAAAATATGTAAAACCTGATATTGTATTAGGTCAAATCAATGAAGCAAATACTCAACGCAATGCTGGTGGCGAAACAAACGCTTCTTCTTTGTTATATCCATCAGGTATGTGGAGCGATGGAAATAAATTAATTATTGCTGATGCATGGAACCATCGTGTACTGATATGGAATGAATTTCCAACACAAAACGGGCAAGCTGCTGATGTTGTAATTGGTCAGCCAAACATGCAAAATAATTTACCAAATGTTGAAGGTGTTGGCAGTAGTGCATCAGCTAAAAATTTATACTGGCCTTATGGTGTCTGGAGCGATGGAATACATTTATGGATTGCAGATACCGGTAATAGAAGGGTTTTGTTTTATGAAAATATTCCAACAGAAAATTATACAGCAGCAGATAAAGTTGTTGGCAAAAACAACTTTGAAGAAAAAGACTATGAACCTTTAAACGCTGTGTGGCCTTACTCAGTAAAGGTTTCAGAAGATGGTACGCTTGCCGTTACAGATACACAATGTTATCGCATATTAATTTGGAAAAACTGGCAGGATGCTTTTACTAAAACTGCTGATGTTATAATTGGGCAAAAAAAATTAGATGATTGCGGGCAAAATCAATATCAACTTAAACCATCTGCCAATACTTTAAACTGGTGTTATGATGTGTGCATGCAAAATAATTGTTTGTTTGTGGCAGATACAGGTAACAGCAGAGTTTTAAAATTCAAAAAAATTCCAACAGAAAATAATCAATCAGCGGAAGATTTATTTGGCAATATAATTTTTGAAAGTATTGGTGAACACCTGGAAGTTGGTATTGAAAATAACGAGCGATTATATTGGCCTTTTTCAGCAACAATTTATCATAATAAATTAATTATTGCAGATACCGGTAATCACAGAATTGCATTTTATGAAATTTAACCTGTTATTTGGCGTATTGAGAATCACTTATTAAATAAAGCATAGTTGATTTAAAAATTATTGCATTTGATTATAAATTCAACGAAATTTTTTTTCCTGTTTTTGCAGCTTCATAAATAGCATCTACAATTTTTAAATCTTTTACCGCTTCCATTCCATCTACAGCAATAACAGATTTTTTATTCTGTAAAATAATTTGCGACATTTCATCCATTTGTACTGTTTGATGTGTTACAATCGGTTGCGTTAATTCGCCTTTGTTTGTGCGGCCTTCTATTGGTCCGTAACCCGTTGCAGGAAATAATTCTGCAAAACCTTCCGTTCCATCTAAAAAAAATCTATCCAAATTATTTAAACTGTATGTAGAAAGACAAGATGCAATAGCGCCACCGGGAAATCCTAACTGAAATTGAATTGTTTCATCAATGCCTTCTTTAAACTTTTCAATATTATTTTTTGTTTCCTGTGCAGTTACCCAAACAGGATCTTCGCCAATCATATAACGTGAACCATTTACAGAATAAATACCAATATCCATCATAGAACCGCCACCAGATAATTTTTTGTTCAGCCGCCATTGATTTGGATCACCGATTATAAAACCAGACAAGCCCTGAAAGAATAAAATTTTTCCAAACTCACCGGCATTGCGCATGCGAATTATCTCAAGTGTTTTTGGTTCAAAATGCATGCGGTAACCCACTAATAATTTTACATTGGCTTTATTACAAACATCAACCATTTCCTCACCTTCTTTTGCATTAACCGCCATTGGTTTTTCGCATATCACATGCTTGCCTGCATTTGCAACACGTATTACTTCATCATGATGCAAACCATTTGGCGTAATAACATACACTGCATCAATATCAGGATTGTCTTTTATGTTATCGAAATTTTCGTAGTTGTAACAATTTTTTGCAGGAATATTATAAGTGTTTTGCCATGCTGTAATTTTTGATGGTGTGCCGCTGATTATGCCAACTAGTTTTGCTTTTGTACAACTGCGCATTGCTTCTGCAACACGTGTAGCATAACTTCCAAGACCCATGATAGCAACACGCAACATTCGTTCATCATTAAGCAGGTTATTGATTTTTATTTCAGTACTTGATTTTTTTATTAAGAAAGGCATCAGCGCAGTTGCTGCAGTAATTTTTTGAATGAAGTTGCGTCGGGAATTCATAATTTTTATTATTAAAAGATTACATCAGTTCACTTAAGTAAAGCCAACGCATTTCTTTTTCTTCAAGCATTGAATTTATAACCAATAATCTTTCGCTTACAAAAGTTACTTCTTCATAACTAATATTATTGCTAAGTTGTAGTGTAAGTTTTTTTCGTTCTTCCCCAAGTTCCGAAATTTCTTTTTCAAGTAATTCAAATTCGCGTTTCTCTTTATAATTAGGTTTTCGTTTTTCAACAACAATAATTTTATCTTTTTCAGCAACAATGTTTTTTACTAACCTTTGATTATTTACCGTAGACCGTTGACTTTCTTCTATGCGGTATTGCGTATAATTTCCTGGAAAATCTTTTACAATTCCATCACCTTCAAAAACAAATAAATGATCAACAAGTTTATCCATAAAATAACGATCATGCGAAACAATTAAAACGCAGCCGGGAAAATCTGCCAAAAAATTTTCAAGCACACTTAATGTTGGCAAGTCAAGATCGTTTGTTGGTTCATCAAGAATTAAAAAATTTGGATTACGGAATAATACAGTTAATAATTGTAAACGTTTTTTTTCTCCACCGCTTAAAGAAGATAAAAAGGTATATTGCTTTTCAGGTGTAAATAAAAACAACTCTAAAAACTGCGCTGCGCTTAAGCTCCCGCCTTTTGCCAATGGAAAATTTTCTGCAAAAGTTTTTACATATTCAATCACGCGCATGTCTTCTTTATAAATCAAGCCTTGCTGTGAAAAATTTCCGAACACAATTGTATCACCAACATTTACTTTACCATTGTCAGGCTGTTCAATTCCCTGCAAAATATTTATGAATGTTGATTTGCCAACGCCATTCTTTCCAATAACTCCAATACGTTCGCCTTTATTAAAAGTGTAATCAAAACCTTTCAGAATTATTTTATCATCATAAGCTTTATATACTTTTTTCATTTCAGCAATTTTGCCTCCTAATCTGCTCATCTTTATTTGTAATTGTAATTGCGCATCTACAACTTTTTGTTTTGCTTTTTGTTCCGTTTCTGTAAATGCATCTATCCTGCTTTTAGATTTTGTAGTACGTGCCTTAGGTTGTTTGCGCATCCATTCTAATTCTCTGCGATATAAATTTTTTGCTTTATCAATATTTGCGAGATCATTTTCAATGCGCGCTGCTTTCTTTTCTAAATAGTTTTCGTAATTGCCTTTGTAAGTATATAGTTTAGCGGTATCAATTTCCCAAATTTCATTACATACATTATCTAAAAAATAGCGATCATGTGTAACCAGCAATAATGTTACATGCTGCGCACTTAAATAATGTTCCAGCCATTCTACCATTGAAATATCAAGATGATTTGTTGGCTCATCCATAATAAGTAAAGTATGCTGATGTTCAAACCCAATATCAATAAGCGTTTGCGCCAATGCAATACGTTTTCTTTGTCCGCCACTTAATTCATTTACTTTGGATTGAAACTGATGAATATTCAGTTTGCCTAAAATTTGGTTTACGTTATGTTCAAACTCCCATGCATTTAATTCATCCATTTTTATTAATGATGCAGACAAAGCATTTTCATCATTTAATTCTATTGCATTTTCATATTCTTTTATGGCTGTAATTACAGGATGGTTATAATGAAAAATATTTTCAAGTACCGTTTTGTTTTCTTCAAACTTTGGATCTTGTTCAAACAAAGCAACCGTAACATCCTTATGAATCCATACTTCACCTTCATCAACCGTTTCTTCGCCGGCAAGAATTTTAAGCAGCGTACTCTTGCCAAAACCATTACGGGCAATCAAAGCAATTTTGTCGCCTTCGGAAATATGAAATGAAATATTTTTAAATAAAGGTTCAGCGCTAAAACTTTTTGTTATTTCTTCCGCAGATACATAATGCATGGCGCGAAAATAGTTAATGGTTAATAGTTCATAGTAATGGTTTTTGAGTTTTTAATTTTGTATTTTGAATTTGCATGAAGAATAAAAAATTATTTCGCAATTTATTAATGAAATGGCATCACAAAGAAAACAAAAGAGAGATGCCGTGGAAAGGTGAAAAAGATCCTTACAAAGTATGGCTGAGCGAAATTATTCTGCAGCAAACACGTGTTGAACAAGGCTGGAGTTACTATGAAAAATTTATTAAACATTATCCAACTATAACTGAACTTGCTAACGCAAAAGATGAAGCTGTTTTTAAATTATGGGAAGGTTTAGGTTATTATAAGCGCTGCAAAAATTTATTATATACAGCAAGATTTATAACCGATAATTATGCAGCGCAATTTCCTTCAGATTATAATACAATTTTAAGTTTGAAAGGAATTGGCGCATATACTGCAAGTGCCATCGCATCGTTTTGCTTTAATCTTCCGCATGCTGTTGTTGATGGAAATGTGCTGCGGATTTTATCAAGATATTTTGGTATTGATATTCCTGTAGATACAACGGAAGGGAAAAATTATTTTTCACAACTGGCAAATATTTGTCTTGATAAAAATAAACCCGGCGAATACAATCAATCTATCATGGATTTTGGCGCCACAGTTTGCAAGCCTGCACCTTTATGTAATATTTGTCCCCTTAAAATAACCTGCGTTGCTTTCAATAAAAATAAAATTGATCTGTTGCCGGTAAAATTAAAAAAGCAAACAAAAAAAATAAGATGGTTTTCTTATTTCATTTTCAGTCACAACAAAAAAAAATTTGTATTGCAGCGAACAGCAAAAGATATATGGCAAAACCTGCACGAATTTTATTTATTTGAAACTGCAACCGATCCGGAATGGAATAAACAAAAATTAAAGAAAGTTTTATTTGCAGAATTAAATATTAAAGATTTTAGCAGTTTAAGCATTATTAAAGCACAACCGCAAACATTAACGCATCAGCAATTGTTCGGTTATTTTATAATTATCAAAATAAAAATTAAACCTGAATTTTCAGAAGAAATACATGGTGAATGGCTATCGCAAAACGAAATCAATACTAAAGCCTTTCCGCGCTTTATCAATCAATACCTTTCTGCAAAAAATGCGCTTCCACAGGTTTTATTATTTTAACTTCTTTTGTAAATCTTTTTTATAACTTTAAATTTAATTATATCACCGTAATAAATTTTAATATTATGAGAGGATTAAACAGGGTTACGCTGATTGGAAATTTAGGAAAAGATCCCGATGTTCAGTATCTAGAAGGTAATATTAGCATGGCTAAATTTCCCCTCGCCACAACAGAAACGTTTAAAGAAAGAAGCGGCAAAATGGGCACGCAAACTGAATGGCATAATATTATTTTATGGAGAGGACTTGCAGATCTTGCACAAAAATTTTTACACAAGGGTAGCCTTATTTATTTGGAAGGAAGATTGCGTACACGCAGTTGGGAAGATCGTGAAGGACATAAAAAATTTGTAACAGAAATTATGGCTGATAATTTTATTATGCTTGACAGGCGCACAGATTCGCATAGCACAACAAACACAAATGTTTCGCAAGAAGATGAAACTAATTATACTGAAGATGCGCCTCCGTTACAGGATGAGAACACAGGTGGTTTACCTTTTTAATTCATAATTATATATCTTTCGCCCGGCTTACTAACTTATGATAAAAGTGCTTTAACGAAAACCACACAATTTGGAAATTCACTCGATTCTATTTTCACTTTTACAGATACATGGTATTATAGATCCACAGGCAACTACTGTACTAGTGTTTTTATTGATTGGATTTACTATGCTTTCTTTTGTTGTTTCGGGCGCGGAAGTTGCATTTTTTTCGCTTACATTTAAAGACATTAATCTTTTAAAAACAAAAGAGCAATCTTATTATAAACGTATTATTGATCTGCTCGAAGATCCGAAAGGATTACTTGCATCTTTGCTTATCGCAAACAGTTTTACCAACATTGCAATCATTGTTGTTTCAAATATTTTAATTGACAGCATTCTTCAATTTCAAAAGCCAATGGCTTTATGGGTAGATTTTGTAATAAAAGTTGTTGCAGTTACAAGCATACTAGTTTTGTTTTGTGAAGTGCTGCCAAAAATTTATGCAAACCATAATAACATTCGGTTCCTGAAAAATTTCGGAATAATAACAGAAGGTACTTATTACCTGTTTCATGGTATGGGTAACTGGCTGGTTAAATATTCTGACTTGATTGAAAAAAAATTATCGCGCAAATCAAAAAATACTTACAGTCTTGAAGAGCTTGATCATGCTATTGATATTACAACCAATAATTCAGCTTCAGAAAAAGAAAAAAATATTTTAAAAGGCATTGTAAAATTTGGCAGTATTACGGTTAAACAAGTAATGCGTACGCGGCTTGATGTAAGCGGCATTGAATACAATACCGGCTTCCAGGATTTGCTGCGCAGAACGGAAGAGTTGCATTACAGCAGGCTGCCCGTTTTTAAAGAAGATTTAGATGAGGTGGTTGGTGTATTAAACACAAAAGATGTTTTGCCATACATAAATAATGCAGATACCGATGAATTTGACTGGCATTCGTTATTGCGTTCACCTTATTTTGTGCACGAACATAAATTTATTGAAGATCTTTTAAAAGACTTCCAGGTAAAGCGTATTCATTTTGCTGTTGTGGTAGATGAGTTTGGCGGAACCAGCGGCATTGTAACGCTGGAAGATATAATGGAAGAAATAATCGGCGATATAAAAGATGAGTTTGATGAAGAAGATTCAGGCTTTAAAAAAATTGATGAATACAACTATATTTTTGATGGTAGCGTAATGATAAACGATGTTTGCCGTTTAATGCAATTGCCCGCAGATACATTTGATAAAGTGAAAGGTGAAAGTGATTCGCTTGCAGGATTGGTACTTGAAATAGCGGGCGAAATTCCACAGCAAAACCAGGTAATGGCCAGCGGTGATTTTGAATTTATTGTTTTGGAAATTCTTAAAAACCGCTTACAGAAAATTAAAATAATTATTAAGCCGCATGTGGAAGCGAAGAAAGAAAAATAAGTTTGCCGTTTATCATTTACCGTTCAATTTTATAAATCATCGGTCATCGGTTATCGGTCAACTGTTAACAGCTTTTATAGTTCTTACTTTGTGCCTCTTACTTCTTACTTTTTTTAGCTGCAACTCGCCTTATATACCAAAGCAAACCGGTTATTTTAAAATTGATTTTCCGGAAAAGAAATATCAACAGTTTAATAAGCAAAACTATCCTTATACATTTGAATATCCTGTGTATGCAAAAATTGTAAGAGACAGTACATTCTTTGGTGATTCAACTGAAAATCCATGGTGGCTGAACATTGAATTTCCCCAATTTTCTGCACGTATTTATTTAAGCTACAAAGTTATTGGTGAATATAAATTAGATAAGCTTTTAAACGATGCGTTTGATCTTACCAATAAACATACAGTTAAGGCAACATATATTGATGATTCTGCCATGAACATTACTTCAAACGTTCATGGCATGTATTTTAAAGTAGAAGGAAATGTTGCAACCGGCAACCAGTTTTTTTTAACAGACTCAACAAAAAATTTCCTGCGCGGCGCATTATATTTTGATGCTACACCAAATGAAGATTCGTTGCGACCGGTAAACCGTTTTTTAGTTGATGATATGAAACATCTTATTTCAACTTTTCGCTGGAAATAACAGAAACGTAATTGCGATTAATCCATTATTTCATAACCACCTTTCGGATTAATAGAAATTACAGGCAGCTTTTTTTCTTTCTCAAAATAATCATACACTTCTTTCAGTTTCATATCAAACTGCTGAATATCGGTCTGATCTTTTGTTGTCTTATCAAAGTATGCCATACTCTTTGCGTTGTTATATTTAACAGGAAAAATATGTACCGGAATAAAATCCTGTCCGTTGCTTTTTGCACTCATAGCAAGAATGTACACTTCTTCAATTTGAAAATCCTGAAGGGGAATGCAGCCAACAGTTACACAACTCCCGTGTATATAAATATCGCCGCCGGGATTTGTGCCCTGCGTTACAATTTTATCTGAAGCATTTGGATAATTTAAACCCAGCGACAAATGATAAAGACTGTTTGGTTTAAATGCATTAATATAATAAAATCCTTCAGGCACCTGGTAATCGCCTTCCATTCTTTTTGGTCCGAGCGTTCCGGCAAGTGCGCACACAGCATAAGTTTTAAAAAGCTTAAACGATTCGTTTTCATTGTTACGTACCCAAACTTCTAATTGACTATCATATTTGAATGAGCGTATATAAATTTCTTTTGCCGGCCATTGCAAACCAAGAGTTGCAAATTGCTTTTTTAATGTATCTGCTTTGCGATTGAGCGCATCGGCAACACGAGGAAAATTTCGTTGATAATCTATGAATGAAGATTGCGCAAAAACTGCTGAACCAAATATTAATATAAATCCAATTAAAACAAATCTTTTCATGCTGTCGAAAGTAGTATATAAATAGATTCAGGAGTTGCTAACCAGGTTAAAAGTTTTAAACTCTTAAGCTGAAAACAACCCCTGACAACACAAATAAACTTAAGTGTATTTATATTATTGCAGAAACATGTATGAGTTTTAGTTAAAGATTTCCACGCAGTTCCTGCTCTCTTTCTATTGCTTCAAAAAGTGCTTTAAAATTTCCTTTACCAAAACTTTTTGCACCTTTACGCTGTATAATTTCAAAAAATAATGTTGGGCGATCTTCAACAGGTTTCGTAAATATCTGCAGTAAATAACCTTCATCATCGCGGTCAACCAAAATACCTAAATCTTTTAACGGCTTAATATCTTCATCAATTTTTCCAACACGTTCAATCAAATCATTATAATATGTTGATGGTACTTTTAAAAATTCTACGCCTCTGCTTTTTAAATCATTTACAGTTTCAACAATATTATTTGTAGCAAGCGCAACATGTTGTACACCTTCTCCATCATAATATTCAAGGTATTCTTCTATCTGCGATTTCTTTTTACCTTCTGCCGGTTCATTAATCGGAAATTTCACATAACCATTTCCATTGCTCATTACCTTACTCATCAAAGCAGAATATTCGGTAGAAATATCTGCATCATCAAACGATAAAATATTTTTGAATCCCATTACATCTTCATAAAACTTCACCCATGTATTCATTTGATTCCAGCCAACATTACCAACACAATGATCAACATATTGCAAGCCGGTTGATAATGGATTATATTCCGATTTCCATTCAACAAAACCAGGCATAAAAACACCGTTGTAATTTTTTCTTTGAATGAAGAGATGAACGGTTTCACCATATACATTTATTCCGCTCATTACAATCTCGCCATTTTCATCAGTTAATTTTTCGGGTTCTAAAAAACTTTTTGCACCGCGCTTTGTAGTTTTAAGCCATGCATCAGCTGCATCGTTTACACGCAAAGCCAAAAACTTTACACCATCGCCATGATTGTAAACATGCTCTGCAATTTCATTTTTACTTCTTAAGGCAGTCGTAAAAATAAACGTGAGTTTATTTTGTCTTACAACATAGCTAACCTTATCTTTTATGCCTGTTTCCGGACCTGAATAAGCAAGACTTTGAAAACCAAAAGCAGCTTTATAAAAATGCGCTGCCTGCTTTGCATTTCCTACATAAAATTCTACATAATCAGTGCCTTCCAAAGGCAAAAAATCCGGTGCTGCTATTTTATTCTTTTTTTCAGCAACTATAGTTTCCATAATATTTTTTATGATTTGAAAGATGAATCAAATAAAGATTGTGCGCACATCGGTGCTTAAAATTCAATGAAAATTAAGCCGCATCCATGGCGAGCACTTCCATCAATAAAGAATAATTGAGGCGTTTATCAGAAAAGAATTTGTGAGGATAATCTGGCAACATTGTTTTGCAAAGATGAGTATAAATTATGAATGAATAATATTTAGCGCATTTCAATTTATAACTCATCATGTATAACTCATAATTCAAAATTATCTTCGCCATAATTTATTATTATGAAAGTTGGTATTCTTGGTGGCGGACAATTAGGAAGAATGTTATTACAAGCTGCTGCAAATTATGTTGTAGAAACTTTTGTTTTAGAGAATGATGAAAATTGTCCTGCGGCGCATTTATGCCATCATTTTATTAAAGGCGATATAAAAGATTTTAATGCGGTATATAATTTCGGAAAACATTTAGATGCATTAACAATAGAAATTGAAGCCGTAAATATTGAAGCGCTTGAAAAATTAGAAAGTGAAGGCATAAAAATTTATCCTAAACCATCTGCAATTAAAATTATAAAAAATAAAATCACACAAAAAGATTTTTATAAGTCGAATTACATTCCAACGCCGGATTATATTATCACACAAAACTTGACTGGTTTAAAAATCAATAAAAATTTTTTGCCTGCAGTACATAAAATTGGTGAAGGCGGTTACGATGGAAAGGGTGTGCAGATTTTGAAAAATGAAACAGATTTTGATAAAGGATTTAATGCGCCTTCTGTATTAGAAAAAATGGTTGATCTTAAAAAAGAAATTGCAGTAATTGTTGCGATGAATAACGAAAAAGAAATGGCTGTTTTTCCTTCAATAGAAATGGTTTTCGATCCACGTTTTAATTTATTGGATTACCAGGTTTCTCCTGCAGATATACAAGATATTGTTTTGCAAAAAGCAAATGACATTGCTTTAAAACTGGTAAGCGCTTTTAACAGTCCTGGTTTATTTGCTGTTGAAATGTTTATTGATAAAAATGATGAAGTATTTGTAAATGAAACGGCGCCGAGAGTTCATAATAGTGGGCATCATACAATTGAAGCAAATTATTGCAGTCAGTATGATATGTTGTGGCGTATCATTTTAAATTATCCTTTAGGAAATACAGAATCTATTTTGCCTGCATCTATTGTAAATATAATTGGTGAAGATGGTTGCAACGGCGAAGCAAAATATCATGGATTGGATAAAGTTTTAAAAATGAAAAATGTGTTTGTGCATTTATACGGAAAAATACAAACGAAACCGGGAAGAAAAATGGGGCATGTAACTATTATGAGTAGAAACAAAAGAGATTTAGTAGAAAATGTAAAAGAGATAAAAAAAACATTGAAGGTAATTTCTTAGTTTACAGTTATATTTTATAAGGATAATAATTATTAATAATGGCAAAAACTGAAAACAAACAAACTCCTTTTGTTGGAATTATTATGGGCAGCGATAGTGATTTAAACATTATGAAGCAGGCTGCAGAAATTTTAGAAGAGTTTGAAATTTCTTTTGAGCTTACAATTGTTTCTGCACACCGCACACCAAAACGTATGGTTGATTACGCAACCAAAGCAGCCGAACGCGGGTTGAAAGTTATTATTGCCGGTGCCGGCGGCGCAGCGCACTTACCGGGGATGGTTGCAAGCATTACAACATTGCCTGTTATTGGCGTTCCTATTAAATCTTCTAATTCTATTGATGGATGGGATTCTGTTTTATCAATTCTGCAAATGCCGAAAGGCGTGCCTGTTGCCACTGTTGCTTTGAATGCAGCAAAAAATGCAGGTATTATGGCCGCACAGATAATTGGAACAGCTGATAAAAACATTTCTGATAAAATAAAAAATTATAAAAATCAGCTTGAAGCTTCTGTGCTTGAGAAAGCAAAAAATATTTCTAAAGAATGGAAGAATGATTTTGATGAATAATTATTCACTTATAGTTATGGTTTTCACATTTACAAATTCCTTTATTCCATAATTACTTAACTCTCTTCCGTAGCCTGATTTTTTTATACCGCCAAATGGTAATGCAGGTTCAGATTTTACCATTGAATTTATAAATACAGAACCGGTATTTATTTTCTTTGCCAACGCAATTCCTTTATCAATATCTTTTGTCCAGATGTTTCCGCCCAAACCAAATTGAGAGTTATTTGCAAGTTCAACAGCTTCTGATTCATCTCTTACTTTAATCACACAAAACAAAGGACCAAAAGTTTCTTCATCAAAAGCAGGCATATTTTCTTTTACATTCATTAATAGTGTTGGCTGAAAATTGCATTTATCGGCATTTCCGCCTAAAATAATTTCAGCACCTTTAGAAACACATTCATCCATTTGCTTTTTTAATTTTTCAGCCAAATCTAATCTTGCCATTGGTGCAAATGTTGTTTCTTTTTCAAATGGGTTACCTGGTTTTAATTTCTTAATCTCTTCTTTTACTGCAACAACAAAATCATCATGTATATTTTCAACAATTAAGAACCTTTTTGCAGCAATACAGCTTTGTCCTGCGTTTTGCATTCTTGAAGCAACAGCAATTTTTGCTGCATTTTTTATATCGGCATCATTTAAAACAATAAATGCATCAGAGCCGCCTAATTCCAATACAGATTTTTTTATGTGTTTTGATGCAATAGCTGCAACGCTGCTTCCGGCTCTTTCGCTACCCGTTAATGAAACACCTTGCACAATATCATGTTGTAAGATTTTCTCCATTATATCTATGTCTGCAATTACAGTTTGAAAAATACCTTTCTCCGCGCCAGCTTCTTCAAACAAATCTTGCATAGCCAAAGCGCAGCCACAAACATTTGGTGCATGTTTTAATATAGCAACATTGCCGCCATTAAAGCTGGCGCAGCAAAACGAAACACTTGCCAGAAAGGAAAATTCCACGGCATAATAGCAAGCACTGCACCAACCGGTTGAAATGTGGCAAGACTTTTTTTATAGTTTGTTTTATAAATTTCATCTTTTAAAAATGCTTCTGCATGTTCTGCAAAATATTCGCAACCCAAAGCACACTTTTCTATTTCTGCAACAGCTTCTTTGGCAAGCTTACCCATTTCGTTTGTTATAAGCGCAGCAAGTGTAACTTTTTTTTGTTTTAGAATTTGCGCAAGTTTTATTAATATATCTGCACGCTGCATAAAAGTTTTATCACGCCAAACAGGAAAAACTTTTTCAGATAAATTAAGTGTAGCATCAATTGCAGCTTCATCCATTAAAGAATATTCTGCAACTATTTTTTGATTGTATGGAAAAATGGATTTAAATTTTTTCATAATTATAATTCTAAAATTAAAAGCCAAAATTAAAAAGTAAGTAATCAATAAAATTTTGAGTTATTACTTTAAAATTTTGACTTTAAAAGAGCTACAAACCCCGTAAGCCGGATTCTGTTCTATGCTATCATTTATCTATGCTGCCTACCCGGAAGCTTGAACGGGCAGCTCTCAAACGCTTCCATACGTGGCATTGCAGCACCTAAGGTTTACCCGCAATTTGCATTACTGCAAAAATGCTGTGAGCTCTTACCTCACATTTTCACCTTTTCCGCAAAGCGGATGTTATTTTCTGTGGCACTTTCTCTTTCCGCGCAAACGGAAGTCCTGCATAAGCAGGATAGGTTGCCCTGCGCTGTCCGGACTTTCCTTCCCGATATAAAAATCGAAACGATAGCTCGGATTTGTAGCAATGCAAATTTATAAACTAATTAATGCTAATAGCTTTAATCTTACTTTCATTACCATTGTTATACAAATTTTGTGTGATAAATAATTCTTTTCTTGCTAAAAAAAATATAAGAATGATAGTAAAACTTAAATATGTTTTTTGGGCAATAAGTATTTTGCTTTCTTATCCATTATATTCTCTTGGGCAGATATATCTTTTTATTTCTAAGCAAAAAGCAACTGAATTTTATGATTTATTAAATAGGTATCCAAACGAATGGATTATTACGCATATAATTCTACTTACAAGTTTAGTTTTATTAGTGCCGGCATTTATTGGGCTTTGCAGTTACTTCAAAAATACGCAGTCTTATAATTATATTCTGTTAAGTACGCTTTTTATAATCTTATCAATTTTCCCTTTGTTTGGACAATTTACAATTGATTTATGCTTTATTGAAATCTTTAAATTACCCAAAGAAATAGCCTATCAAACCTTAGACAAAATTCAAAACAATACTATTGTAAATTCTTTGTTTTATAACAACGCTAAACTTTTTTTCTTATTAAAATATGCTGACTTAACGCTTATAGGACAAATTTTTTTAGGCATTGCTTTACTGCTTTCTAAAAAAGTGCCTGCATGGGCAAAATTTCTTTTTGTTATAGCATTATTATTAACGCAACTGGGAATATTAATTGACCCTTATTATGGACGAGTTATTAAAAGATTGAGTTATTCGCTTATAAGCATTTCACTGTTGCCAATTGTAATAACCATTTTAAAATGGAATGCAACTAAAATAAAAATCAGATAATATAATTTTTGTACATCATAATAAAATGACAATATATATGTGTTTTGTTTTGAAGACCTGATTCAATAATTTTTATTATGCTGTATTCTTCATTATAACTTTTTCTATCCAGTTAATTACTTTTATATTTAACTGTTCCTGTATAGCAATATACATCATAGCAGTTGCGGGTGTGGCGCCATGCCAATGTTCTCATTTGGTTCAATCCAAACAATATCGCCGGGATGTATTTCTTCAAGGCATCACCTTCCCGCTGTACCAAACCGCAACCAAATGTTCAATCAATGTTTGACCTAATGGATGTGTGTGCCAACAACCTTCCAATTTACTTATTGCTTGTGTAAATACCGCTGATGTTTTTGAAAACAATTACTAATTGAGATTTGCAACAATTTATATCAAAGTGTCAAAATAAACCTTCAGTCAATGAATAACTTTTTTCTGCAAAGAATGATGCAATTTTTTGTCCGTTTAATTTGTTTCCAGAATTCTATAACCAGAAATAAATGTTTAGGTTTTTTTAATGATCAATAGTACAACTTATTTAAGATCATGGATTGTCTGTTACATTAAATTGCAAAATGATATTAAGCAAAGCATAATCAACCTTTTAAAAAATAATTTTTTTCGATGAGTTCAAAATTGTCAGTGTCTTTTGAGATAAATGCCTCCTCTACTGGTATCAGTAAGTCTATTTTTGAATTTTATCAGGCTCTTTAAGCATTGGTCTTTTATACTATAGTTTAGGCATTTTTATAATGCTTACATAAAAATTATTAATTAATCTGTCATTTTATATTAAGCTTTTATTACCTCAATAAACTTCATAATTACTTCATCATTTGTTAATGATTATTTGAAGTATATCAGCATAATGTAATGATAGTTTTGCGGCTTCATTTAAACTGATTCTATGAAGCAAGCACTACACATTCGTAATTTATTTTTTTGTTTTTGTTTCTCTTTTTTCTTTTCCCAACTAAATGCTCAAACCTTTCAATTGCATGGGAAAATTATTGATTCTGTTACTCAACAACCTGTAGCAAATGCAACTATTTCTTCGAGCACGCAGAAAACGCTTTCCGATAATGAAGGCAATTTTCTGATCAATACAGAAAAAGGTAAAACACTTTCTGTGAGTTTTGTTGGTTATAGTAATAATACAATAAATGTAACAGAAGATGATTTTGTAAACGTTATTCTGGCTCCTTCAACACAACAGTTAAACGATGTTGTGGTAACGGCGCTCGGTGTAAAAAAAGACGTAAAGCGTGTTGGTTATGCTGTTCAGCAAGTGCAAGGCGAAGACCTGGTGAAAGCAAGAGATGCAAATCCGGTTACAGGATTGCAGGGAAAAATTGCAGGTCTTTCTGTTGGACCTTCAGCAGAGTTGTTACGCAAACCAACTGTTTTATTACGCGGCAATGAAATTACTTTATACGTTGTTGATGGTGTTCCTATTAGTTCTGATACATGGAATATTAGTCCTGATGACATTGAAACATTTACTGTTTTGAAAGGGCCAACTGCTGCTGCATTATATGGCAGCCGTGCACAATATGGCGCTATTCTTATCACTACAAAAAAAGGATTAAAGAATAAAGGCTTCAGCATTGAATTAAATTCAACTAATTCTGTTGATAAGGGGTTTCTTGTATTTCCGAGATTACAAAATGAGTATGGTCCTGGAGAAAATGAATTATATGCTTTTGGTGATGGTAAAGGCGGTGGATTAAACGATAATGATTATGATATCTGGGGACCAAAATTTGATGGTCAGCCAATTCCGCAATGGGATGGAACATATGATCCCAATCAAACTTTTACTACAACTTATCCGGGTGGTTACGTTTATACCGGGCATATTCAGCCAACACCTTATATAGCACGTGGTGCAAACAATCTTCAGGATTTTTTAAGACCAGGTTTTCAAACTACAGATAATATTGCCTTAAGTGCAACAGGCGATAACTACAATCTTCGCTTCTCTCTTTCGCAATCTTACCAGGAAAGTATAATTCCAAATACAGAATTAAACATTACAAATTTTAACCTGTATGGGTCATATAAAATTAATAATCGTTTAAAAATTGATGCAAACATAAATTTCAACAGGCAGTACACACCTAACTTTCCTGATGTTGATTATGGACCGAACAGTCTTATTTATAATGTAGCTGTTTGGACGGGCGCAGACTGGGATGTAAATTCTCCATTAATCAAAGGCATCTGGCAACCCGGTAAAGTAGGTACACAATCCATATTTGCAGAATATCAGCGTTATCATAATCCATGGTTTGTTGTGGATGATTGGCTGCGGGGTCATTATAAAACAGATATCAATGGATATGTATCTGCAAACTATAAAATTGATGAGCATTTAAACATAACGCCACGCACACAAATAACAACATATAATTTATTGCGTACAGAAGAATTACCTTATTCCGCGCATCCTTACGGTCGTGAAAGTAACATGGGTGATTATAGAGAAGACAGGCGTGATCTTTTTGAAAGCAATTCAGACGTTCAGTTAAACTATAATTATGAAGTTGCGCGTTTTGTAAACCTTTCAGGATTGGTTGGAGGAAGTGCACGCATCTTTAATTATAATTCTGAATGGACTTCAACTGATTATTTAACCATACCGGAATTGTATACATTCAGCAATTCACTAAACCCCATTCAATCCAGCAGCTTTAATTCTTCTATGCGTGTATTCAGTGCTTATTATTCGCTGGATGCAACCATTGGAAAATATGTTACATTATCTGCAACGGGAAGAGTAGATAAATCTTCTGCATTGCCACCGGCACATGATTCTTATTTCTATCCAAGTTTTTCTGTTGCTGCACCGCTTTCAGATTACCTTAAACTGCCGCAGCTAATTTCATTTTTAAAACTAAGAGGTTCTTATGCAACTGTACATGGTGATGCAACATCAGCAACAGTAGGTGTTGCGCCCTTTAATACTGTAACTGCATTTGGAGAAAGCCCGTCAGGCACCTCGCTGTTTGACTATCCCTTAGGTTATGGAAACAATTATGAATCTCCTTATGGCGGTCCTGATTATTCGCTTTCTTCTGTTTATTCTACAAGTAAACCATACAATAGTCAAACAGCAGCTTATAATACAACCAATTTATATGATCCTAACATCAAGACTTTTAACCGTATAAATTATGAAGAAGGTATTGATGTTAACTTTTTTAGAAACAGGCTTGGTTTAAGTGCTACTGCATTTCAATATATTGATGGTCCGCAAATATTACAAAATCCAATTTCTACTGCATCAGGTTTTCAATATTATTATATCAATGCTTTAAAAACAAAAAAAACAGGTTATGAAATTTCGTTAACTGGTACTCCGGTTAAAACAAGAGATGTAAAATGGGATGTGCTTGTAAACTGGAGCACGTTTAAAGATGTGTATGATGAATTACCTCCGGGTCAAACAACTTATAAAACTTCAAATGATCCTACAGCAGAAGTTGGTGACAGGACAGATAAATTTTACGGAACAGCTTTCGTAAAAACTACTGATGGTCAAGTTGTGTTTGATGATAAAGGTTATCCATTAGTTAATCCTGTAGTTCAATTCCTTGGTAATCTTAATGCAGATTTTCAATGGAGCATTTATAATAAAGTAAGCTACAAAAATTTTACACTGGGTTTTCAATTTGACGGAAGTGTTGGTGGCGTAACAACAGATTACATGCATTTAAAAACAATGCGCGGCGGCAGAAATATTGAAACTGTAGAAGGTGGTTTTGGTGTGTCAAGAGCAGATGATAATGCACATGCAGGAGACACATCATGGCATGGTTCATACGTTGGTACCGGTGTTGTTGTGTCTAATAAAACACCTATTAATTATGATGCACAAACAGGCGCTATTTTAAATTATGGTGATCTGAAGTTTGCATCAAACACATCTCCAACATTAGTACAACAATATGTAAGTGATTATTACAATACAGATGAAGCTAATTTAATGAGCAAAACATTTGCCTCGTTGCGCGAAATAACATTGGGTTATAGCTTACCTGCGTCAGTTTTAAAAAATGGTTTCATCAGCAAATTGGATATAACGCTTGTTGCGCGCAATCTTATTTACTTCTATAAAGATCCGCGCTTTAAAGATGTTGATCTCGATCAATATAATTATGCAACAACCTCTACAGTATTGCAAACGCCTACCACGCGCAGGTATGGCATAAACATAAACATTGTATTCTAAACTAAAATATTAATCGTTATGAAAAGCATATTCAGAATATTCATGTATTGCCTTGTTGTTTCTATCCTCTCGGCAAGCTGTAAAAAGAATTTTGATAGTTTATCAATAAATGAAAACAAGCCGGTAAAAGTGCCTTCATCATTATTGCTCAATGGAATTGAAAACAGCATTTATGAAGCGCCTTACACAATGAAGGAAAGATGGGACCAGTATTATTGCTGCGACTATGATTATTACGGTAATAACCGTTACGATTTTGGCTCGGGTGATGATTTTTATGGAACACTGGAAAATGTAGTCAAGATGGATGAAGAAGCAACTTCTGTTGGTTTGCCTGCCGGTAATGTTTACAATGCACTGGCTTATTTTTTTAAAGCGTATTTATTCAGCAAAATGAGTTTGGAAATGGGTGATATACCAATGGCAGATGCATTGC
>CAXSDU010000020.1:0-40066 GCA_964236165.1 uncultured Parafilimonas sp. | reverse complement strand
AAGTATTTTATCTATATTAATAAGGTTATTTGTAACTAAGGATTCTAATGCTAAAATTAGCGGCCAAGGATCTCTTTTGCCCTGATAAAAAGAACCTGCATAAAAAATGGTGAACTGGTTATTTTGATAAGCCTGAAAACTTATATCTGCAAATTCATCTGCATTAAAACCATTATAAATAAGCGAAGATTTAGAAGCAATAAAAGGATATTTATTATTGTATATGTTTATCATTGATTTTGATACAAAGGTTACATGATCAGCTGCTTTTAAAATATTAAATTCAATTTGTTTATCAATGAATTTTCTTGCATCATTTTTTAGCTCTTTATGATTGGCGTAATAAAAATCTCTTATATCAACTATAAGTTTTTTTTTAAACTTTTTTGCAAGCTTAACTGCAATCAAATGATTTGTAACTGATGGAGAAGATGAATAAATAATGCTTATATCATTTTCATTTTTCAAAATTTTACTTCCTTGTTTTACGGCAGTTTTATACCAAATAATTCCTTTATCAGGTATTAAAAAATATTTTTTTACTGCATTTGTAAAACTTCCTAAAAAATGGAGGCTTTTAATTTTTTTAATTAGAGAATTTTTTTTTGAATATTTTTTTTCTGCATCTTGCTTTGCTGATGAAGTATATATGATTCTCAAATTTTTTAAATCAAAACTATCATCTGTACCATAAGGACTATAAGCATTTCCAGCAGTTAAAATAAGAGGTTCGATCGAAAAATTTTTAAGAAACTTTGCCATAAAATATGGCCGTTGAGCTGAAGGTGTATTTATTGGCGGAAAAGTGTAAGCAATGATAAGAACTTTGATATTGGTGTTTCCCATATTATTTCTTTAAAAAAACAGCTAATGCTTTTACAATCCGATGCGATGTTTTACCATCCCAAAACTTTGGTATGCTTCCGCCTTTCCATTGATTAGTAAGTAGTTTATTTATTGCCTGTTTAAGTGATTCCGGATTAGTTCCTAACAATTCATTTGTACCGACAGTGCAAGTTTCGGGTCGTTCGGTTGTATCACGCAAAGTCATACAGGGAATACCCATTACTGTTGCTTCTTCTGTTATTCCTCCAGAATCTGTAATAACACCTTTAGCATTTTTAATTAGATAATTAAATTCAAGATAACTCATAGGTTCTGCAAGCTTAACAACCTCTGTTATAATTTCAAAGCGCTCCATATTTTTTCGTGTTCGCGGATGAACAGGAAAAATTATTGGTAACTCTGTAAAACTTTCAAGAACATCTATCAGTGCCTTAAGCTGATCTTTATCATCAACGTTAGACGGTCTGTGTAGCGTAACAACAATATATTCTTTGACTTTCAAATCATATTCTTTCCAAAAAAAAGGCTGCCGTAAATTTGACATCTGCTCAAGTAAAGTATCAATCATAGTATTACCTACAAAAAAAATACGGCTTTCATCAACGCCCGCTTTTCTTAAATTCCCGTTAGCAAATTCTGAGGTAGTGAAAAAAATATTTGTTATGCTATCTGTAACCATGCGGTTTATTTCTTCCGGCATTGTCCAATCACCTGATCGAATGCCTCCTTCTACGTGTGCAACCTTAATACGAAGCTTTTGAGCGGTTATAGCGCAAGCCATAGTAGAGGTAACGTCGCCAGCTACTAAAACTATTTCAGAAGGATTTTGCAGTAATTCTTTTTCAAATCTTATCATAATCGCAGCTGTCTGCTCAGCCTGTGTGCCACCACCGGCTTCCAAATTAATATCAGGTTGCTGAATGCCTAATTCTGTAAAAAAATCTCCGGACATTTTTTTATCAAAGTGCTGTCCTGTATGTATAAGCCTGTAGCTAATTTTATTTTCACTTGTTTTATTAAATAGCTTTATTGCCTTTATAATGGGTGCAATTTTTACAAAATTAGGGCGCGCTCCAGCAACGATTGTAATGTCTGTTTTATTCATCATTTATTTGTACAGGATAGAATTTTATTGAAGTATGATAATTTTTAATCGTTCGCATAAGTTTATCCCGAAATATTATTAATTTAAGCTTGTTTTTATATTCAATATTTACGTATGGTTTATATTCATAATCAAGTGCTTTACAAATTTGTTTGCATGAAGTAAACTGAATATGTTTTTTGCTTACATGTTTATCTGAAACATGAATAATTGATGATGTTGTTAATACTTTTTCTTTTTCTTCATCAGTAAGTTTTTTAAACCCGCTTACAATTTTTTTTGATACGCCTGATTCTGGATTAAGATTCCATGAAGCGTGGGCTTTTACCCGGGTTCCCGCAATATTTTTTTCATCGGTTTTGTTTGGATCTACACCTATAAAATTAAAAATTAATTTAAAAGTTTTCTCTTGATCATTTATTAAATCTTCATACTTAACCATTAAATATCTTGGATCGTCTTTCACTCTTAAAGCTGAGGCATTACCATAAATCCAAATTGAGGCAGCTTCAAAAAAAGATCGCCCTCTTTTATAAAGAGAAGCTACTGCATCATAAGGATTTCTGACAACATGAATTACTTTGCCATCTGGAAATGCCTGCAAAAAATCAAAAAAAGAATAGCAATTTGTAGGTGTTTTTTCTATAATAATACTTTTGCCCGTTTTTTTTATAACTCTTGAAAAAAATTCATTTGAAAAAGAATTAATTGTTGTATGTCTTTTTAATAAATCTTTTATTTCATTTTTATCCCAGCCATAATCTTGAACATGAAGGCTGTTTCGTCTGTGTATTTGAAACCCTGAAGTAGTGTAATATGGAAAATAAGGTAGAATTTTTAATTTGTCTTTATTCCATTTTTGAAATAAAGTTTCTTTATTAAAAAAATTAAGTTCGTGCCCGGAATATACATCTGCATGCTGATTTAATAAATACCGCAACAAAGTACTTCCTGAACTTCCGGAACCACCCATTAATATAATGTTCATAATCTTTTTTGTTTTGAAACCCAAAAACAATAAAGTATTAATATACCTGAAAGTGCAGAAGCAGTTAAACTAAAAATAAGCACAGTAGTATCAAAATCAAAATACTTTGCCAGGAGAAGATAGCTCACTACAACATTTAATAGTCTGAAAGAGTTTATTATTAATCCAATTTTTTGTCTATTGGCGGCTTGTAAAGTTAATGCCAATGGTGAAGATATAAAGTTGGTTGCAAAAAGAGGAATTACATAATGCGCAATAGCGACTGATTTAACCCATTCTTTTCCTAAAACAAAAGGAATAACCCATTGAACGGAAAAAAATGCAGTTGTAAATACTACTAACGAAATAGAAACTAATATTAAAAATGTATGAATGAAAGACCTTGAACAAGTTCCCTTATCATCAATTTCTCTACATGCTCTTTGATAATAAACGCTTCCAACACTTTGGCTTATTATGAAAGATGGCGATCCTAAAATTTTATTCGTCATTGAGTATAAACCAACTTGTTTGGCAGAAAAGGAAATTGACATAAAAACGTTAGTAAGATTTAAATAAAAAACATTTATTATTGATGAAGGAAATGCATAAAGAAAAAAATGCTTATATTTTTTAATGTAATAAACCAACTCTTGTTTTTTTATTTTAAAAATACTTGGCAATCTAAACTTTGTTTTTACAGATAATACACGGTTACCGGTGAAATAAGAAATAAACTGTCCAAAAATTAACCCCCATTGTTTAAAATTTAAGAAACCAAAAATTAACTGCATTGCAACTGCAGTAGAAGATTTGGTAGCCTGTGAAATACCCATTGTTTTATATTGCAGCATGCGGTTATTTAAATTCATTAAAACAGTATTATAACCGAAAAAAAAGCTTGAAACCGGAATGAATAATAAAAAAAGATAGTAATAATTAAGTTGACCGAGGTGTAAAGTTTGGATTAATAAATTACCAAATAATAATAATCCAAGCGTAATAAAAATAATAAAAAATAATACGAGTAACATGCATATTCTAGTTAGCATTAAACCTTCTTCTTCATCCTTAGGAACGAGAATAGCTAATTCAAGTTTGAAAGTAGATATTGTTCCCAATATTGCTATAAAAGAAAGAAAAGTGGCTAATATGCCAAAATCTTCCGGTTGATATAAGCGTGCTAAAATTGGGCTGAATAATAATGGTAATACTTGGGCAATCGCAGAACCTGTAACGAGAAACATCGTATTTTTTATATATCCTGATTTTTGTATCCTGTTTTTAAATATGATAATTTTCTTCATGAAAAATGCGTTCTTTCCTTTAGTATTTTTAGCTAATAAATAATAGAATGCGTTCAAATTAATTAATTACAAAAACGCTGTACAGGGTTGTCAAAATTGTTAGTAGTAACCTTATAGTAAATTCAAATTGACTTGCTTATAAATTGCGAAAACTTTGTAATTGGAATTATTTTCTTGAAAGCAACCGCTTAAAAAAAGATTTCTTTTTTGCATTATCAAAATATCCTTCCTGACCATAACTTGAATAGCCATAACCATATCCATAGCCATAACCGTAACCGTATCCATACCCGGCTCTTGCTTTAACATCATTTACCAAAATAGAAATATTAGGTAATTTATAATGATTGGCTAAGTCGTTAATTATATTTATTTGTTGTTTTAACGTATAGTTTTGACGAACTAAATAAATAGCTGCGTCTGCATATTTACTTGCTAAAATTGCATCTGTTACTAAGCCCACCGGCGGTGTATCTACAATTATAAAATCGAAAATATTCTTAAGATAACTAAATAATTTTTCAACCTTGTCTTGTAACAACAGTTCTGCCGGATTTGGTGGAAGTGTTCCTGAACTTATTACAAATAAATCAGGATGAATATTTGTAGCTTTCAGAATCTCTTCTTCTTTTATATTTGAGATCATGTAGTTTGTAAAACCCATTTCATTTTGATTAAGATTTAAAAGCTTTGAGATTTTGGGCTTTCTTAAATCCATCTCAATTAATACTACTTTTTTTCCTGAAATAGCCAATGAATTTGCAAGGTTTAGAGACATAAAGGATTTGCCCTCTCCACTCATGCTTGATGTAATTAAAATTGTTTGATGCTCTTTACCTTTTAATATAAATTGTAAATTGGTTCTTATAGCTCTAAGCTGTTCAGCTATAGAAGTGCGTGAATCTTGTTTAATTACAACTGAATCGTTAGATGTATTATGACCAACTTCGCCAATAATAGGCACTTGTGTAATTGAAGTAATATCTTTTTTTGTATTAATTTTATTATTTAATGCTTCAACTAAATAAATGGCTGATGCAGGAATTATAATACCGGCAGCTAAAGCAATAATATAAATCAAAGGATTGTTTGGGCTAAATGGGCTTTGATTACTTTTTGCAGGTTCAATTAATCTTGAATTAGCTAAAGTGCCAGATTTTGAAATAGCAGTTTCTTCTCTTTTTTGTAAAAGATATAAATATAATTGTTGTTTTACATTTTGCTCACGCGAAATATCTAAATAAACACGCTCTTTACCTGGTGCATTTTTTATTTTTCCTGATAGTTGCGTATTATTTTTTTCCAGTTCATTTTGGGCAACAATCATTCCCTGTTTAATATTGTTGAGGCTTGCTAAAAGATCTCCCTTTACAATTTCTAATTGTTGATTCAGGTTTTGAATTAAAGGATTATCTGATTTAGAAGTTTGTAACTGCCTGTCTCTTTCTAATACCAAACTATTGTATTTTTCAACTGTAGAAATATAGGTTGGATCTTGTATGTCTGCTGCATTAGGAACAACCCTTCCTGGGCTGTTTTTAATACTGTTTTCTATTGTTTCCAGCACACTTATTTGTACCTGCTGTTGCACCAGTTGTTTCTGTAAATCATTAACATTATTTAAAACCAATGTGCCTTGTTCCTGCAAATCAGTATACAAACCATTTGCAGATTTAAATTGCTCTATATTTTTTTCAACACCTGATAATTCATTAGATACAATTTCCAGGCGGTTATTAATAAAATTGATTGTACTATCTGCTATAGTATTTTTATCTTCTTGATTTATTCGTGTATATACTTCATATAATTTGTTTAGAAAATCTTCTCCTTTTGCAGGTACAGTTTCTGAAATCGTTAATAATATTACGTTTGCCTGCTTATCCGGAATTTCAGTTAGAAGATTATTATAATACAGATTAGTTGCTGTTTCAGGTGTAGTTATAGCAACAGAATAATCACCTTTTTTATTAAAAAGATGTTGTACAACAAAACTTATGTTTGATGTTTTAATGGTATCGTAATAGTGAAAAGTTGCATTAATACTATCACCTTTAAGAGCAAACTCAGATCCATTCCCGGGAAATTTGAATTCAAACCGTTGGGAAGAACTGCTATCTTTTAAAGAAAGTATTTTTATTTTAAAAGGCCAATTACTATATACTTCTGTAGATTTAAATTTTCCAACAATAAAATATCGAACATTTAAATTCAGTTCATTTACTACTTTATTAATCAGATATCGGGTTTTTAAAACCTGCATCTCATTGTTTACATTATTTTTTGTATTGAATATATCAATATCGCTTAAAATATCCTGTGAAGAAACATCCGCGCTTTTATCATCTTTTATTAAAATTCTTGAAGTTATTTTATAAGAAGGTGTTGTATATCTTAAATACAAAAAAGCGATTAAAAAACAACCAATAATAGAAAAAAGTATCCAAGGCCAAAATCTTAAATATTTTGCTAAAAATTCTTTAAGTTTAAAACTTTGTTCATTTACTTCAAGCACCATTAAATCCTGATGATTATTATCTGGCATATTAATTATAAAATTTACTATTATTTATTTTAGCCTGTAAAATGCTAAGATTAAAACACTCAATACGGAAGCAATTACAGTAATAGTTCTAAATGTGTTAGCATTTAACGTATCCACTTTAGCTTTATTAGGTTCAATATAAATAATATCGTTTTGTTTAAGGTAATAGTAAGGTGACTTAAATAAATCTGAAGAATTTAAATTTAAACGTATAAACTTTCGCTGACCGTTTTCTTCACGTACTAATAAAACGTTTTCTCTTTTACCATAGATAGTTAAATCTCCAGCCATACCTATGGCATCCACTATTGTTATTCGTTCGCTGGGAATTGTGTATGTTGCAGGCCGTGTTACTTCTCCCAAAACCGTAATTTTATAATTAAGTAATCGAACATTCACAATCGGATCTTGTAAATATTTGTTCAACTTCATTTTTAGACTGTCTTTTAACTGTGCAACAGTTAAATCAGATGCAATTAAATTCCCCAAAACAGGAAAATCTATTGTTCCTTGCTTATCTATTAAATATGTACTTGAAGTTTGGTTAGTTACATTTGAATTTGAACCTGTTACTGGTAGCGATGTTTGCGGTATTTGCGTTACACTTCCTCCGCCATTAAATATAGCCGTAGCTTCAGGGTTATTGCTACTTACGTTTATTCCAATTAAATCATCAGGCTGCAATACAACTTTATAAGTTGCCGTAATTTCCTGAGAATAAATTTTTGAAGTATCAGTTAAATCTTCAAAATAAGCAATGTTTTTAATGGGTGTACAAGATGAAATAGAATCAAAAATAAAAAAAAGAAAAGAAATTTTTATAAGGTTTTTAGGCAAGGAATGGCTCACAAAAAAATTTTCGCAAATATAGAGACTTTAAAAATGTTGCTAATAAAAATATCTTAGATGAAGTATTTTCAAAAAAACATTAATGCAATTTTTTAATTTTATACCACTCTAAAGTTATGTTTAATCCTTTTGAAACGGAAAATTCAGGCTGATAATTTATTAAGGTTTTTGCTTTTTCAATGTTTGCCAAACTATGTTTAACATCGCCTAATCTTTCATCACGATATTCAGGCTGTAAATCAGAATGTATAATAGCACATATTTGATTCCATAAAGAATTTAAACTTGTACGTTCACCAAATGCAATATTGATCACCTCGCTTTTATTAATATCATCAGCAAACATTGCCTTAATATTTGCCTGTACCGCGTTTTCAACAAATGTAAAATCCCGGGTAGTTTCACCATTACCGTTTATAAAAGGAGAGATATTTTTTAAAGCAGATTCTATAAATATTGGGATTACAGCAGCATAAGGGCCTTTTGGATTTTGTTTTGGTCCGAATACGTTAAAATACCTCAAGCCAATTGTATTAAAATTATAAATTTTAGAAAAAACATCAGCATATAATTCGTTCACATATTTTGTAACAGCATATGGTGATAATGGGTTGCCAATATGTTCTTCAACTTTAGGCATCTGAGCGCTATCGCCATACGTGCTGGAACTGGCTGCGTAAACCATTCGCTTTACTCTTGCATTTCTTGCAGCCACAAGCATGTTTAAAAAGCCACTTATGTTTACATCATTTGTGGTAATGGGATCGTTTATTGATCTTGGTACAGAACCCAATGCAGCCTGGTGCAAAATAAAATCTATTCCTTGCATTGCTTCTTCACAAGTATAAAACTCTCTAATATCTCCTTCAATTAATTCAAATGCAGGATTACTATTAAAAGCTGCAATATTTTCTCTTGAACCGGTACTAAAATTGTCCAACACTCTAACTTTTCCTGCACCATACTTCAATAGGTATTCAACCAAATTAGAACCTATAAATCCTGCACCTCCAGTAATAAGGAAAGCATGGTTTGAAAGATTGATATTTCCATGATAAATTGTGTTGTACATCTTGAATTTATAATCTGCTATCAATAAAATTTTTATCTAAAATCGCTTTTACATCATACACTACAACAAGGGGTTTGCTAAACTGTCTTATATCAATATCGAGAAACTGTTTGTGTGCAACAGCTAAAATAACAGCATCAAATTTTTCTTCTTTTATATTTCCATTGTTGCATTCCACGTTATACTCGTGTTTTACTTCAGTGGCATCAGCGAACGGGTCATATATAGTCACACTTGCATTATATTCTTCCAGTCGTTTTACTATATCAATCACTTTTGTGTTTCTTACATCAGGGCAATTCTCTTTAAATGTAAAACCTAAAACCAATACCTTACTATTCATTACCTGGATGCTTTTTCGCAACATAAGTTTTACTACTTCATCCGCTACATAAGCACCCATACCATCATTCAATCTTCTTCCTGCCAATATTATTTCGGGATGATAACCTACTTCCTGTGCTTTTTGTGCGAGATAATAAGGATCTACACCAATACAATGACCGCCAACAAGTCCGGGTTTAAATGACAAAAAATTCCATTTGGTAGCTGCTGCTTCCAGCACATCATGCGTATCAATATCTAATTTATTAAAAATTTTAGCCAGTTCGTTTACGAAGGCGATATTAATATCGCGCTGCGCATTTTCAATTACTTTAGCAGCTTCAGCAACTTTAATAGATGAAGCAGAATACGTTCCTGCGGTAATTATTGTAGCATAAAGCTCATCAATTATTTTTGCCGCTTCTGTTGTTGATCCCGAAGTGATCTTTTTAATTTTTGAAACTGCATGCTCTTTATCGCCGGGATTAATTCTTTCAGGAGAATATCCTGCATAGAAATCTTTATTAAATTTTAGACCTGAAAATTTTTCAAGAACCGGCACGCATTCATCTTCTGTTACGCCAGGATAAACTGTAGATTCATATATAACAATGTCGTCCTTTTTCAAAACCTTACCAACAGTTTCACTTGCTTTATAAAGCGGCGTTAAATCAGGTCTTCTATGTTTATCAACAGGTGTGGGAACAGTTACAATGTAAAAATTAACTGAAGCAATGTCATCTATCTTATCTGTAACAAATAACCCGTTATCAGCATTATTATTTTCTTTTAAAACGGAAAGCATATCAGGCTTTTCTATTTCAAGCGTAAAATCATTTCCTTTCTTTAATTCATTTATTCTTTTCTGATTAATATCAAAACCAGTAACAGCAAATTTCTTTGCAAATTCAACTGCCAACGGCAAACCCACATATCCCAAGCCTATAATAGCAATTCGTTTTTGATTACTCATAAATAAGATAAGATTTTTTGAATAAAAACGGGAAATGAAATTGGTTTAAAACTCACAGGAAATAATTTTATTAAAGCGCGCAAAAATAAATGGATTTTCTTTTAGAACTATTTATTTATAGCACTTAACTTTTTTACAATTAAAATTTGAAGTTGTAAATTTCAAATTCAGACGTAATTGCTTACTGTTATTTTTAAAACTTCTTTTGTGGATGCAGATATTTTAAAACGATCATCAATTCTATAATTTATAATCCACATAATTTTTTTATTGCTTTCCAGTACCCAGGCTTTTTCTTTCGCTATTGCTGATAATTTTTGATCAATAAAAAAGCGACTTAATTTTTTTTTCTTTTGCATTCCAAGCGGATAAAAATAATCACCTTGTTTCCATTTGCGCAATAACAATGGAAACTCAATTTTACTTACATCAAGCTGAGCTATAAAACGTTCAATGTGTAGTTTAAGATTTGCCGTTTGAAGTTTTTCTATTTGCAATATTCCTTGTTCAAATTGCGCTTCTTTATCTTTCTCTTCAACTAAGATATGCGATGTTTTTGCTGTTTTATTTAATGCAATAATTAACCAGTTACGATTTTTAATTATACGATGTGATGATGATTGAATATAGCTGCTGTTATCACCATTAAATAATTTCTTTATTTCATTAATTTGATTTGGATAAAAATTATATTCTTTAATTATTTCCCATATAATAGTATCTAAGGGTTTTACATTTTTCAATTTTAAAACCGGGATATAAATTTCATTGTCTCTATATTCAATTAACTTTTTTTTGTATTGCTGAATGGAATAATTATAAAGTTGTTCAACTTCTTTAAAGCGATTAATATTATCAGCAATGTTGCTTTTTACTTCCGGAAAAAAATCTTTAATTGATGGAATTAATTTATTGCGTAAAAAATTGCGTGTGTATTTATCAGTTGCGTTAGATGAATCTTCAACCCAGTCAAGATTATTTTCTTTTGCATAAACTGAAATATCCTGCCGCGTTGCAAACAATAATGGCCGAATAATTTTCCGCTCATTATCAACCTTACTTATTCCTGTTAAACCATGAATGCCCGAGCCGCGCAAAAAAAACATTAATGCTGTTTCAATATTATCATCTGCGTTGTGAGCAGTTGCCAAATACTGTTGACCATTAAAAGATTGGTTATTGATAATTTCATGAAACCAATCATACCTTAATTTTCTTGCTGCTTCTTGTATAGATATTTTATTTTGTAGCGAGTAGTTTTCCGTTTCTAATTTTTTTACAAAAATTTCTTTGTTATATTTTTTTGAAAGTCCTTTTACAAATAATTCATCGCGTTCACTTTCTTCATCGCGTAATTTAAAATTGCAATGTGCTAAAACAAAATGAAAACCTGTTCTAAAAAAAAGATCTGTTAGAACAGTACTATCAATTCCTCCGCTTACAGCTAAAATAAATTTACTTTTATTAGCTGAAAGTTTATTAAAACTTAATTGAAAGCTTTTAAATAAGTCCATTTATATTTAAGTAACTAAGTTCAATGATAAATAAAGATTTAGAGTATTCAATAAATCTTATAATATTTTACTTTATAGATTAAATTAGTTTTTTTTTAACCCACATATTTAGGATTAATGATAATGAATGAATTTTGCAAAATTATTATAGACTTGTATTTAAGCCTGATTAAGTTACATTTGCCAATCTCAAATTTTGAGGAATTAATTCAGTTATTTTTTTTGAATATTTCTGGCATTGTTATTGTTAATTTGTTTTGACTTTTTAAAATCCTCTTTCTGTACTTTTTTAAGAGGCTTTTTCATAATCTAATCACACTTTAAAATGAATTAATTATGAAACGATTTATTGGAATTTTCGTTTTTACTATTGTTTCTTCTCTAATTACAAACAAAAACCTTAAAGCTAATAATACAAATTGGCCTCCGCTTTCTTTATCTTTAAAGAATCCCGGAGATAAAGGATTACAGCCTAAGAAAAGTGATAATATAATTGTTGGATTAGCCACTTTTTACGCTCAAAAATTTGAAGGTGGATTAACAGCTACAGGAGAAATATTCCGCCACAATAAATTAACTGCAGCAAGTAATATTTTTGCGCTTAATACATGGGTAAAAGTTACAAACCTTCTTACCGGCACTTCTATAATTGTTCGTATAAACGACAGGATGCATCCAAGCATGACTAAAAAAGGTCGTGTACTTGATCTTTCCATGACTGCTGCCAAAGACCTTCACATAGTAAAAAGAGGTGTTGCTAAAGTTAAAATTGAAACAATTTCTGATGAAGTAGCAGTTAACTAACTTAAAATTTTACTCCAAAAGTTAATAAGATATTTGTACGCTTATTATTAAGCTGAGCAAACGTATTTGCTTTATCTGAAAGACGATAAGGAAAATTTACATCTTTATTAAAAGTTTCAGCTACAGTTAAATCAACAAAAAATCCTTGGTTTCTATATCCTAATCCACCAGCGGCTAAAATTCTGTTTGCTTTTAAAGTTTTGTCTTTATATGGACTTCCATAAAAAGCGCCACCTAATCTTACAGCAATCGGGGAGAATTTTAATTCACCACCCAATCGAAAATTAAAAGCACCTTTATAATTAGATTTTATAACATCGTTTAAAGAATTATAATAATCAGTCAACGATTCATCATCATCGTTTCCTTCCTGAAAAAATCTTGAACCTTGATAGTTTACATATTCAATATCACCAGTTATAAATCCTTTTTGCATCTTTACATTTTCTACTTCATTTAAAACATAAGAAGCACTTGCAACAAACTTATAAGGTGTTATTTCATTATACTGCGTTCTGCTTACAGCATTGGGGAAATCTGAACTTTTAGCTGTTTGGATGCCTGCATAATTTTCTGTATTAGTTATCATGCTTACATCAAGATCATCAGTAAATGACATAATTGAAGGCGTATGAAAAGCTAATCCTAAACGCAATGAATTTTGTAAACGATAAATCAAACCAAATCTTCCATTAAGTCCGGCGCCGTTTAAAGTATGATGCTGTGTTAATTGAGAAGAACTAAAATTATTATTAGCGTTGTCACTTAAATCAGTTTCAGCATAATCAATATCCTGCGTATAAAAAGATAGTGGAATATTAACGCTTGCGCCCAGATAAAGTTTGTCCATATTATTGCTTGCAAATCCAACTGATACTTCATACAAACCACCTTTATCTGCTTCATCATAATTTTGCATTATACCAAGTAAGTAAAAAAAGCAAGAGAAGAACCAAAAGGATAATTATTAGATGCTGCGTTTACATCTGCATTATCATTTGTCAACTCTTCTAAATATTGTTCTGAAAATGAACTGTAATTATTTACGCCTGAATAATGAGTTCGGTTATTATAACTAGCCAACTGATTTACAGTAATTGAAAAAGAACTTGAATTATTCATAGCATTAACTCTGCCACCAATTACTACACCGGCGGTTCCAAGTTGAAATCCTGATTTGTTTACGTTTGCCAAAGATGATCCGCGATAATCTGATTTATTATTGTTTAATAAAAATGATGGTGTTAAAACTATTTCTTTGGTTTTATACATTCCAAGTCCGGCAGGGTTTGTATATACAGCAGAAATATCTCCGCCTAATGAACCCATTGCACCACCAATTGCAATACTGCGTGCAGTACCGTTAGGAATAAACCACGCGCTCTTCAAAGCATCTTCTGGTGTTTGAGAAAAACTAAAACCAGAAAATACCAATCCTATAATTGAAAACAAAACTGTCCTTATAAACATTATGACTGTTCTATGTGTATTAAATAAAATAAATGGATTAGATCAATGTCCGCCACGTGGAGGCCTTGACATGCTTCCACCACTACTACTTCCACTGCTCATATTATTTCTTGATCCTGAATTAATATTAGTATTAGTGTTGCTGTTATTATTATTAAACAACCTTACAGGGTTTGAATTACGGTTGTTTTGATTTATATAATTTGAATTTCGCCTGTTTTGATTTTGATTATTAATATAAGCACCGCTTCTATTGCCGTTTTGCAAAGGCATATTATAATTATTGTAATTGCGATTACTATATGTAGAAAGATGATTACTGTTTGCTGTTCTGTTTCCATAATAAACCGCCGGATTTTTATAATACACAACAGTATAAGATGGAGAGTACCACGAGTTCCATGGATTATATGAAAAAGAAGTATATGAATTATACAACCCTAAAGAAAAGTAAGAAGTATATGGATTATAACTATAATAATTATTGTAATAATAGCGGCTGTCATACCAGTAATCAAAATCATCAAGATTACTCCAGCGATAATGATCTGCAGCTTTCATACGCAGGTATTCGTCATCAGATGATGAAGTATAACTTTGATATTGATCATCCTGGTATTGATTATACTGATCAGCAGGATTAATTTTTTTTGCCGGTGAATAATAAACGTCATCCGGAGTTTGCGATGACCGATATGTTGTTGAGCAGGATGTTAAAAAAATTGCAGCACAGAACAGGTAAATTATATTCTTTTTCATACGCACTTTATTGATAATGCTAAGTTATTACATTTGCCGCTTTACGATAGTTTAATTTATAATTGGTATGAATAAAGAAATTACATCGCGTTCTGATGATTATTCGCAATGGTATAATGATATTGTTTTAAAAAGTGAGCTTGCAGATTACAGCGCTGTGCGTGGCTGTATGATAATAAAACCTTACGGTTATGCTTTATGGGAAAATATGCAGGCTGCGCTTGACAAAATGTTTAAAGATACCGGACATGTAAATGCTTACTTCCCGTTGTTTGTACCAAAATCTTTGTTTGAAGCTGAAGAAGCAAACGCAGAAGGTTTTGCAAAAGAATGCGCAGTTGTAACACACTATCGTTTGAAAGCAGATCCGCAAAATAAAGGAAAGCTGATAGTTGATCCTGAAGCAAAATTGGAAGAAGAATTAGTGGTTCGTCCAACAAGTGAAGCTATTATATGGAGTACTTATAAAAACTGGATTCAAAGCTATCGCGATCTTCCAATCCTAATAAATCAATGGGCAAATGTTGTACGCTGGGAAATGCGTACACGTTTATTTTTGCGCACTACAGAATTTTTATGGCAGGAAGGTCATACCGCGCATGCAACAAAAGAAGAAGCATTATTCGAATCAAAACAAATGCTTTATATATATGCTGATTTTGTTAAAAATTTTATGGCCGTTCCGGTTATAAAAGGAACCAAAACTGCCAACGAAAGATTTGCCGGCGCAGTAGAAACATATTGTATAGAAGCGCTGATGCAGGATGGCAAAGCATTACAGGCTGGCACTTCGCATTTTCTCGGGCAAAACTTTGCTAAAGCATTTGATGTAAAATTTACCGATAAAAGTAATAAACTTGATTATGTATGGGCAACAAGCTGGGGCGTTAGCACGAGACTAATCGGTGCTTTAGTTATGGCACATAGTGATGATGATGGTTTAATTCTGCCTCCAAAAATTGCAACGCTGCAGGTTGTTGTAATTCCAATTTATAAAAATGAAGAACAGAAAAATCTTATTACAGAAAAAGTAAACGAAATTATTAAAGCACTAAAGCACTTAAATATTCGTGTTAAATATGATGATAACGATAATATGCGCCCGGGGTGGAAGTTTGCTGAATATGAAATGAAAGGAGTGCCTTTAAGATTAACCATCGGGCCAAAAGATTTAGACAAGAATGTAATTGAAGTTGCACGCAGAGACACAAAAGAAAAATCAAGTGTTGATTTGAATAATATAATTGAAACGGTTACAGATTTATTAGATCAGATTCAAACCAATATTTATAATCGTGCAAAAGATTTTAGAGATGCGCATATTACTAAAGCAGATAATTGGGATGAGTTTATAAATGCACTTGATAATAAAACCGGTTTTGTAAGTGCGCACTGGAATGGCAGTTCTGAAACTGAAGAAAAAATTAAAGAGCTTAGTAAAGCAACTATTCGTTGCATACCTTTTGATGTAATTGAAGAAGATGGAGTTTGCATACTTACTGGCAATCCTTCAAAAAGAAGAGTTTTGTTTGCAAGAGCATACTAATTACCGCAAAAGACTTTCATTCATTACATCTTGAAAAAAAGTTATACTTTGGTTTTAAAAATTATTAAACATGGAACAAAACATTACAACTGACAATTTTGGATTACATGTAGATAACGGTAATATTCCTTATTTGGCAGAGGCTGCAAAATGGGGCAAATTTCTTTCTATACTTGGTTTTATTTTTTGTGCGTTGATAGTTTTAGTCGCTTTGCTTGCGGGCACTTTTATGTCAACTTTATTGTCTCAATTTGAATCACAAGGCATGGCTGGGCTTGGTTCCATCAGCGGAACAGTTATCATAATTTACTACTTACTTATAGCAGTGCTTTATTTTTTCCCTTGTTTATTTCTTTTTAACTTCTCATCTAAAATGCAAACGGCTATAAGAAATAATGATCAGATATATTTAAATAATTCTTTCAAAAATTTAAAATCTCTATTTAAGTTCTGGGGAATTCTTACAGTAATATTTTTATGCATTTTTGCGGTAGGGATAATCTTTGCAATTGTTGTAGGCGTTACTGGATTTCATTAAACTTTATTTTGAACTATAAATTTAAAACCCCGTTAATAGCGGGGTTTTAAATTTATAAGCGCTGTTATAATTTTTTTGCGTCTTCTAAAAATTTAGCAAGACCAATATCTGTTAATGGATGTTTTAATAATCCAAGTATTGATTCGAGCGGAGATGTTACTACATGCGCACCGGCTTCTGCACATTGTACAATGTGATTAGAATTGCGAATAGATGCTGCAAGTACTTGGGTAGTATAACCCTGTATTGCATAAATATTTACAATCTGCGCTATAAGCTGCACACCATCCCAACCTATATCATCAATACGTCCAATAAAAGGTGAAATATATCTTGCACCTGCTTTTGCGGCAAGTATAGCCTGCCCGGCAGAAAAACATAAAGTACAATTCGTAGCAATGCCATTATCTGTAAACCATTTAATGGCTTTTACACCCTCTTTAATCATAGGAACTTTTACAACAATGTTTGAATGAATAGCTGCCAGGTTTTTTCCTTCTTCAACTATTTCATCAAATTTGATTGAAACAACTTCTGCACTTATATCACCATTTACCATTTCGCAAATAGTTTTATAATGTTTAAAAATTGCATCCTTTCCTTTAATGCCTTCTTTAGCCATTAATGATGGATTAGTAGTAACACCATCTAAAATTCCTAAATCATTTGCTTCTTTAATCTGATCAAGATTAGCTGTATCAATAAAAAATTTCATAATCTGAACCTCTTAAGGGAAGTTTTATTTAAATGTGAAAAATCCTGAGAATTTATATTCCCCCTTCAGGAGATGGGGGTAAAAAAATGGCAGGCTTATTACATCGCACCGCTACAACCGCTTACTCTTGCTGCCTTCCGGCCCTGGGAGGGTTCAGCAGGAGCTGGTCGTGTAAGACCTGCCGCTGCAAAAATAAGCATTAAAATTTATTGACCCGAAACGATATTGCGGCTATCAACCGTTGTTGCTCCAACAAGCTCATCACTTCTGTCGCTAAAAGAACGATAATAAACTAAAACAGTATAAGTGTTTTCTGTTTCAGAAAAATTGCCTTCTGTATCCTGCGTTTCAATAATATTATTTTTAACATTGTTTGATCTTGTAACGTATGTGTAATAATAATAACCTTGTTTTAACAGCAATGTTTTTTCAAATACTTTTTTATTGGGATTATAATCCATTAAACATTCTGCGTTATCACAATTGCCTGTTGCAAACTCACCAATTAAAAAAACTTTCTCATTGCTAAAAGTTGCAGGATTTTGCGGCACGAATGAAAAATGCACATTAGCATAATCACCTTGCCACCACGGATTATTTACATCGGTTGCAGCTATTTCGTAAGCACCGTTTAAATCAACATAAGTTACATAACGAAGATTAGTACGTTGCGGATCTGGTTTTAAATAAACATCAAAAGGTGTAGTATTTAAATTTGCAGTATCCACTCTTTCACTTTGGTAAACAAAGCTGCGTAAATCAACCCAGCGGTATTCTCTGCCTGCAGGAAAAACAAAATTATTTTCGCTGCTGTATTCATAAATATTTCCGCGCATAAATGTTGGCTGAATACCTGTTACTGCATTATCCCAACGATAATTCTGTAACACCACTACTTTTATTTGTTGTTGCGGATTTAAAACATTCAGCTTTGTTTTATCAAATGTGAATTGTATTTTTTGATGTGTGCGAAATAACTGTGTAGTGAACGGTTGCGTAATTTTTGCACCAATGGAAACTATGTTATCGAGCACTAAAACACGCCGCGTAAATGCAAGTTTTGATGTATCACCATTAAGATAAACTTTCAATAAATAATTACCACTTAGTTTGGGCATACAACTTTTATCCGGCAGCAAAGTTTGGTAATGTATATATTTTGTTTTTGCAACTGATGAAGCACGATATTGGCTAAACCTGTTTTGCGTAAATCCCTGTAAATAATCAAACGGACTAAGGTCAACAGGAACCCAGTTTGCATCGCATAAAACATATGTGTAATTAAAATTTTTTACGTTGCCGCTTAAATCATCAAAATGTAATTCAAGCGACATTGTAGAATTAAGCTGAATAATGGGATAAGAGTTTTGATTACCACTGATAAAAAGTTTTACCGAATGAATCGATGGCATATAAATTTTATCAGGCTCCTGGGCAAAAAGTTTAAAAAGAAAAAGCAGGTTAAGCAAAGCAATAAGGAATATTTTTTTCATTCGTTAAACACAATTTTCTCAAATGTAGGAAACGTTTATTGTTTACAGTTTGTTGTTGCGCTGATGTACTTATCTTAGTTTCAAATCTTTTTATGCAACGCAGAAAATTTATGCAGCAATCTATGCTCGCCGGCGCTTCCGTATTTGCAGCCAATTCTATCAACGCAAATTCATCAGCAAAAAATAATACAGATATTTTTCATTTAAATTATGGAATACATGATGGCATGTTTGAAGAAAGTGCAGGCAAAGATTTTCTTGATCAGATTCGCTTTGCTTACGATAATGGTTTTCGCGCAATTGAAGATAATGGCATGATGGATCGCCCGGTTGATGAACAAAAAAAGATTGGTGATCTTCTGAATAAACTAAATATGCAAATGGGTGTGTTTGTAATAAATTTTGATCATTGGCCGGTAAAAACTTCACTTACTTCCGGCGATAAAGACTGGCGTGATAAATTTTTAAAATCATGCAACGAAGCTGTTGAAACAGCCAAACGTTGTAATGCAACATGGACAACAATTGTGCCCGGCAATTATGAAAAAAATTTAGATATTGGTTACCAAACTGCCAACGTTATTGAAAGTTTGCGAAGAGGTGCTGAAATTTTAGAGCCCCATAATTTAATAATGGTTTGTGAAGCATTAAGTGATACACCGGATTTATTTCTGCGCCATTCAGATCAAACAGTTGCTTTGTGTAAAGCAGTAAACTCGCCGTCGTGCAAATTTTTATTTGATATGTATCACATGCAACGCAATGAAGGAAACATCATTCATAATATTGATTCGGCATGGGATGAAATTGCCTATTTACAAATCGGAAATAATCCCGGCCGCAATGAACCCGGCACTGGTGAAATGGATTATCATAACATCTTTAAACATCTGCATGAAAAGAATTATAAAGGTGTCTTAGGAATGGAACACGGTAAATCAATTAAAGGAAAAGAAGGCGAACAGGCACTTATAGAAGCATATAGGGAAGCAGATAATTTTTAAATATTATTCTTCTTCGTTTGTTTCTATTGCTTCATCAGCAGCATTTGCAATAATAACATTGCTCATTTTTCTTAGAGGATTACTATGATTTTCGTCGTATTCAGCACGACGTTTAATTATATCAATACATTCAAATGTAGCGGCAATAAAAGAAGATGCATCGGCTTTGTTTTGTCCGGCAATATCAAAAGCAGTTCCGTGATCAGGACTGGTTCTCACAACAGGCATTCCCGCAGTAAAATTTATTCCTTCTCCAATAGCAAGCGATTTAAAAGGAATCAATCCCTGGTCGTGATACATCGCCAGCACTGCATCAAATGCCTGGTATTGTGCATGCGCAAAAAAAGCATCGGCGCTATAGGGTCCAAATGCTAAAATACCTTTATCTTTTGCATCTTTGATTATTGGCTTAATAATTTTTATTTCTTCATCGCCTACCAAACCTTCATCCCCTGCATGCGGGTTTAAACCAAGTACAGCAATGCGCGGCTTTTCAATTAAAAAATCTCTTTGAAGCGTTTTATTCAATATATTAAGTTTACTTAAAATACTTTCTTTTGTTATTAACGATGCAATGTCTTTTACAGGAACATGTTCTGTTACCACAGCCACGCGAAGATTAGATGACATCATCAGCATCAACACATCGCTCAATCCAAATTCAGATTTTAAATATGGCGTGTGACCAGTAAAATTAAAATCCGCAGACTGAATGTTTTTTTTGTGAATAGGAGCTGTTACCAGCCCGTGAATCTGTAATTGTTTTAATGCGTTCACAGCGCTTTGCAATGATAGTCTTGCATATTTTCCGCCAATCTCATTTAACACACCGGCAGACATTTCAACTTCTTCTTCCCAGCAATTAAAAACATTAACCTGCTTATTATTTACTCTTGAAATTTCTTTTATTGCCTGGTAAGAAAAATTTATTTCAGGCATGGATTTTCTATAAAAATTAATGCATTTATTACTGCCAAAAATAACCGGCGTGCAATGATCAAAAATCCTGTTATCGCCAAGTGTTTTAATAATTAGCTCAATTCCAATTCCGTTAAGATCACCGGTTGTAAAACCGATTATAGGCTTTTGCTGATCTGCAGTCATTATAAATCTTTGCGTAAAAATATGGTTTAGTTTATAAGTTGAAAAGTTAACACCTAATATCTTCAGCTTCTAATTCCCATCTCTCATCTCCTATCTTCTTATCAAATAACTTTGCTGTATGCAATACACGCTTAAAAAATCTTTAGGCCAGCATTTTTTAAAAGATGAAAATATTTTACGCAATATTATTTCTGTATTACAAAAACATTCATTTGAAAGATTGCTTGAAATTGGTTCAGGCGCAGGCGCATTAACCAAACACTTATTACAAATAGAAAACATAGATTTCAAGGCGATAGAATTAGACGTTGAAAAAGCAGAATATCTTTTGCTGCATTATCCATCTTTAAAAAATAAATTAATAAATGCTGATTTTTTAAAGTCAACAATTCCGTTTGATAAAGATTTTATTGTTATAGGAAATTTACCTTATAATATTTCATCACAGATTTTATTTAAAATACTTGAATGGAAAGAACAGGTTCCGGTTTTGATAGGCATGTTTCAGAAAGAAGTTGCGCAGCGCATTGCATCAAAACCCAATAATAAAAGTTATGGAATTTTAAGTGTGCTGGTGCAAGCATTTTATACTGTAGAATATTTGTTTGATGTTGCGCCATCAAGCTTTAACCCGCCACCAAAAGTTATGAGTGGTGTTATAGAATTAAACAGAAAAAACGAAAACGTAAATATGCGAAGCGAAAAAGATTTTTTTCTTTTAGTGAAAACAGCTTTCAATCAGCGCAGAAAAAAATTAAGAAATGCAGTTAGAAATTTGTTTGATGAAAATGTTTTAAAAGATGCAATGTTTGATAAACGCGCAGAACAATTATCCGTTGAAGATTTTGCTGCACTTAGTTTTATGATGAAATGATTTATAAAAAAAATTATTGCGAATTGTACAATTGTAAACTGATTTATAAACCCGGTAAAGGCGAAAAATTTAATAGAAAATGCGTTACCAGCAACATTTACAATCGCTCGGATTTGTGATACTGATAAATAAGTCTTGAAATAATTCTGCAATCAGAAATATACTATACAGAATATTTAATTTTCAGATGGATCATTTACAATACCTGCAAATAAAACAGTGCCGGTTTGTTTTTCAACAATCGTATATAAAAAAGGGTGATCAACTTTTAGAACAGGTGGCGTATTTACTGATGTGAACTCAATTCCAATTGCTGTTACTGCAGCGGCTTCGGTGCCGGCTTCGTTTACTTTAATATATGTTTTGTGAATGGCTTTTGATATATAAGGGTTTACCTGTGTTGGATCATACATAGCTGAAAAATCTGCATTATCGCCAAATGCAATTCCCATTCCCAGCGAAGCCAATTCCGGTTTCATATCATCAATACTATATGCATATTCCCATTTAGGTATATCCAACTCAATATTTATTGTATCCATTTTAGTAATTGCGTTTTCTAAAATATTTTCATTTATTAGTGATGTAAAAGAACTTACAGGTTCTTGTTCGTTTTTTGGCAATGCGATATACATACTATAACTTTTTCCACCACCATAAGGCAGCTCTATTAAAGTAAACTGGTTATCATCATAATAATTCGCCGAAATATTTTGTTTCATAAAAGATACCGGTTTTGTACTGCCATCTGTCAGGCGAAAATTATCTATATGCGTATCTGAAGTTTTAAATGCATATTTCCATGCACCATTAAAATATATAGCATTAATAAGATACATTAAATCATCAGATGAAGTATTGTCTAAAATTTTTGTAATCTTATTGTTAGTGTTTTCAGCTACCCAATCATTAATCGTTTTTGCAGAAGAAGGATCATTAAAATCCAAAGCCTGCGTTACAGCATCGTAATAATTTTGCTGCGTATTTAAAAACGAAGGCAGCGGCTGAAAAAGAGTTTTACTGTACCATATTGAATTGGCTATAGAAAATTGCACCCGGTTATCTTCCTGCGGAAGCTGTGTAATTAAAGCATTACAAACTGTATTCAGATCATTAATATCAATGCCGGAAAGTAGTAATGTTTTAGCAATGGAATCTTTGGTTGCATTATCAGCGCCGTTATACACCATACTCAAAGCCAAATAAATACTTAAAGGCGAAATAAGCTTGTTGCTATTATCCTTATCCTGCTGAAGTGTTGCGTGCAAAAAATTAAACCCAAAAGTATTATTGGCATTTACAACTGATGCACCATTGGCCGGCAACACAATTGTTTTAGTAACATCTGGTTTGTTGCTTTCTTTTTGGCAGGATGTAATAGTTGCTGCAATAAATATTATCGTAAGACTATAGAGTGTTATTTTTTTCATATACATGCTTGATACACTTTATACAACAAATAAATTGTAAACGTTGTAAGCACCGGATAATTTTTTTATTAAAAGTTATTTCCCTTTTACTTGCTTCTGGTTAGCCTGCAAATGCACTATTTATGATAATGCCTTTAGCGCTTGCATTATTGTCTTATACTTTTTGTCATATCAAAAAAGAAAAAATTTATACAAGTACAAATCAACATTTTTATGAAAGCCGTGTAACTAAAACAGCCATTACTTAACAGTTGCATCGTTTAAGGTTGAAAGTAATTTGCAAAGAATCAAATTAAAATTTTTGATAAAGGATAAGATATTATGCCAGATCAACATGTAATTTCGTTCCCGACAAAACTATGTTCATGCGTTTATCAACCTTAATTATTATTCAGAATTTTATTGTTGCTTTTGCTATATTTTTCAGCTTATCTTTTTCTACGCTTTCGGCTCAACGCAATTTTATTTATACAAAAGAAGGTAAGCCAATTTTGAATAAAAAAGATTTGGTTGCCGGTTGCTTAAAATCGTTTCACAAAGATAAAAGTGATAGCACCGCAGTTGCAATTTGTGAATGCCAGGTAAGTAAATTAGACAGGAAATTCTCAGGATTACAGTATAGAAAATATAATAATGCAGGCATAATAGATATACAGGGTTTGTTAAATGAAGATAGTTTGGTTAAAAAAGAAGTGAATGATTGCTTCACTGGTTCAGGCAAAACAAGATTGTTACAGGCAGAAGGTTTTGAAAAAGAGTTTATGAGTGATTGTATTGAAAGCATCAGGAAAAATACAAAGCGTAAACTTGATATCGATAATGTAAATAATTTTTGCAGTTGTCAACTTGATTTAATTAAAACGAGAAAACTTTCTGATGCAGAATTAAAAGCATTGGAGAATCCAAACTCAATACTTTTTTATGAAGTAATGTATAAATGCGGCGATCCTTTTGCTGAAGAAGGAAGCAGCAGCAATAACTGGAAAAAAGAATTTGTAAAAGATATTTCCGGACCAGCTGCTGATACAATAAATATACTCGCGTTGAATGGAATGTCTTACATTAAAATGAAAACAGGCAGTCTTTTACAATACTGGCTTTTTGATACGGGCTCTTCTGATCTTTTGATTGATAACGATACGGAAGCGTCTTTAAAGAAAGAAGGATTATTAACGCAAAATAATTATCTCGGCACAGGTGAATATGAAATGGCAAATGGTGTAATTGATACCTGCAGAAAATATGTGCTGAACAATATAACAATAGGGAAATATATTATAAATAATGTTGTAGTAGCCGTTACAGATAAAGGCAAAAGAATTATTGTGGGTAAATCTTTAATGAACAAATTCACTGACTGGAAACTTGATAACGAAAAGAATTATCTTATTCTGAATAAATAACCTAAGCAATATTTCAATTACACCTGCAATGCCTTATCCGTGCCAATACAACTGTAACCAAACTATATTTTTCCTGTTTGCATACATAAAACTAAGTGAAACACTTTTAATTCTATGAAATTAAACTCAATATTAGTTCTTCAATTGATTATTATTTCCATTGCTTATTCTTTCCTCACCTTTCCATTGCCGTATTTTGGTAAACGGTAATTTTAAAAGATTACCAACTGTCAATTCGTTTTCATCATGATAAGCGGGTACACCAATTACAATTTCATTTTGGTGAATATTTAAACGAATTGTTTTATGAAGACGATCCCAGAAAGAAAAGATAGTTGCATAATTACTATTGGTTTCTTTCTTAATTATGGAATGATGAATACCATGCATTCTTGGCGTTACAATTATTTTGCTTAATAATTTTTCAAACTGAAAAGAAAGTTTGATGTTGCTGTGATGAAACTGCGTTTCTGCTTCAAAAATTATTTCATAAATCAATACCATTAAAGGTGAAGTACCAATTAATAAAACAACAGCACCGCGGAAAATAACCGACCCAATCATCTCACCAAAATGAAAACGAAAAGCTGTGGTGACATCCATATCTATATCGGTATGATGTACGAGATGAAAACGCCACATAAGCGGCAAACGATGCATAACAATATGCCACCAGTAAATACCGTAATCAAGCAAAATAAAAGCAATGATATTTTTTGTCCACGATGGTAAATCATATAAATAATTCAAACCAAAATGCAAACTTTCATTTTCTGTTGCGAGCCAAACCATGGCAGGAATCAGCATCAATCTTAATAAAACAAATGCAGGAATAGAAAGAATGGTATTGATGATAATTCTTTTAAAACGCAGCTGCAACCGGCGGCGCAATTTGAATATACTTTCCAACACAAATAAAATAATCAATATTGATGAAAGTATAATGAAGCCGTAAATATCAAAAAAGCGGTGTACGAATTGTTGCATTATAGTTTATTTCGTCTTATTAATCGTTTATGCAACTTTAATAAACGCTGTTGCGAATAACCTATGTAATATAAAAACCAGATACGAAAAAATATTCCCTGCATTCTGTAAATGCCGTTATCATGATATTTTCTTGCTGAAGTAATTATATATTCATTCATCACAATAAATTTTCCATATTGTTTTAGGCGATGAATGATTTCCTGGTCTTCCATCATGTATAAATCTTCACGAAAACCTCCGCATTTATTAAATACTTCTTTTGTTACAAATAAACTTTGATCGCCAAAACGAATTGCATTTACATCAAATTTTGTGAACCATGCATTCGCTTTTAAAAACCAATGATTATAATCAAACCGCAACCGAAAACATCCGCCTGAAAAATTTTTTTCCAGCGCTTTCTTAATAGTTTGTATAAAATTATTTGGCGGAATGCTATCGGCGTGTAAAAAATATAATATTTCACCGCTTGCTTTTACAGCTCCGTAATTCATTTGTGCCGATCTGCCTTTTTTATTACTTATAAATGTGATTACACCAAATGGTTTTACAATTGAAATAGTATCATCATTGCTTCCACCATCAACAACAATTATCTCATGCTCATGCTTGCTTGCGGCTAATTTAACAGCAGCAATTGTTTTTGCAATTTGATCAGCTTCGTTATATGTTGGAACGATAATGCTGATCATTTTCAAATATGATTAAGAAAAGAAAATCTGTCTTTAAATCCATTCAAATCTTTTTCTTCATCAATATCCGTTAATTCCTTCAATAAAAAATAAGACAGTTTTAAACGCTTGCAAATAATAATAGTTTCGTTTAAAACATTTGTGGTACTCCATGCAATATTTTTAAAAAGTTCAGGATGTATTTTCTTCATTGCAAGCAAATAATAGCCGCCATCTTTTGCAGGACCAATTACTACATCTGTATTATTTAATTCAGCGAAAGATTGATGAATAATTTCTGTAGTTATTTCAATACAGTCGCTGCCTATAATGCAAACGTTTTTATAACCATCATGAAAAATAGTTTCAAAAGCATTTTTCATTTTTAAGCCAAGATTATCGCCGTCTTGCAAACGTTTTATAAAAAGATTATTTTTCCAATCATCATTTTCATTTATAAAAGAAGAATAAAAAATAAATTTATCTGCATTTACATTTTTTGTAGCTGCATTTGTATGCTGTAACAAAGCTTTATAAACCTCTAAAGCTTTTTCTTCACCGATGGTTTTTGCCAGCCTTGTTTTTAAATTGCCTTCTTCCAGATTTTTTATGAATATGATGAGCGCATTATTCATACTATTTCAATTTTATTCTGCTTTATAATTTGCTAAAAACAGAGACCAATCATAAGGCTTGAATTTTATATGTACATTTTTATCATCACTGATTTTGTATTGCATCAATATTTTTTTCATTCCTTTTTTTCCGCCAAAATCTTTACGGAACCAACTCATTATTTCAGGAAGATAAATGGTTGAAGAATCTTTAGAAAATGTTACTTCACTGCTTAAATAATTTTTTGTTGCAAGATCAAGTTCTTCATTAATTTTTTCAGGATGATAATAAGCAATTGGCGGACAACTTTTTGCTCCACAATTCAAAGCGAAGTGTATGCGATAATCCAATGTATAAACCCTGAAATTCTTTTCAAAATCGGAAGAAAAAATTTTATTGAAATACCCAAGGCTCCACTTAATTTTTGATCGTCGCAAAATACCATGTTCGATATTATCAAGACTTAAATTCTTTCCAGCAATAATGATTTGTTTTTTAGAGAAGAAAGCATTTCTGCTTTTATATCTATCAGAATTTTCAGTTAATATTTTTTGAACAAACGCATTATATAAATTCAGCCAAAAAGCTTTTTTGTCAGCGTTATTTTTAAGTTGTTGATGAAGTTTTGCTTCATTGGCAGAAGCAAGTTCATGTAAGTAAATATCGCTGCTGTCACCGGTTTTTACAGCATACAAAAACGTTTGCGAAAGCTTTATATAATTTGTATCTGCTTGCAAGTTTTGTGCTTGAAGATGATTAGAAGAATAAAATAAACAGATAAATAAAAAAGTTTTCAAAGAATATTTTTAAGCTATAGAGCTGCGATTACTTCTGCTAACAACTTACTTAATTTGTCATCTGCTTTATTTGCGGTTTCAATAATTTCCGGAATATTTACGGGCTTCAAATTATCAGGATCACATTCATCTGTAATAACTGAAATAGCTGCTACAGGCAATTGCATTTGATTTGCAGCAATAACTTCAGGTACCGTTGACATGCCCACCATATCGGCGCCAATTATTTTTAAGTAACGGTACTCTGCTTTGGTTTCAAGGTTTGGCCCGTTAACTGCAGCATAAACACCTTTTTTTAAATTGATGTTGAGCTTATTTGCATTATTCTGCAATAATTTTTTTAAGTTAAGATCATAAGGTTCACTCATATCTGTAAAACGCGAACCCAGTGCATCATCATTTTTACCTGTTAACGGATTGCCTGATTGCAGGTTGATATGATCATCAATCATTACCAAATCGCCTTTTTTAAAATTTAGATTTATGCCACCTGCTGCATTTGTTATAAATAAATGTTGCACGCCAAGCAGTTTCATAACGCGAACCGGAAATATTACCTGCTGCAATGAATAACCTTCATAAAAATGAAAGCGACCCTGCATCATCAGCAGTTTTTTATCTCCGATATTTCCATAAATCAAATTGCCTTTATGAAACTCCACCGTTGAAACCGGAAAGTCAGGAATATCATTATAAGCAATGGTTTGGGCCGCATCAACATGATTTATTAATTTATACAGACTTGTTCCAAGAATAACACCAACAAGCGGTTTCCTTATGTTTTTTGTAAGCAGAAAATCTGCCACTTTATTATAATCCATTTTTAAAAAAATTTATGTAACCGCGCCACCGCAACTTGAACCCGAACCGGCAGTACAACCATAACAATGCTGACCGATTACAATCGCTCTTTTATTTAATTCGTCAGCGTTAAAATTGCTGATGTGTTTGTTGTTGCTGCTAACTTTTAATTCAAGCATTTGGTTAAAATCACAATCATATATATAACCATCCCATCCAATTGAAATGGTATTTCTGCACATCACATTTTGTGCAGCGGAAGGATTGTATGCATCAGTAAGTTTCTGCATATATTTTTCATAATTGCCACTGCTTAAAAGATAATCAAGATAACGGCTGATTGGCATGTTAGTGATAACATAGAGATTATTAAATTCTATGTTAAACTTATCTTTTAATGCCTGCTTATATTCTTTTTCGAGCGATGATTGTGATGACGGCAAAAAAGCACCGGCAGGATTATACACAAGATTTAAAATTAATTCACTTCCTTCTTTTCCATAACCAATTTCATTCAGCATTTGCAATGCTTTAATACTTTGTTCAAAAACACCATTACCACGTTGGCGATCCGTTCTTTCTTGTGTATAAAATGGCAATGAAGAAACAACTTCAACATGATGTTGTTTATAAAATTCCGGCAGATCGAAATATCTTTTATTTGCTAGAATGATGGTAAGATTGCAACGAACAATTATATGCTTTTCAAGTTTTGAAATTTCTTCAACAAACCATCTGAAATTTGGATTCATTTCAGGTGCGCCGCCGGTTATATCAACTGTTTTTAATTGCGGATTACTTTTTAAAACTTCAATACATTGTTGCATTGTTTCGCGTGTCATAATTTCTTTACGATCCGGACCTGCATCAACATGGCAATGCCGGCATGTTTGGTTGCACATCTTGCCAATATTTACCTGGAATATTTCAACCTGTGTTGGCTTAAATGGAAATAGATTGCTTTCTTCAAGCTTTTCCTGAAAAGGAATTAAAAAAAAATTGCCATGTTGCCCATGCTCAATAATTTCAACTTGTTCATGCGCATCAGCAAGAATATTATGTTGTGCCTTTAATGATTTCATTACATTGCAATCTCTTTCACTTTATTCATCATTTGCACACTATGCACCAACGATGCGCCGCCACGAATTGCTGCTGCAACATGCACTGCTTCCATCATCTGCCCTTCACTCCAGCCTTTTTCAAAAGCATCTGAACTATATGCATCAATGCAATAAGGACATTGCACTGCATGTGCAACTGCCAATGCAATTAAAGATTTTTCTTTTGCAGTTAATTCACTGTCAGCAAATACTTCACCATACCAGGCAAAGAATTTATCGCCCATATTTTTTTGAAACTCTGCGATATTGCCAAATTTTTTCAGGTCTTCAGCATTGTAATAATTGTCATTCATAAATTATTATTTATAGGTAATACTAATAGTACGATAAAATTTTAAGTTAAGGATAAGAAACCTAATTCTTAACAATTGTTATAAGTGAATGTGATGTATTCATCACGGATAGATGAATATAATTTTGAAATAAATCAATACAATAATTAAACTTAATTGCGTAAAGGCAGAAGACTAAGAAGAATTTATTAATTTTCGAAACCAGCTTTAAGCAATATTTTCAATTACACCGGCAATGCCCTGACCACCGCCAACACAAGCTGTAACCAATCCATATTTTTTATTAAGACGTTTCATATCATTTAAAATTTGCACGGTTAATTTGCAACCTGTACAACCCAATGGATGGCCCAATGCAATTGCGCCGCCGTTTATATTTACAATTTCAGGATTAAAATTTAATGTTCTTATTACTGCTAAAGCCTGTGATGCAAAAGCTTCATTGAGTTCAATCAAATCAATGTCACTTAAATTCATATTTGCCTGCTTTAAAACTTTCGGTACAGCAGCCACAGGACCAATACCCATAATACGCGGATGCACGCCTGCAGAAACGCAATTCACTAAGCGCCCAATTGGTTTTAAGCCTAATTCATTTATCATTCTTTCGCTCACTACAATTACAAAAGCGGCACCATCACTGGTTTGAGAAGCGTTGCCTGCTGTTACACTTCCATTTTGCGCAAACGCAGGTTTTAATTTTGATAATGCTTCAAACGTTGTATCAGCGCGTACACCTTCATCTGTATCAACTGTAAAATTTTTTGTTTTGCGCTTGTTCTTTTCATCTACATAAATCTGTTCAATATTGATGGGTAATATGCCATTTTTAAAATAACCATTATCAATTGCATACTTTGCCTTTTTATGAGAATGCAATGCAAACGCATCCTGATCTTCACGGCTTACATTATATTCTTTTGCTACAGCTTCAGCAGTTAAACCCATGCTTAAAAAATAATCAGGATCATCTTTTGCAATAGAGTATGCGGGTACTGTTTTCCATCCTGCTGTTGGCACAAGACTCATACTTTCTGTGCCGCCGGCAATAATGCAATCAGCCATACCTGTTCTTATTTTTGCTGTTGCAATAGCAATTGTTTCCAGTCCACTGGCGCAATAACGGTTTACAGTTGAACCAGGCACTTCAAAACCCAATGCCCGTGCTGCAATAATTCTTCCTACCTGCAAGCCTTGCTCTGCCTCAGGTACAGCGTTTCCAACAATTACATCATCCACACGATTGACTTCAAGTTGTGGCACTGAAGCCATCAATCCTTTTATCACATCAACCGCTAAATCATCCGGACGATAAAATCTGAATCCGCCTTTTTTGCTTTTTGTTACAGCCGTGCGATAACCGGCAACTATATATGCTTCCTGCATGTTTATTCATTTAATTACTTACAAATAAGATTACTTTCTTCAAACCATTTTATTTGCTGATGAATTCCTTCACGCAAACTTGTTGATGCATTATAATTTAAAAGTCGTTTTGCTTTTTCGGTTACTGCTTTTGTACTCAATTGATCTCCGGAACGCTTTTGCTGTAAATCAAATTTGATTATTTTATTCGTAAGCGACTGCACTGTTTCAATTGCGCAAGCTGTTGTATGCTGAACTTCATTGCCAATATTAATAATCTCATTATTTAAAATTTCTTCTTTGCCCAATACTATTGCAACACCTTTAATAACATCACCTACAAAAGTAAAACTACGTTTATGTTGCATGCTTCCATCAACAAGTGGAAAAGGCTCATCACACAAAGCTGATTTTATCAATTTTGTATAAAGCTTGTCTGGTCTTTCTCTTGGTCCGTAAACAGAATAAAGTCTTAGCGAACATGCATTAAAAATATTGTTCCTGCTTTCGGCAAGCACCATTTGTTCTGCAGCAAGTTTTGTAACGCCATAATGTGAAGCCGGCGCAGGCATCGCCGTTTCATCTTTCGTAGCATCAATACCATACACAGATGATGTTGAAATATTTACAAACATGCGAAGATGAGCGCACTGTTTGGCAAACCTTATAAGCTGTTGCGTGGCAATTACATTATTAGATAAATAATCCTCGAATGTTGAAGTTGCAGAAAGCCCGGGCTGTGCTGCAAAATGAAAAATATAATCAATATCATGCGGCAATTTATTGTACTGCTCAGCATATCTAAGATCCATTTCCAGGAAATCTGCCTTCTTATTTTTTATTGATTCAACATTCAATAATTTAAGCGCTCTTGAATAATATGCAGAAAGATTATCTGCACCAATAACCTGGTGGTTTAGAGCGGCAAGCTCTTCAGCCATGTGTGAACCTATAAACCCTGCAGCACCTGTAACAAGAATCTTCATTCAATAAATTAAAACTGCAAGTTAAATTAAATTTTTACTTCAGTTTTTACACAAACTCTGTGTTTAATTTTGCATGCAAATTGAATTTGATTTATGATTGAACCCGAGCTTAGCATTATCATCCCGGTTTATAACGAAGAAGAAAATTTAGATCGCGTGGCGGAAGTTTTTGAGAAGTATTTTCAAACAGCGAAAATTGCATCTAAAGTAATTTTTGTAAATGACGGATCGAAAGATAACAGCTTGCAAATAATTCGTAGCATTAATAAAGCAAACCCTTTATTTACCTACATATCTTTTGAAAAAAACCGTGGTTTGAGTGCTGCTATTAAAGCAGGGTTTGATTATGCCGATACAAAATGGATTGGCTATATTGATGCTGATTTGCAAACCACACCTGAAGATTTTAATATTCTCGCAGATTATTGCAATGAATATGATTTGGTAACCGGCGTACGCACCGGCAGAAAAGATTCTTTTACTAAAAATCTTTCATCAAAAATTGCCAACAGTATTAGAAGAAGTTTTACGCATGATGGCATGGATGATACAGGTTGCCCGCTAAAAATTATTAAAGCAGAAAAAGCAAAAGCCATTCCTATGTTTAATGGCTTGCATCGCTTTTTGCCCGCTATGATTTTATTACAAAAAGGAAAGATTATACAAATTCCTGTTCGTGCATTTCCAAGAGTTGCAGGCAAATCAAACTTTCATTTATGGAACCGGTTGGTTGGACCATTAAGCGATTGCTTTGCGTATGTATGGATGAAAAGAAAATACATTAATTATACAGTTGCTGAAAAAAATTTATGAGCAACTGGATTGTCATCTGCATTGGCGCCATTGCCCAGATTTTATTTTCAAGCAGGCTTATTTTGCAATGGATAATATCTGAAAAAAATAAAAAAATTCTTACGCCGGTTTTGTTTTGGGAGCTTAGTTTACTTGCTTCTTTCCTGCTGTTTATTTATGGTTATTTAAGAAATGATTTTGCTATTATGCTTGGTCAAACAATCACATATTATATTTATATCCGCAACATGCAACTGCAGCAGCAATGGAAAAAAATTGCGAAGCCGTTTCGAATATTTATTTATTTATTTCCATTGGCAATTTTAATTTTTGGCTATAACAATGGTATTTACGATCGTGAGAAATTATTTCATAATACAAACATTCCTGCATGGTTATTTGTGCTGGGCATTGTTTCGCAAATGCTGTTTACTTTTCGTTTTGTTTATCAATGGATTTATTCTGAAAGGAGAAAAGAATCGCATTTGCCATTAGGCTTTTGGGTAATTAGTCTTTGCGGTTCATTTTTAATACTTATTTATGCTGCTTTCAGAAAAGATCCTGTTTTGTTTGCAGGACAGATGACAGGCTTTATTGTTTACTTCCGCAATATTGTAATCATAAAAAAACATACATGATTGCATTCATAAAAAAATATCCGCTTACTGTTTTAATGATTGTATTACTGCTGATGTTGTTCCCGAATCTTGGCTTAATTCAAACCAATATTATGGAAGCCAGAAATCTTATTACGGCAAGAGAAATGGTACATGATGGTCATTGGATTTTTACTACAATGAATGGATTGCCACGTTTTGAAAAACCACCGTTGCCTACATGGATAACTGCTTTTTTTATGATGATTTTTGGTATGCAAAATATGTTTATGTTGCGTTTGCCGGTTGCATTAATTAGTTTAATGCTTGTATATTTTTTTTACAGGCTGATGAAATATTTTAAGCTTGAAAATAATCAACCGCTTAATGCTTCATTAATACTTATAACATCATTCTATATTTTTTTTGCAGGCAGAGATAACCAGTGGGATATGTACACGCATGCGTTTATGATTGCATGTATATTTTTTTTATTGGAAGCATTTAAAGAGACAAAAAATATAACCTCTTATATAATTTTATCGGGATTATTTTTCGGATGTTCATTTTTAAGTAAAGGTCCGGTCTCATTGTACGCAGTATTGCTTCCTTTTTTAATTTCTTATTTTATTGTTTACAGAAATGATGCAGGCAGAAAAGTAAAGCCGTTATTATTTATTTTGCTGATTGGATTAATCATCGGTCTTTCATGGCCGTTATACGTAAGGTATTTTAATATTAATGCCAGCAGCGCATTATCGAAACAAACACAAAACTGGGGTGATTATGAAGTAAAACCATTGTGGTATTACTGGAGTTTTTTTATACAAAGCGGAATATGGACGATTCCATCATTCATCGCACTCATGTACTTCTATATGCGCAAACATGTTACCGATGTAAAAGCCTATAAATTTTCTTTTTTATGGACAATTATTTCACTGATTTTATTATCTGTTATTCCTGAAAAAAAAGTTCGCTATACACTGCCGGTTTTAATTCCGTTGGCAATGAATACAAGTTTTTATATTGAATATTTACTTGTGAATTTTAAACAAATAAAAAACAGGGCTGAGAATAGTTTGGTCTATTTCAGTTTTGGTTTAATTGCATTAATTGGAATTACTATTCCGTTTGCTATTTTCTTTTTATTTAAAACAAAACTTGAAGATTATATTTTTTGGTATGCTTTGCTTTCACTCATTTCATTTTTTTGCGCATATTTAATCGTAAAAAGTTTGGTCAAAAAGCAATTTGTACAAACATTTTATGCAACTGTTTTCTTTATGTGCGGTGTTGTAGTTACGGCTATTCCTTTATCTAAAATTTATTACACTAATACTACTTATTATCCGGCTTCGAATATCCATTTACTTGAAAAAAATTACAATATTAAAACGTACGAGTTTAAAGATTTTGTACCTGAAATAATATGGAGTTATGGTAATGTTATTCCAGGTACAAATAATGATTCAATTATAATAATTCCGAAAGAATCATTGTTTGGTTTGATGATAAGCGAAAATGAGATAAGCTCATTCAAAAATAAATACAACAATTTTCAGTTTACAAAACTTGCAACAGTTGATCTGAACGATTTATCGAAAAATCAAAAAGGATATAATGGAAGATTGGTGAAAGATTATTATTTAGTAAAGGAAAATCCTTAAATATTTATATTAAATTTCTGCACGACTTTATTGCAAACTCAATTTTATTATTTATAAATCTTCCTAAATTAGTTGAAGTTATTTTTAAAATTACCTGGGATTTTTAATAATAAATCAAAAGAAGTTTAAAAATATTTAAAAATGAGCCTCATTAATATGTTGAATTAAATAAAATTAATGTTATTTAATGACTAACAATCTGTAAGTATTGTAATATAAAAATAACGCAACTGATCATTCCAATAAATAAAAAACCGCTTCATTAATTGAAACGGTTTTTTATTAAATTATAATAGCTATCTAATCTTCTATTTTTACTTTGCCTTTACTCTTAGCAATTACTTCTTCACCAATATTATTTGGTGCCGGAGAATAATGTGAAAACTCCATAGTGGAAGTAGCTCGTCCTGAGGACAAAGACCGCAACTGTGTCACATAACCAAACATTTCACTCAACGGAACTTTTGCTTTTATAACCTGTGCATTTCCACGGGTATCCATACCTTCTAACATTCCACGTCTGCGATTAAGATCACCTGTAACATCACCCATGTATTGATCTGGCGTTACTACTTCAACCTTCATTATAGGTTCCAACAAAACAGGTTTGGCTTTTCTTCCCGCTTCCCGAAAACCGGATTTAGCACAAAGTTCAAAACTCATGGAATCAGAATCAACAGCATGAAAACTTCCGTCAAACACGCGCACTTTCATTGTTTCAACAGGATAGGCGGCAAGAACACCTGTGCCCATAGAATTTTCAAATCCTTTTTGAATAGCAGGTACATATTCACGTGGAATTGATCCTCCAAAAATATTATTTACAAATTGAAACGACTTACCAGAATTTTCATTTATCCATTCCTGGTCCGCAGGTCCAATTTCAAATTCGATATCAGCAAACTTACCACGACCACCTGTTTGCTTTTTCAACACTTCGCGATGTTCAATAGTTTTTGTAAATGCTTCTTTATACGCAACTTGGGGATTACCCTGATTAATTTCTACTTTAAACTCCCGCTTCATGCGGTCAACAATAATTTCAAGATGCAATTCACCCATACCAGAAAGAATCGTTTGTCCGGTGTCCTCATCTGTTTTTACCCGCAACGTTGGATCTTCTTCAACCAGCTTTGCGATTGCCATGCCCATTTTATCTACATCTGCTTGAGTTTTTGGTTCAACTATTGGATGATTTTCATCACACAGAGTATCACCGGTTTTAATTTCTTTAAATCCTACAGCAGCGCCAATATCACCTGCTTCAATTGCATCCATAGGGTTCTGCTTATTAGCAAACATCTTCATAATTCTGCTAATGCGTTCATTTTTTCCACTACGCATATTTTTAACATAAGAACCTGCTTCTAATCTTCCACTATAACAACGGAAAAAAGCCAACCGACCTACAAATGGATCAGTCATTATTTTAAATGCCAGCGCAGCAAAAGGCTCTTTGGCATTTGGCTTACGTGAAATCTCATTTCCGCTATCAGGATCTGTTCCGATTGTATCTGGTAAATCAAGCGGAGACGGTAAATAACGACAAACAGCATCTAAAGCTGTTTGAACTCCCTTGTTTTTGAATGAAGAACCGCAAAGCATAGGAACAATACTTAAATCAAGTGTAGCCTTTCGAATTGCTTCATGCACTTCATCTTCAGATATAGTTTCAGGATTATCAAAAAACTTTTCTAATAATTTATCGTCGTATTCTGCAACAGCTTCAATTAATTGTGCTCTCCAGTAATCGACATCTTCTTTCATATCTGCAGGAATGGCTATTTCTTTATAAGTCATACCTTCTGTTGCATCATCCCAAATAATTCCTTTCATCTGAATAAGATCAACAACACCTTTAAAGTTATCTTCAGCACCAATTGGGAGTTGTAGAGGAACGCTTTTTGCACCTAACATTTCTTTTACCTGGGCAACAACATTTAAAAAATCTGCTCCTGCTCTATCCATTTTATTAACGAACCCAATTCTGGGAACACCATATCTATTTGCCTGGCGCCATACCGTTTCGCTTTGTGGCTCAACGCCATCTACTGCAGAAAACAAAGCTATTAAACCATCTAAAACACGCATTGAACGCTCTACTTCAACAGTAAAATCTACGTGACCGGGTGTATCAATTATATTGAAATAATATTTTTTTGTATCATCTGTTGGCTTGCCTTGTTCTGTAGGAAAATTCCATTGACAGCTAACGGCCGCAGAAGTAATTGTTATTCCTCTTTCCTTTTCCTGTTCCATCCAATCTGTTGTAGCAGCACCTTCATGTACTTCACCAATACGGTGTATCATGCCGGTATAACGAAGAATCCGCTCTGTTGTAGTTGTTTTACCAGCATCAATGTGAGCAGCAATTCCAAAATTTCTTTGTAATCGTAAATCAGCCATATAATTGCGTATTAATATTTATTTTTCTAAGTATTTTGAGCCAATTCTATTTAAAAAAATGAGCGGCGAAGGTAATTGTTTTTAGGATAGAAAAGATGTTGATTCGGTTAATTTATAGTAACAAAAAAGCCACTGAAAACTCAGTGGCTTTAATCTAATGTAATTTTTAGAAATTAATGTCTGCTTAAATTAGGATGTGGAGCAGGAACTGCATTTGGACCTTCTTCAACAGTGCCAATTATATCAACTGTATTTCCAGAACCTTCCATACCATAAGCGAAAATTACTCGTGATTCAGAAATTCCTTGTTTTTCAGTTAAATAAGTTTTGATGGCATTTACATGATCCCAACTAAGTTGTTGAGCTTTTTTGTCTGAAGCACCATAACCAATTAATTTAACTTTACAATTTGGATTTGCCATTAATTGTTGTGCTACATTATCAAGAAGCGATTTGGCTGTGCTGTTTAAAGTTGCATTTCCGTTTCTAAATTGAACACTTGGCAAACTACTTAATGAACATGTGGGGGCAGCTGGCTGAATATTTTTGCAACATTCTGGTTCAGGACACGTACCAACGCCATCAGCATTAACAGGGAAACAATTTTGAGGAGTAAGTTTTTCTTTATCACGGCAATCTGGAACACCATCTCCATCTGTATCTAAACTTACACCATGCACATCAACCGCACAACCTGCAGGTGTATTTGGTTCCATATCAAATTGATCTGTTACGCCATCACCATCAGCATCTGGTAAAACAACCGGAGGAAGTTTCATATGCTTTGGAGTAGCAACTTCATTATAAATATAATTGTTAGGATTAATCCACCATAAAGGTTCTGTATGCGTAGCAGAATTGCCTAAATTAAAGTTCAACTTAACTGTAGAATAAGCCATTTTATCTGAACCTAAACCATTTCCATTTTTCCCAACATATCCATCAAGAAAATCAACACCTGTAAGTGAATTTGCTATTCTTTCTTCAAAACCTAAATTTACTTTTGAACTAAGTTTGAAGGCAATACCACCACCAAAATCGACATTATGATAAAGGGTTTGATTATCATTACCTGCAAAATCTTTGTGAAATGTAGTAATTAATTTGTTCTTATCAGTCTGATAAAGATTGGGAAGGTTTGCATCAGAACCGTTATAAACAGTACCGTCAAATTTAGAACTACCCTTAACACCTTTTGCAACTTGAGTTGCTGCAATGTCATATCCTACAAATAAATAAATATTTGTTTTAGGATTGCCTCTGTGTGAACTAATAGTATTTAATGAAGCAATCAAATCCATGTTCAAAGCATGCGTTACGTTTGAACTAAAAGGAATATAATAATTTGAACTGCTTCCTTTATAACCCGGAATTTTTTGCAGGCTACCCATATATCCTAATCTTCCAGAAAAAACATGACTGATAGGAAATCTTGCTGAAATACTACCAGTTACTCCTCCACCATAAAAACCATCTGCATCACTTTTATGAAACATAGGTCTGTCACCGATTACAATTGCATTGCCACCACCAATACTTAGTTCCCACATACTGCGAGGTTTTGGGGGATACGGATTTTGATAATTTGTAAATTCATTGTATTGAGGCATATTCTTCGCAGAAATTTTCGAAGAATCATAAGCCCAGCTAGCATCTGTGCCATTACCAGACATTGACATATGCGTTGTATCCTGTGCATAAGACATTGTTTGTAATAGTGCTAAAATTGCTAAGAATAGTTTAAACTTTTTGCTTACCATAGGTAAAATTTTAAATTGTTTGTGTTTCCCTTTAATAAAAAATTAAATACAAATTTATAGATTGGTTATCAAATAGCAAATTTTATAATCTAATTTTCTTTAATTCAACTCTAATGACAAATTCTATATTCATTTAGCTGCACAATTGCTTATTAGTTTTAAACATATCTTGCATCCTTTGATTGAATTAATGAAGAAAGCTATACAATTAATAGACCAAGATTTAACAAAGTTTGAAGATTATTTTAGCAAAGCAGTAAAAAGTAATGCCCCGTTGCTTGATAGAATTATGCAATATATTGTAAAGAGAAAAGGTAAACAAATGCGGCCAATGTTTGTATTGTTAAGTGCAAAATTGGGCGGAGAGATAACTACTTCAACTTATCGAGCTGCATCTTTAGTAGAGTTATTACATACAGCAACTTTAGTACATGATGATGTGGTAGATGAAGCTCCTGAACGCAGAGGTTTTTTTTCAATAAATGCTTTATGGAAAAATAAGATTGCTGTATTAGTAGGAGATTATTTACTTTCCAAAGGGCTTTTACTTTCTTTAGC
>CAXSDU010000019.1:0-40930 GCA_964236165.1 uncultured Parafilimonas sp. | reverse complement strand
TTCGTTTACATCTTTTCGCAAGGATTGCTCTTAATGTATTTTATTCCCGCTTTGTTATATTCTTTATAAAAAAAAGATATTTTTTTGTTTATAACTGCACTATAAAAAATTGAAATTATTTTTGACTATTATCATAATTTTTTGTTTGTTGTTAAACATAATTAAATTAAAGTCTTCAGTCTATCTTTACCCACATAATAAATTGGTTTGCGGAGCAAAATCCTAAAAATATTTCTTGGTTTAATATTGGGCGTAGGAGCGTGGATGCTTGCATGGCCAAATGCGTTGCTTCTCATAATTTTTTTGCTTCTTATAACATTTCTTGTTCTGTGGCCTAAAATATTTCTTCGTTTTTTTATTGGCGTATTGGCGTTAATTCTTTTGGTTTGGCTGCTTATACAAACAAGCCCTGTTCAAAATTTTATTGCAGATAAAGTAGCTGGTAAACTATCTAAAGAACTTAATACAACGGTTAAGATCGGGCATGTTGATTTGTCCTTGTTTGATAAGATGGATTTAAATAATACGCTTATTCTTGATCAGCATAAAGACACACTTTTAAAAGCGGGTTCATTAAAACTTCGCATAACAGACTGGTTTTTTTTTAAGCAGAATATTGAATTGAAGTATATCGGTCTTGAAGATGCCGTAATAAATCAGCAGCGCAAAGATTCTATTTGGAATTATCAATTTTTAATAGACCATTTTACAAAGCCACAGAAATCAAAAAAGAACAGCAAAAAGATTGTTCTTAAAATACAAAAAATAGATCTGAAAAATGTTGTGTATAATAAATATGATGCATGGTACGGGCAACATACTATTTTAAAAACCGGAAGTCTTTTATTAGATGCAGATAATATTGATATTACTAAAAACCTTATGCTCATTAATTCTATTGATTTGGATAAAGCCTCTTATTCAATTGAAAAATTCAATGGCAATGAACCACTAAAGCAAAAAACAAATACAAGTTCAGCAGTTTCTATTAATCCTTCCAAGCTGGTTCTTAAAATCGCTTCCATTAAAATGAGCAACTGCAATTTTGCAGTTTGTACAAAAGGTGAAGTGCCGCGCAAAAATATTTTTGATGGTAAGCATATTGAAATTTCAAAAATTAATGGTACAGTAAATAATTTTAATTTTTTACAAGATACTATAAGAGCAAATATTAATTTAAATGCTGTTGAAAGAAGCGGTCTCAAAGTAAAAAAAATACAAACTGCATTTAAGCTTACGCCGCATTTAATGGAGTTTTCAAAATTGCTGCTTCAAATAAATAACAGCACAATAAATAATTATTATGCCATGCAGTATAAAGATTTAAATACTGACATGCTTAGTTACGCTACAAACGTTACCATGAAAGCTGTTTTTCGTAACAGCACAGTAACTACTGATGATGTTGCTTACTTCGCGCCGGGTTTAAGCAAATGGAATGAAAAGTTCCAGATGAATGGAAAATTTTCAGGAACCGTTTCTGATTTCAATATAAAAAATCTTTTTATTCGCAGCAGCAGTAACACTTTTGTTTCTGGCGATCTTGCAATAAAAGGCTTGCCGAAGACTGATAAAACAAATATTATTTTAAAGCAGGCAAACGTTCAAACCAACAGCCGAGAAATTGCTTTTCTCGTACCACAAATTTCTAAAATAAAATCACCTGATCTTGCAGCTTTGGGCAACGTGCATTTTGTGGGAGATTTCTCCGGCACATTACATAATGTAAATGCAAAAGGATCGCTGTCAAGTGCGTTGGGCGGCGTGTCTGCAAATCTCGTGTTGTCTTTTCCTTCAGACGCGCAACCAACATATAAAGGCAGCGTACAAACGCAGCAATTTAATCTTGGTAAATTTTTACTGGCTTCAGATTTAGGCAATGTAAGTTTTAAAGGTGATGTTGAAGGCAGCAGCTTTCAGCTTGATAAAATTTCAACTAAACTAAATGGAAAATTTAATTCTTTAACCTTTAAAAATTATACTTATTCAAACCTTACATTTAATGGAGAAATAAAAAAGAAAAATTTTGAAGGTGATTTTAAATCGGAAGACCCAAACTTTATTTTTACGAGTAATATTATTGTTGATTTAAATGGCGATGCACCTTCATTTAATGTATTAGGCGATTTGGTTACAGCAAATTTAAAAGCGCTGAAATTTTCAAAAGATAGCGTTGCGGTTACAGGTTTATTTGATCTTGATTTTCGCGGGCATAATATTGATGATTTTCTTGGTTATGCAAAAATTCTTAATGCCAGCGTTATTCACAATAATCAAAAACTTGATTTTGATTCACTTACTTTAAGTACTTCACTCGATTCACTAAATCATAAAAAATTAACGCTTGAAAGCAATGAATTTGTTGTTTCTGTTGAAGGACAATATACAATTCTGCAGTTGCCGCAAAGTTTTCAGTTATTTTTAAATCATTATTATCCTTCTTATATAAATCCGCCAAAAGTAGAACTCAGTAATCAAAATTTTGTTGCCAGCATCAGAACAGGAAATTTTGATAAGTATGCAAAACTTATCGACTCTAATTTATCAGGCTTTAATGATGCTTTTCTTTCAGGAAAAATAAGTACGCTTAATGGTAATAAATTTAATCTTGATATAAGTATTCCATCTGCAAAATATAAAAGAGATTCAATTGCTGAAGCAAAGTTTACCGGCGTGGGAGATAACGATAGTTTGTTATTGGAAGGAAACATTGGCAGAATTTATTTGAGCGACAGTATGTACTTTCCGAATACAAAAATTTCAATACACTCTGCAAACGATCTTTCACATATAAAAATTTCTACGCGCGCAAATGCTACTTTAAATGATGCTGAATTAGATGCTGATTTACGAACGATGAAAGAAGGTCTAAAAATAGATTTTCATCCATCCAGTTTTGTACTAAATGATAAAAAATGGAACCTTGAAAACCAGGGCGAAGTTGTAATAGCTAAACATTCAGCATCTGCAAAAAATATGAAATTTACACAAGGTTTCCAGGAAATTTCTATTGAAAGCGTAAATGGTCAGGACAGTACTTCAAACACACTTGCTGTTCGTTTAAAAGATGTTGACTTTGGTGATATATTGCCGTTGGTTATAGCCAAGCCATTATTGGAAGGCATAGCAAACGGAAATATTTATCTGCGTGATATTTATACACAGTTTCATGCAGATGCAGATTTACATTTAAAACAGTTTCGCATTAATAATGATTCTGTTGGCCTGGTTGATGTGAATGCAAAATACAATTCAACTGATGGAAGAATTATATATAATGTAAAAGCCAATGATGAGAACTTTGTTGTAAATGCAAACGGCACCTACGGCACAAAAGATTCAATAAGCGATCCGTTGCAAACAAGCATTACACTCAATCATGCAAAAGTTGGAATTTTAAATTCATTTTTAGGAACTTTATTTGATGATATAACAGGTTTTGCAACAGGCAATCTCGCTATTCATGGCGATCTTAAAAATATCCATCTTACCGGAAAAGCACATCTTGATAGTGGTGCGCTTACTGTAAAATTTACAAAGGTGCGTTACACAATTCCTTCTGCAGAATTTGTTTTAACTGAAGAAGGTGTAAACTTTGGAAACTTCAATATAAAAGATAAGTTTGGCAACACAGGCAGCGTAAAAGGCATGTTGTATGAAACTGCTTTTAAAAATAACCGTTACGATCTTGATATGTCAACCAGTAAATTATTATTGTTTGATACAAAAGCAAAAGATAACGATCATTTTTATGGTGATGTAATTGGAAAGGCAACGCTGAGTTTAAAAGGTCCGCAGGAAAATATGCAAATGAATATTTCGGGTGAAGCAGTAGAAACATCACACATTTTTATTCCTACAGATAACAGTAAAAAAAGCGCTGAGGCAGATTATATCTTTTTTAAGCAATACGGTACACAGTTACAAACAGACACAGTTGCAAGTACAGCTAATCTTAATATTAATCTTGATCTTACAGCAAACAACAAAGCAATCGTATCAGTAATACTTGATGAACTAACCGGCGATATAATAGAAGCAACAGGCAATGGCAGATTACTTATAAAAATTCCTGCACAGGGCGATATAACTATGAACGGGCGTTATAATGTTGAGCAGGGAAATTATAATTTCAACTTTCAATCTCTCGTAAAAAAACCTTTTGAATTATTACCTGATCAAAACAGTTATATAGAATGGAATGGTAATCCGTTTGATGCATCTATTAATATTACTGCAAGATATACAGCAAAAAATGTTTCAATAGCCGATCTTACCAGTTCATCTGGTTTTTCGCTGGATAATAATGTGCAGGGTTATCGCGGAGATGTTTATGTTGTTGCTGATCTTACAGGTAAATTAAGTAAACCGGATATTCATTTTAAACTTGATTTTCCGGAAGGCAGTGCCATAAGAAGTAATGATAGTTTTAATCGGTTGCTTGCAAAAATTTCCAGCGATGAAAATGAAATGCTAAAACAGGTTACATGGCTTATTGTTTTTGATGCATTCTCTCCGTATGGAGAAATTTCGGGCAATCAAACATTCATTCAATCAACTGCATATAACACAATATCACAAAAAGTATCGAGTGTAATAAATAGTGCTGTATCTAATCTGTTATATAAATTAACCGGCGATAAAAGTTTGCAGTTTGATGTGGGCGCAAAAACATACAGCAGTTATAATTTAACCGGCACAACTTCAGGCAATACTTTAGACAGAACAGCGGTAAACCTGAAACTAAATAAAAGCTTACTTAATAATAATCTTATTATAACATTTGGCGGCGATCTTGATTTTGGTATTAGCGGTGCAGCAGCTGCAACATCGAATAACTTTCAATGGCTGCCGGATATTTCCGTACAAATAGTTCTTTCTAAAGATAAAAAATTGCGGGCAATTATTTTTAATCATAGTAGCCTGGCAACGTCCGGCGTTGGCAGTACCAGCGGTACAATTGGTCGTGTTACTAAGCAGGGAATAAGTATTTCTTATACAAAAGACTTTGATAAATTTTTTGGCGGAACCCAGGATTCTTATTTCACTTTACCAAAACAATCAACACAAAGAGACTCTTTGTCAAACCAGAAAAAAACAGAAAAATAGCGGTGAATAATTGCATGAAAACAGTTTAGCGCTAATACTTACATTTGTTGTATGAACAACCTTGCTACTTCTGATATAACAAACGAAATGCTTTCGTACGAAGACTTCCGCAATGAAGTGCTTAACGATTATCGTTTGGTAATGGAAAGTCGCGAAGTAAGTTTGATTGGAAGGAAAGAAGTGCTTACCGGAAAAGCTAAGTTTGGCATTTTTGGTGATGGGAAAGAGCTGGCACAAGTAGCGCTTGCTAAGTTTTATCAGCCGGGCGATTTTCGTTCAGGTTATTACCGGGATCAAACTTTAATGTTTGCATCAGGTATTGCAACACCACAACAATTTTTTGCGCAGTTATATGCTGATCCTGCACACGATCCATTTAGTTCGGGCAGGCAAATGGTAAGTCATTTCGTTACATCCAATGTAAACGAAAATGGTGAATGGAAAAATTTGATTGAGCAAAAGAACGTTGCAGCAGATATGGCACCAACCGCATCACAAATGCCGCGAAGCGTTGGTCTTTCGCTCGCATCAAAACTATTTCGTAACAATGAAGCGCTCAAACCGCTTACGCATTTATCTGATAATGGAAATGAAATATGCATTTGCACAATCGGCGATGCAGCAACTTCTGAAGGGCAGTTTTGGGAAACAATAAATGCTGCCGGTGTTTTGCAAATTCCCCTTGCGGTTTTTGTTTGGGATGATGGTTATGGTATTTCTGTTTCCAAAGATTATCAAACAACAAAAGGTTCTATTTCGCTTGCACTAAAAGGATTTCAGAAAAAACCCGATACAAACGGAATTGATATTTATAATGTAAAAGGTTGGGATTATGCAGGAATGTGTGAAATATTCGAAAGTGGTTTGCAAAAAATACGAAACACACATGTGCCCGCTTTATTTCATGTTGAAGAATTAACGCAGCCGCAAGGTCATTCAACTTCCGGCAGTCATGAAAGATATAAATCGCCTGAAAGATTGCAATGGGAACGTGATTGGGATTGTGTTAAAAAAATGCGTGAATGGGTTATTGAAAACAATATTGCAACAAATGAGGAATTATTGGAAATTGAACATGCATGTAAACAAAAAATTTTACAAAGCCGTAACAATGCATGGAAAGAATATGTAGAGCCAATAAAGCAACAGGCATCAAAAGCTTTGGAATTAATCAGTGCTGTTGAAGCAACTGATTTAGATGTTTACAATCAGCTTCAATCAATAATAAAAAATTTACAGGCAGAAACCGAACCATTGCGCAGAGATATTATGAAGGCTTTATCTGTTGCTGTGCAACTAACAAAAAATCATGAAAGTAACGAAGCACTTTCTGCTTATTACAAAGAACTTAAACAATGGAATGAATCAACTTACAATACAAATCTTTACAGCAACACAGTAAAAAGCGCAATCAATATTGAAGAAATAAAACCTGTTTATGCCAGCGATGCACTTGCTTATAATGGGTATGAAATTTTGAATAAATATTTTGATAAAGCATTTGCAAAAGACGCAAGATTAGTTGCTTTTGGAGAAGATGTAGGATTAATAGGAGATGTAAACCAGGCATTTGCCGGGCTTCAGTTAAAGTACGGTTTAAACCGCATATTTGATACAGGCATTCGCGAATCAACTATTATTGGTCAGGGCGTGGGGCTTGCTTTGCGTGGGCTGAAACCTATTGCAGAAGTGCAATATCTCGATTATCTGGTGTACGCATTAGAACCGCTTACAGACGATGTTTCAACATTGCAATACAGAACCAATGGCTTGCAAAGTTGTCCGCTAATAATACGCACCCGTGGTCATCGTTTAGAAGGCATCTGGCATAGCGGATCACCAATGGGTTTCATTATTAACGCACTGCGTGGTATGTATGTTTGCGTTCCGCGTAACATGGTGCAGGCTGCAGGTATGTACAATACTTTATTAAAAAGTAATGATCCCGCAATAGTAATAGAATGCTTGAATGGTTACCGGCTTAAAGAAAAAATGCCGGAGAACATTACAGAATTTACCGTACCAATGGGTGTGCCTGAAATAATTAAAAAAGGAAATGATATTACGATCGTTTCTTACGGTTCAATATTGCGTATAATTATGGATGCTGTTACAAGATTAGAGCGCGAAGGAATAAGTTGCGAAGTGATAGATGTTCAAACCTTATTACCGTTTGATGTAAATCATTTAATAGTTGAATCACTTAAAAAAACAAGTCGCATAGTTTTTATTGATGAAGATGTGCCCGGCGGTGCTGCTGCATATATGTATAATAAATTGATGGAAGAACAGCAAGGTTATAAATGGCTTGATGCTGCACCAAGAACCATTACTGGTAAAGCGCATAGACCAGCGTATGGCAGTGATGGCGATTATTTCAGCAAGCCCAATGCTGAAGAAATTTTTGAAACAATAATGGAATTGGCTGCCGACTAGGAAATTAGTTGAAAGCTTCCTTTCACTGTTTTATTTTCTTAAGTTGAATTTATATATCTAATGGAAAAGTTTTATATATAATTTAAAAATCTACGCTCTTAAAATTTGTAAAAATTTTGTTTGGATTGAACATATTATTTTGCTCTGCATAAGGAAGTAATGCAGAATTTTTAAACCAAACTATGCCCGGACTATAAAGAATCATATTAAGTTTTGAATCAATCTTGATTTCATTTTCATCTGAAAGAGAAAAATTATCAAGATTGATTATCTGATAGTTTGTTTTTGCGCCGGATAATTTTGTTTTATTAGAAAATACAAATAATTGATTATTGAGCAGTTTGTAACCGGCACAATTGAGGTTATAGAAAACACTAAATTTTTCATTTATTTCAAGTTCTTTTAACAGCTTCATTGCCGAGCTGTAAACAGAAATAATTATAGGTCCGTACACAGTGTAATTTGTTTGGCTGACAGTGTGGTTTGAAGTATTAAATTCCTTAATAACAATAAACTTGTCTTTATAAAATTCAGTTCCAATAATATTTACACTACTGGTTTTTTCAGCATACTGTTTCAAATAATCTTTATCCATTAAATCCTGCTGAATGCGGCCCTGTTTATCATTTAAGTTGAATATTCCGGTAACTAACGATAAAGGCGTTGTTTTACTTTCATCAAATTTACAGGCAAGCCAAAGATTGTTCTGATGTAATTTTATTTCTCCCTGCCATACAGCCACATCATTTTCAAAATTAGTTTTTGCATTTACATTTGTTGAAATTTTAGAAGATACTGCATTATACCGGTTAATATTAATTACATTATTTTGAATTGAAGCAAAGAATATATCACCATTATCGTTACAGGTACATGCAATAAACTGTGCTTTTTGTATTTCCGCAATATCCAAAGTATTGTTGATTACATTAAAATCTTTATCAAAACTAATAGCCTGCAAATTATCTGTATAACCAAAATCCTGTTCTGATTTAAATGCTGATACCATCATTATTTTTTCCTGTTCTGTAGATCGCAAAACTAAATATTGGAAATTTTTACTTGAATCAGTAAGAATATAAATATCTGTAATTGCTTTGTTTGTATATGACGGAATATCTTTTTCAGAGATAATTTTACCTGTCTCATTGTTTATTAATGTTGCATGAATAAAATTAATAAAGCGAAATCCATATTTGTTTGAGTTTTTAGCTGAGAAAACAACAATATTATTATTAAATTTTGCGGCAGATAAATAACCTTCAATCTTTGGAATACTCCATAACGCTTTACAGTTTTTGTCTAATTTAATCAGGCTAACATCATCGCTATTTCCTTTTCCTCCGGCAAATAAAAATTCATTTTCATTTAATGGAAGATAGTAATCATTTGTATTAATCATTCTTTTCTCAATTCCAGGAAAATCATCAGAACTAAATTTTATTTGTTGCGCATTTGATAAATAAAAAATACATAGTAATAGAAGCATCAGCATTTTTTTCATAAACTAGAGTTTGAGTTTTAATTGTTTTTTTAAGTGTTAAAAAAGCTTGGGTTTTATCAAGAATAAAGAAATTGAAATGCCTCTTATTAGATTCGTCAATTTCTTTTTTACAGTTATTAAACTTATTATTTCTTCACCAATTTCATCATTTTCTTTGTACCATTTTGAATTAGAACAACATCGTAAATGCCTGTACTTAAATGGTTAATATTTATTTGTTTTGAAGTGATGTTCGCTGCAATTTGTTCATGTAATAATTTCTTTCCCACAACATTATAAATTATAATTTCAGAAACAGCATTACTTGATGGTATTATAACATTAATAAAACTATTTGCAGGATTTGGAGCTATCGCAAACACAGAACCATCATTTAAAAATTCAACAGAAGCAATTCCTGAATATGAATATTTGCCATCTTTATCAACTTGCCTCAAACGATAATAATTAATGCCTTTTAATGGTGTACTATCTGTAAAAGAATAATTGCTTATTCCGTCATTATTTAAACCTTGCTTTCTACCGATGGAAGAAAATAGTTTTGGATTTACTGAGCGTTTAATATTAAAATAATTGTTGTTGATTTCGTTAGCGGTTTGCCATTTCAATAATGCAGTACTGTTTTGTCTTTGAGCATTGAAGTTGAATAATGTCACTGGAAGGATATTATCATCTTCCAACTTTATCGTCAAAAAATCATAATCACCACCTGGTTTAGAATTTGATTCACCTCCTATTAAATAACCGCTATTTGGTTTGTAATCTATACTAAATCCCTCATCATCACCAGTACCCCCTAAACTTATTTGCCAAATAATATTGCCGATAGTATCTGTTTTTACAGTCCAATAATCAAAATCTCCATGATTACCACTAACATCACCATCATTTGAATTTGAAGCGCCTGTCATTATATAATAACCATTTAAAATTTGTAAACCGTGCACTTGGTCAAAATTGGAGCCGCCTAAACATTTTGTCCAACTTAAATTTCCTAATTTATTAAACCTCGCTAACATGTAATCTTCTTGCCCATGGTTACCAACAACATCGCCATCAACTGATCGTGCAGTAATTGCTGCAATATATCCGCTATCTTTAGTTTGTTTTATGGCTTCACCTTCGTCTCTCAAACTTCCGCCAACGCATTTTTGCCACAAAAGATTTCCGGCAGAGTCTAATTTAATAATCCATGCATCATCAACTCCACCATGAAAACCACTTACATCACTATTAATCGAATTTGTATAGCCTATAGCAATGTAGCCACCATCATAAGTTTGTTCAATACTTTTAGGTTCTTCTGCATAACTGCCACCATACGTATTTTGCCATTTTATAGCTCCTTGGTTATCCAATTTTATAATCCAATAATCAGGCGAATCGCGAAAGCCACCATTTATATCACCATCGTTAGAGTTAGTAGAACAGGCTACAATATAACCACTATCTCTAGTTTGTTTTATACCACCAAATGCATAATCTAATTTAGTTCCTCCGTAACATCTCTGCCATTCAATTTCACCCTTAGAATTTAATTTTACGACCCAGGCATCCTCTCCCTGTCCTCCGTGATTTCCGCTCACGTTGCCGTCATTTGAAAATGTAGCGCCGGAAACAATATAACCACCATCAAAAGTTTGTTGTATACCTGTCGGATAATCCCTACTACTTCCACCTAAACATATATGCCATATAACCTTGCCTTTAGCATTAAGTTTTAATACTAAAATATCTTCGCCTCCATGATTATCATTTGCGTAACCATCCGTAGAGTAAGTTGCTCCAACAACAATACTACCGCTGCCAGAGGTTTGATAAGCTTGGAAAAAGCCTTGATGAGTATCATCGCCATCAAATGCGCTGCCACCATATGATTTTTGCCATTCAATTGCAGGTGTCTGGCAATAAGAAAACAAACAAATAAAACAAATCAAAATAGTAAATAGGAGTTTCATAAAAAGCAGTTTAGAGTGATTATTAATAAGCATTAGCTCCAGCACGAAAATTAATAAAATTTATAAAGCAGTTATTATTTCATCTCATATAATCATATTATCGGTCTAACGTTTTTGCAAGCCTCTGTTGTATTGCTCAAAGCTCGTTGCTAACTCCTAATCGCTCACAGCTTACTATTCACAGCTCACTTATTAATTATTCCATCAATACTAATCTTTCCGGGTCCGCAAAAAAGTAAAGTAACAAATGCGCCGAGATAAAGTATTGCCACTTCAGATTCAATAAGCGACTTGCCCGCATTAAAACCAAAAATGGCAACAAGCATTGTTATAATTAAAGGAATAGCAGCAAGCCGTGTAAATAAACCAAGTACTATAAATAAAGCGCAGAGTACTTCTGCAAATATGGCGAGCATCAACGAAGCTCTTGTGCCGATGCCGAAAAAATTATAAAACTGATATTGCAACGTTGAAAATTTTATCATCTTATCATATCCGTGTTTTACTATTATTAGTAAGCCAAACGAAACACGTAAAAACAACATTGAAAAATTAAAAGCGGCTGTGCTGTATCTTATTGATAAAATCTTTTTCATAGCTGAAATTTAGACAAAAATAATTTTTTCAACTGTTATCCACAATTCAAATTGCAATGTTTGATTGCCTTAGCAAGCTGATTACCTTTAAGCGCTTTTACTTTAATTTAAGAAAGCATTTAAAATATTTGATAAATCACAATCGTTGAGGCAAGTTATGAAGTACAAAAGGTTAACAACTTTACTCTCATTTATTTTTCTGTTACATTTTTCTTACGCGCAATCCACCAAAACGTATAATGATCCGGATGCTGATTTTAAACAAGCCAAAGAATTATACCAGCAGCAAAAATTTAGTCTTGCTTATCCTTTGTTTGAAAAATTATATTTAGATGATGAGCGTAAAAGCAGCATTCCTATAAGCGTACAAACAGAAGCAAAATATTATTCAATTGTTTGCCGGCTGCAATTAAATGATGTTACCGCTGTTGATGCTGCAAACGATTTTATTAGTCTTGAACATAATGCGCCGCGCATTGAAATGATGTGTTACCAGCTCGGAGAATACTATTACAAGCATCAGGATTTTGCTGACGCATTGGATAATTATGAAAGAGCAAATGTTGCCAACTTAAGCAATACAGAAATTGCAACAATGAAATTTCATGAAGGTTATGTTTATTTCACGATGCAAAAATTTAATGATGCGAAACCTTTGTTTGAATCAATCTCACAAATTCAAAACGATCCTAATTATTACGATGCAAATTATTATTACGGATATATTGCTTTCTCTGAAAAAAATTATGCGCAGGCATTAACATCATTTCAAACAATAGAGCAACAACAAAAGTATCAGCCAATAATTCCTTATTACATTGCTGAAATTTATTATTACCGCGGTGAAAAAGACAAAGCATTAGAATATGCAGAAAAAACTTTACAAAGCAACAACCAGTTTTACGATCTGCAGTTGCGTGAATTTGTCGGGCATATTTATTTTGAAAAAGGAAATTATAAAAAAGCGTTGCCTTATCTGGAAAAATATGTGAGCAATACACAGAAAGTAAGTCGTGAAGATTTGTACGAATTATCTTATTGTTATTATGATGCGGCGCAATATAAACAGGCAAGTCAGGGTTTTAAAGAGTTGGGCGGAAAGCAGGATACAATCGCGCAGAACAGTATGTATTTGTTGGGCGATTCTTATTTAAAACTCGCTAATAAATCCGGTGCCAGAAATGCCTTTTTATTTTGCTCTTTAAACAGCAGCAATGCACAGCAAAAAGAAGTTTCAAAATTTAATTATGCAAAGCTTTCCGTTGAATTAGGTTATACAGATGTTGCGCTGAATGAACTAAAAGGTTTCATCGCTGCTTATCCAAATTCTCAATACAATACAGAAGCAAAAGAATTATTGGTAAATGTTTTATCCAACACTAATAATTATGAAGATGCTTTGAATCTGATTCAAACATTGCAATCGCATAGCGAGGTTGTAAAGAAAGCGTATCCAAAAATTTTATATGGACGCGCAGTTGAGTTGATAAACGATCAGCAACTTTCGCAGGCAGATAATTTACTGAATGAAATTTTTAGTGCTGAATACAACGAGCAATATACAACTTATGCAAACTTTTGGAAAGGGGAAATTGCATATCGTAACAACGTGTTTGATTCCGGCGTTTATTATTTGCGCGAATATTTAAAAACGCCATCAACATACGGAGAAGTAAGCGCAATGCATGCAAATTATACATTGGGTTATTGTTACATGCGCCAGCAGGATTATGATGATGCGCTGAAGAGTTTTACTTCTGTAACAACTTCCATCAACAATAATTCTCAGCCTTTGCAAACAGATGCTTATTTGCGTGAAGCAGATTGTTATTTTATGAAAAAAAGTTTCAGTAAAGCTTTGCAGATGTATGAAACAGTTATTAACGATCAGTTGCCTGCTGCTGATTATGCGTTGTACCAAAAAGCGGTTATTGCAGGCGCAAATAGTCAGTATGCACAAAAAGTTTCTTTACTTCAATCTATACAAAACCGTTATCCTTCTTCGCCGCTTGTTGCTGATGCAAATATGGAAGTTGCCAATACTTATTTGGCAAGTGAACAATATGAGGCAGCAATAAAACCTTTGACTGTAATTATAGCAGGAAAGAATGATGCATTTAAACCGCAAGCTTATTTAAAATTGGGCGTGAGTTATTATAATTTGAAAGACAATCAGAATGCGCTGAATAGTTTTCAAAAGCTTATAACAACTTATCCAAACGCACCTGAAAGTGATGAAGCAGTTGACTATGTGCGCGACATTTTTATTGATATGCAAAAGCCTGACGATTTTGTTGCTTTTATGCAGAAAGCCGGTAAGCCGGTTAGTTTTTCGGAGCAGGACTCGTTAACTTTTGTTGCAGCGCAATCAGCGTATAATAATCGTTCTTTCGATAACGCATTGCAGGGCTTCAGCAATTATCTTTCTAAATTTCCTGATGGACAATATGCTGTTGAAGCAAATTATTTAAGCGCCGACATTTATAACACACGAAAAGATTTTAAGCATGCAATTACTTATTACAACAATGTTGCGCAGAAAGCGCCAAACAGTTACGCAGAAATAAGCGTATTGCAGGCTGCACGTATTTCTTATTTTGAATTGAATGATTATAAGCAGGCAGAACAATATTTTACGCAATTAAAATCACTGGCAACAACGCCAGAAAATAAATTGGAAAGTGAACGTGGTTTATTACGTTGTCAATATAAATTGAATGAAATAAGTGATGCATTACCTAATGCGCAGGATTTATTACAGCAAAAAGGAATTGCATCAGATGATAAAGCGATGGCGAATCTTATCATCGCAAAAAATTATCAAAACAATAATCAGTTAGATGAAGCAAGTGATGCGTATAAAACTGTTGTAAGCACAGGCAAAAGTGAATATTCAGCAGAAGCGCGTTATCACATTGCAGAAATTTTATTTATTCAGAATAAATTTCCGGACGCAGAAAAAGCTGGCTTTGATGTAATAAATAAAGCAGGCAGTTATGATTACTGGATTACAAAAGCATACATTTTATTAGGTGATGTTTATTTAAAAGAGCAGGATTATTTTAATGCTGAAGCTACGTTGCGCAGTGTGGTGCAAAATGCAACGGATGCAGACCTGAAAAAAGAAGCGCAGCAAAAATTAGATGCTGTGCTTGCAGAAAAAGATAAGAACAGTAAAGTTGTTCAGCAGTAATCAATACAAAAAAGAAATTTAAGATGAAACAAAGTATAGCGCTTATTATTTTAATTTTAATTGCACAGTTTTCTTTTGCGCAGCGTAAGCAAAACAAAAAGCAAAACCAAATGCAAACAAAGCAGGAAGAAAAAAATGTTTCAGATACTGTGTTGCCGCCGAGAACAGTTGTTGTAACTTCTGAATTTGCGCCAACACTTAAACAAACTTCGAAAATTAATTTTAATGCAGCAGCGCCGCTGCCGGATTCTGCAAGACCGACATTACAATATAATATTCCTGTACAAAATCTTTCGTTCGGTTATAAATCTGCAGCATTAAAAGCAATGGCAGAAAATATAGATTCAACTGTGCATTGGGATAATACAAGTTATTTAAAAGTGGGTTATGGTAATTATTCAACACCTTATTTGCAAGCAGGTTTATCGTTTGGTGATGGTGTAACTTCTGTTTTAAATGTAAATGGAAAATACACACGCTCAAACGGATCTTTACCATTCCAGGATTATAGTAAAACACATTTGGAAGGCATTGGAATTTTTGCTACGCGCGATAATAAAAATGAATGGAGCGCAAACGCATATCTTGATAACACCACACAATACGAATATGGATATCAACCCGATACTTTGCAGTTTAACAAAGATGATTTGAAGCAAACATTCACGAGCTTTGGCGGCAAAGTAGGATTGCGTAATAAAACAGAAAATAGTTTTGGTATTGATTATAATCCTTCTGCTTCAATTAATCTTTTTACAGATAATCATTCCGGCAAAGAAAATACGTTTGCGTTTGATTTGCCAGTAACAAAATCCATCACAAATATTCTTGATTTTAATGTTGGCTTAACCGGAAGTGTAAGCAGTTACAGGGCGCCGGGCGTAAGTATTGATAATACTATTTATTATGTAACGCCATCGCTTGCTTTTAAAACACCCAATATAAAAATTACGGGCGGCTTTACACCGTCGTGGGATAACGCAACCTTTAATTTGCTGCCTAATTTTACAATTGATGCAAAAATTAATGAAGAGAAATTTATTTTGCAAGGCGGATGGATCGGCTACTACAATAAAACAACCTATGAATCGCTTGCCAATTTTAATCCGTGGATACAACAACCAACCCTTTTAAATAATGCATTGGTAAAAGAACAATATGCAGGATTTAAAGGCAGCGCCGGCGATCATTTTACTTACAATGCAAGAGTTTCTTTCTTAAAGATTGATGACCAGCCTTTGTTTGTAAATGATAATTTAACAGGCAGATCTTTCAATATTGTTTATGAACCATCACTAAATGATATTCGCATTCATGGTGAACTTGGTTATACCGCAGGCGAACAATTTTCTTTATTAGCCGGCGCAACTTTTAATCAATACAGTAATTTAAATGTGAATGAAAAAGCATTCGGTTTATTGCCAACTGAACTTACCGGCGCTTTGCGTTATCGTGTATTAAAAGATTTATTGTTGAAAGCAGATGCATTTTTTTGGGATGGCACGCGTTATCAAACCAAAACAATCCAGTCCGGAAAACTTGATCCGGCATTTGATTTAAATGCAGGCGCAGAATTTTCTGTTATGCCGCAATTAAATGTTTGGTTGCAATTTAATAATGTACTTAATGATAAGTATGAAAGATGGAAGCAATATCCCGTGCTTGGTTTTAATATGCTTGCAGGAGTTGTATATTCGTTCGGGCAATTAAAAATGAAATAATGTACAATGTTCTGAGAAAATTTTTAATGCTGCATCATCATCTTGCATTGCAGGGTATTGGAAATTTTTGTGTTGAAAAAAAGTCTCCGCAAATTGATATTGCCAACAGGGTTATTGTACCACAATCATTACAAATAAAATTCAGTAACGAAAAACTGCACGCAGAAAAATTCTTTTTTAACTTTCTTGCACAGGAATTAAATATAACAGAAGTACAGGCTGTATTAAGGTTCACAGATTTTACAACAAAGCTTTTATCAGATTTACTGGAAGATAAACCGGTTATTCTAAAAGGTATCGGTACTTTAAAAAATCAACCTTCAAATGAAATAGATTTTCAGCCGGAAGAAATGCCCGAATATTTTCCGGTGCTTACTGCTGAAAGAGTGATACGTAAAAATGCTTCGCACATGGTTAAAGTTGGCGAGCAGGAAAAAACTTCTGTTGAAATGCACTCTGCATTGCATATTAAAGAAAAAATTGTTCGCAAAGAAAGGTGGTGGATTGCTGCATTAATATTTGCAGTTATCGGAATTCTTGGCATTGCTTATCATTATCTTGTTTTAAACTAAACGTAAAAATTTTATAACAAAATTTAAACTGTTTTAAATTAAACCAAAATATATCTTTATACTCGCAGATAAAGAAATAGTAATAGCTCTACCATTCTTCTTAGTAATAAAATTTTTTGAAATGAGTGTAGTTTTAAAATTGCCTGATAATAGCTTATCAAAAAATGTTTATTTGATCTATGACTTTAAACAGGTTAAAGATTCGATATTACTTATCATGTATGTTGATGAAATTGAAAGCTGGAAAAAGTTTTTTATATACTTTAAAAATGGTATTTGGGAAACAGATGTTCTTGCTTCTTCTACGAATGATGAAACTTACAAGCAAATATGCAATAAGCTTGAATTTATATTTTCTGAACAGGAACATATGAATGACCAAAATGACTTTGAGCTTGAAAAAATAATGCAGGAAAATACAGCATTTATGCTTGGCGTAAATAATTAAGTAATGGAAAAATTTTTTTTTGAAATGGAGAAATGCCACTGAATTTTTCCTAACAGAAAAGGCAAAGCAGATGAACTTATTACGAAAGTGATAAAAATTGAAGCGTTTATTTTTTATTAATAGAAATTAATGTTTCTAAATCTGCGAAATTAATATTTGCCATGCTTCATAAACTTTATTTTCATCCAATAATTTTTTTGCATAATGATGAAGTTCCGTTTCCATTTCATCAGGATTGATAGAATAATATTGAAAAATATTTTTTAATTGTTCATCAAAAAATGCAGCATCAACCTGCGGAATCTCTTTTACATTAGCTAACTGTGCAAGATTATTGCCGGTTAAAATTTTACTTGTTAAAATACTTTGCGGCAGCGCATCAATACCAATTCCCAATTCTTTATTTGGCTTTGCAACTTTAAAAAGATTATGTTCATTAATCACAGCGTACCAGTCGCCACCAAGCCGTGCTACGTGATGCAGTTTTGATTGTTCTATCATTGATCGCTCGCTGTTTAAAATACTTTCATCAACATGCATACAAATAATTTCTGCAATTACCAGTTGCCCGGCTCCGGAAATTTCACCAAGGCTTTTTACCTCAAGCACTTTGCATTCCATTTGCACTTTTGCTTCTGCAACACGTGGTGGTTTTACTTTTGTTGATGCAATTTTACTTAAGCCAGCTTTTAAAAATTCATCTGCGCCTTTTGGATAGGCGTAACTTGATAAACTAACCTGGTGTACCATGTTATAATCGCAAATATTTATAACCACTTCGGGCACTTCAAAAATATTATCAAGTGTATGCTTTGTTGAATTATTTCTGCCACTGCGCGAAGGCGAAAAAATTATAACCGCAGGATTGTACGAAAACAAATTAAAGAAACTGAACGGACTAAGATTTGCAATGCCATCTTTATCAATTGTACTTGCAAGTGCAATAGGTCTCGGCGCAATTGCATACTGTAACCAATTTTGTTTTTCTAAAAGTGTAAGATCAGGTATGTTTAAAAAAAGCATGATTATTTCTCCGCAATTTTTTTCTTTTTAATAATTGAAAAATCACTTTCTTCTTTTGTTATTGTATTAGATAAAATGCCAAGTGCATCAACTTCCATTTCAACAACATCGCCTTCCTGCAACCATTGCTCTGTATAATTTTCATTATTTAATTTTCCTGTGCCGTTCAATTCAAGAAAACAACCTGTGCCAACAGTTCCGCTGCCAATAACATCACCAGGATATAATGTTACGCCATACGAAGCACGTTCAATCAGTTCTGCAAAAGTCCAGTCCATATCACTTAAATTTCCTTCACTAACCTGCACACCATTTATACTGCACTTCATTTTTAAATTCCATGCTTTACCAATATGATTTTCTTTTGGTGATACTTCAAATTCTTCCAGTTCATCTAATGTAACTAAATAGGGTCCCATTGCTGTTGCAAAATCTTTACCTTTTGCAGGACCAAGATTTAAAAGCATTTCTTCTGCCTGTAAAGTACGCGCACTAAAATCATTCATAATCATTAAACCGGCAATATATTCATCGGCTTCTTCGGCTGGTATATTTCTGCCCGGTTTCGAAATTACAATTGCCACCTCTAACTCAAAATCAAGTTTATAAAAATGATCAGGCATACACATAATTGGTCCCGAACCTTGAACGCCATGATGATTTGTAAAATAAAAAACAGGGTATTGGTCAAACTCAGGAATCATTGGCACTTTGCGGTTTCTTCTTGCCGCAGCAACGTGCTGGCGAAAAGCATAACCATCTCTGCAACTTGCCGGGAAAGGAACAGGTGCTAATAAATTTGCATCTTCAACAGGAAATCCTTTTTCCTTACCAATTATATTCTCTTTTATTGCACGCTGAAGTTTTTGTGCGAGTGAATAATTATCATCCCAAAAATTTAGAAACATACTCATAGAAGAAGGCATTTCCATGTGCAATAAATCTGCATCGTATAATAAACCATTCTCTAAAAAAGCTAACTGGTCATGTTCATCTTTTAAGTACGAAACTAACTTCATAATACAATTTTACAGATTGCAATTTTATGGAATAAAACTTGAGGATTTTTTTTTAAATTTTTTGCTGTATAAATGATTTTTTGTATCATACTTTGTTTAAATTATTGCGCTCAAAAATATTTCATGAAATATTTTTGAGCAAACAATGTAATAATTAAGCTTAAGTAAAATATTTAATTATACTTTATAAATCAGAGTCTTTCTGCTAAGACTCACATCTTTTTTCATACCTTGAAATGAAAATAATAATACAATGCTTCGTAGCATAATTGCAGGAATTGGAATGTATCTGCCGGAAAATATTTTTACAAATAATGACATGGCAAAATACATGGATACAAGTGATGAATGGATACAGGAACGAACCGGAATTAAAGAGCGCCGCTTCGCACATCGCACCAGCGAAACAACAGCAACAATGGGTATTGAAGCTGCTAAAATTGCACTAGAAAGGGCCGATATAACGGCGCAGGATGTTGACTTTATAATCTTCGCTACACTTTCTCCCGATTATTATTTTCCCGGCTGCGGTGTGTTGGTGCAACGTGCATTAAAAATGAAAGAAATTGGTGCTTTAGATGTGCGCAATCAATGTAGCGGATTTGTGTATGCAATAAGTGTGGGTGATCAATTTATACGCAGTGGCATGTATAAAAACATTTTAATTATTGGCAGCGAAAAACATTCTTTCGCAATTGATTTTAATACGCGCAGCAGAAATATATCTGTAATTTTTGGTGATGGCGCCGGCGCTGTTGTTTTACAATCTACTGAAGATAATAACCGTGGTATTTTAAGTACACATTTACACAGTGATGGAAACGACGCAGAAATTCTTGCACTTTATAATCCGGGTACGCATGCAAATTATTGGAGAAAAGGATTAGCTGATTATGATGATGCAGAAGTAGGAGAGATGTATGAAAATCATACGATGATTGATAAAGGACAAAACTTTCCTAAAATGGATGGACCTGTAGTTTTTAAAAAAGCCATCGTTAAATTTCCTGAAGTAATTATGGAAGCGTTAAACAAAAACGGTTATAAACCTTCAGATATAAAAATGCTTATTCCGCATCAGGCTAATTTACGCATCAGCAAGTTTGTCCAGGAGTATCTGCATTTAAGCGATGATCAGGTGTATAATAATATAGATAAATATGGCAATACAACTGCCGCATCAATACCAATTGCTTTGTGCGAAGCCTGGCAAGATGGAAAAATAAACAAAGGTGATTTAGTTTGTCTTGCTGCATTCGGAAGCGGTTTTACGTGGGCAAGTGCACTTATGAAATGGTAATGATTTAAAAATATAATTATGAAACTACTTGTGTTAATCTTGATACTTTTTCCTTTCACAAGATCGCTTTCACAAGACATACGTATTGGATTATCTGTAAAAAAAGAAAAGTTGTTTGTGAAGTTAAATGAAGATAATAGTAACAAAGTGTTTACGATTAAAAGTGCAAACGCAGAAGCTAATAATAATTTTGTTGCATCAGTAATAAACGAAGTAATTAGTAAAGATTGGAAAAGAACTTTTACAATACATAATAATGCAGATAGTACAATTGATACATTATCATATACAACAGATGATAAATATTGTATTTCTTTAAAATTATTAAGTGATAAACTCAAAAGTGGAAACGAATATTATTTATATACTATTGCTTTGCCAACAGATCCTAAAAAAGCAATGTTAGTAAAAGTTGCAAGAAACTTAGTTTGTAAAATAACTATAGAAGATTAAAAACCTGTAACCAACATCTTTTTAAAAAACATTCCGGTTGTGCTGAAAAATTCTGCCAAAGAATCTTGTAAAGAAAATTTTGTTTCAGGGTTACCAAAGCATTCTTCATATAAAACTTTAAACTGCACTTTTAATTCATTTTGATTTATAAACCATGATGTACCATGCAAAATCATGTTGAATAATAATCCTTTTTTATAAAGATGTAATTCTGCTGCAAATACATTCCAGTTATTTTCTAAAACAGGAAAATGTGACAATTCAAATTCAATTTTATTATCAGCTAACGAAGAAATATTTTTAACCACACCAACAGGCACACGTTGCGATGACGAATTAATGCAATAAAAAACTGCGTTATCAAATTGGGAAATTTTTGCAAGATTGTTTTGGCGTAAATACTGTTCCATACTTATTATATTTTAGACATAAATTATTAATTAGCTGCTGCTTTTAATCAAACTTTATTATGAGTCGCATTTTTAAACTGCCAAGAAAATAATTTCAAACTTTATGCCTTTTTATTTTTACAACTACTTTTCAATTTCAAAGAATCTTGCTATTGTTTATAACTGTATAACATGTAATTAATATATGCAAAAGCGTTTATTAAAGTTGTTCTAAAAAAACCATAGAATTCTATCTTTCTCAATGATTTTTATTTGTGAACGTATAATTAAAATATTAATGAAGTCCTAAGCCATCGAAAGCAGTTAAGCAAAAGAGTTTTTTTATACTCTCAAAAGGCATGTGGATAATGTTATATAACAGGAAATATTATAATTAAACTTTGATTTAAAAATGAGAAACTTTTTGCTCACAAATAAAATTTAGTCTAAACTAATTTAATCAAATACTGTGATAAATAATAACAATCAGGATCAGCTTTCATTACAAATGAAATGAGCGTTTAGAAATAATTTCTTTTAAACTATTTATCAATGCAGTTATAGATTGCGATAACCTTTTATAAATTATTGCGTAATATTATTTTTACGTTTTAATACATTCGTAAAAAAAATAAATAGTATGATACAGAATCATGAAATAGATTATAAAATTTTTGGTGAAGAATTGCAATATGTAGAAGTGGAGCTTGATCCCGGTGAAACTGCAATTGCAGAGCCGGGCGCATTTATGATGATGGACGATGGCATTTCTATGCAAACAATTTTTGGTGATGGCAGCCAGCAAAATGATAATAGTATAATGGGAAAATTATTTAGTGCGGGAAAGCGATTACTTGTGGGCGAAAATTTATTCATGACTGCATTTACCAATACTGGTGCAGGTAAAAAACGTATAAGCTTTGCAGCGCCATATACAGGTAAGGTTGTAGCGATTAATCTTGCTGAACTGGGCGGCAGAATCATTGCACAAAAAGATGCATTCTTATGCGCAGCAAAAGGCGTGAGTATCGGAATTGAATTTCAGCGAAAGTTAGGAACCGGCTTATTTGGTGGCGAAGGGTTTATTATGGAAAAAATTGAAGGTGATGGAATGGCTTTTTTACATGCAGGCGGTTATGTACAGGAAAAAGATCTGCAGCCTGGCGAGTTATTGAAAATTGATACTGGCTGTATAGTTGGATTTACAGGAACGGTTAATTATGATATCCAGTTTATAGGCGGAATAAAAAATTCAATATTTGGTGGCGAAGGATTATTTTTTGCTACGTTGCGTGGCCCAGGAAAAGTATGGATACAATCACTTCCGATAAGCAGACTTGCTTCACGCATTTTAGCTTTTGCAACTTATAACAGGAAAGAAGAAGGAAGTATTTTAGGAAGATTGGGAAATATGATTGATGGTGACGGTTATTAATTATCAATTGAAATTATGAGCGATAATTTAATTACAAAACATTTAGTAGTTAGCGGAAAAGTACAAGGCGTTTTTTTTAGAAAAAATGCAAAACAAAGGGCAAATGAATTAAATATATATGGATGGGTAAAAAACACTAACGATGATAAAGTTGAAATATTAGCGCAAGGAAATGAACAAAATTTAAAGAAATTTATAGATTGGTGTAAACAAGGTCCGCCAAAAGCAACAGTAGAAAATATAGAGGTTAAAGAATCTGTACTAACTCAGGTATTAAAAGAGTTTTCAATTGTAAATGAAGATTGAAAAGCATTTCTGCTATTAATACTTTCTTAAAGTAAAGTATTAATTTTTTTTGCGAGCTCAATATCTTTCCCGGTAACTACATCGCCGGCATCATGCGTGTTTAACCATATTTCAACTTTATTATACACATTTGTCCATAGCGGATGATGATTCATTTTTTCAGCTTCTAAACCTGCACGCACCATAAATGCAAGTGCCGAAGAAAAATCTTTGAATTCAATTTTTCTATAAAGAGTATTGTCTTTCTCTATCCAATGTTCAGGTATTTTCATAAGGTGGTTTTAAAAAATCAGGTTGCTTTTATTTTTTATTTTTTCATGTGTTAACTCAGCCACCAGTTGTGTGTTTTTAATTTCTTTCAATTTGTTTTGAATATTTATTACATCTTCATCGGTTATTACATTGCCGCGTATAAGCCATAAAAAATCAATGTGTTTAAATTCAGGCAATAAATATTCTCCTTCAAACTGGTTGTAATAAATAAAATGTTCAAGCTCGCATTCTGTTTGGCAAAACTGATAAACTGAAAAAAAATAATTCCTGCCTTTTCTTTTTAATTGAATTTCCACGTCTGTGTTTAGTCTGAATTCAAATCCTGTATTGGAATTTACCTGCCATATAAAACGATAATTATTTGCGGGCGACATTATACCCAGCAAATGTGTACCAGAAAAAAAATCATCTTCTATTCCATCTGTATTTAGTTTAAGCTTTGACATTAATGTTTGCATGAGCTATATAACAATTATTTATTAAACCAATCCGGGTACATTTGTTTTACCTGCTCATAACTTAGTGTTTTTTCTTCACTTGGAAACATATCTGTTTCTTCATTTGCATGATATGTTGGTTCATCATTAAACCAAAGTGAAGGCAGTTTTACTTCCAGTAATTCAAGAATGTTTTTTGCCGCTAAATCATCTGCGGAATCAATGTAGTTTTTTAACTCTCCTGTAATATCTTTATTAGTATTCATAAATAAGTTGATTTAAAAATTTATTATATCTTAAAACTGTACATCAAAGCTCATTGGTTGTCCATCTCTTAAAATTTGTAATATTGTTTTATCGCCTTTTTTAAAATGTTGCAGTGCATTCATATAACTATAAATATCTGTAAATTTATAATCGCCTAATTGTATTAAAATGTCACCTGCTTTTAAGCCAATTCTTTCCGCTGTTTTGCCCTTGCTTATACCATCAATCCGCAAGCCGCTGCCGCTAAACGCATAATCTGGCATTACCCCAAGCGTAACAGGTAAGCTCATCGATCTTGCTTCCTGATCGCGTGTTTTAAGATAATCAAGTTTGCCTTTATCGTTGGTTGCATCTATAATTTTTAAGATGTAATCAATAATCTCCGTTTCGCTTTTGTAATTTATTTTGTCAGCATCGTCTGTTGCTTTATGATAATCGGGATGACTGTTTGTAAAGAAAAAAAGAACAGGAATACTATCCCTGTAAAAAGCAGAATGATCGCTTGGTCCGCTGCCGCTGCTATCAAATTTTACAACAAGATTTGCATCAGTTGTATTTTGAAAAACTTCACCCCATGTCGGAGAAGTGCCGTAACCGCCAATGGTAAGTTTTCTTGCCGAATCATATCTGCCAACCATATCCATATTTATCATATAGTTCATATTCAAATTTGCAGTAGGATGCTGCAACCAATATTTCGAACCAAGCAATCCTAATTCTTCTCCCGAAAAAGCAATAAATAAATAATTATTACTACGGTCTTTTGTGTTATACAGCAACCTTGCCAATTCTATTAATGCTGCAGTTCCGCTGGCATTATCATCAGCGCCATTATGAATTTCCCCTTGTCCATCTAAACTGTTTCCATCTTCACCATAACCTAAATGATCATAGTGTGCACCAACTACAATTGTGTTTGCCGCATTAAAATTTAAATAGCCAATTACGTTATGTGCAATACGATTATCAATTTTTAAATTAACACTAAGATTAATATTAAAAGTATTTGTAGGATCAGCAAAATATTTTTGCACGCCTGCTTCAGTTAAATAAATTACAGGTATTGATACAGATTCAGAAGAATCGTTTTTATCAAACAAAATATTATCTGCAGCAGTTGAACTGTTATAAATTATTAACGCTTTAGCACCTTTCTTTGCATCTTTTTCCACTTCTTTTTTTACAGCATTCATTATATCAAAATGTGGATTTTTTGCATTATCCTCAAGCATATCTGCTACATTCCAAAACCATATTTCATTTTCTTCTCTTAATAACGGCGAAACATTTCCTTTCGCAGCAGCATTGCCTGAATATGCAAGCGGATAATAATCTGTTTGCGGATCAAGTTTTTGCCCATCTACAGAAAAAATGTTATCAGGTGACTTGAATTCTTTTCCGCTATTAATTGGAAATGACTGTATAAAACCACTGTCACCTTTTGGCATTATTTTATATTTTTCAAACATATTACTTATATACTCCATAGCAAGCGCTTCGCCCGGCGTGCCTGCTCTTCTGCCTTCTAATTTATCACTCGCCAGGTATTGAATATGTAATTGAATATTTGTGGTTATTGTTTTGTCAGATTTTGCTTTTACTTTTTTGTTTTGTCCAAATGAAAAATGTATAGCGGGTAAAAAAAATATCAGGAGCCAGAGTTTTTTCATAAAGATTGTTGACATACAAATGTAATGTGCTAAAATTTTCTATTGATTCGTGTTGAAAACTTAAAATATTTATTAAAGAAACTATAATTTAACCAAAACTTCTAATCTCGTAATAGCTTGTGCGCAAGGCAACTTAGGTTTGCATCGCATTTTTATGTCTTCATCAAAAAAAAATTTACATATAGCGCTGGTTGGTAATCCTAATAGTGGAAAATCCTCGTTATTTAATGCACTTACAGGACTTAATCAAAAAGTTGGCAATTTTCCCGGTGTTACGGTTGATAAAAAAACAGGCATTGCTGCTTTGAATGAAGAAACTTCTTCAACTATAATTGATTTGCCCGGCACTTATAGTCTTTATCCGCGCAGGGCTGATGAATGGATTGCGTATAAAGTGCTGATGCATGCAGATGAACAAATTAAAGCTGATATAATTGTATTGATCGCTGATGCGAGTAATTTAAAACGCAACCTGCTTTTTTGCAGTCAGGTAATAGACTTAAAATATCCGGTGGTAATTGCTTTAACCATGATGGATCTTGCACGTAAAAAAGGAATTGAGATTGATGTTGCAGGTTTATCAACGGAGTTAGGTGTGCCCGTTGTTTCTGTTAACCCCAGAAAAAATAAAGGCATTACGCAATTAAAAAAAACATTGCTTTTAGCAGCAAAACAAAATCAAACATTATCGCAAAGAGATTTTATAAATAATCGTCAGCTTGCACCAAATGCTGTTGATACAGTGCAAAGTATTTTTCCGGAAATTAGTAATTATGCAAGCGTTCATTATCTTATTAATCATGAAAATTTTCCTTTGCCTGATACGATGCAGCAATTGATTGAACAGGCAGAAATTGATAACAACTTTAATCCTACAAAAACACAAGCGGAAGAAATTGTACAACGCTACACACGCATTAATCAGGTAATGCAGCAAAATGTAGTTGAACCAGATCCGCTGCAGCGAAAATTATTTACAGAATCGCTTGATAATATTTTATTGCATCGCGTTTGGGGTTATGCAATTTTACTTGGAGTTTTATTTTTGTTATTCCAAAGTATTTTCTCTATTGCGCAATATCCCATGGACGCAATTGACTGGAGTTTTGCAAGATTGAACGGCTGGCTTAGTAATGCACTTCCCACAGTTTGGTGGAGCGATCTTTTAATTAATGGTTTGCTCGCAGGTTTAAATGGCATACTTGTTTTTGTGCCACAGATAATGATTTTGTTTGGATTGATAACCTTACTTGAAGATACAGGCTACATGGCGCGCATAAGTTTTTTAAGTGATAAGCTGATGCGTAAAGTAGGTTTGAATGGAAAAAGTGTTATGCCAATGATAAGTGGTTTTGCCTGCGCTGTACCAGCAATTATGACGACTCGTAATATTGAAAACCGCAAAGAAAGATTACTTACAATTTTGGTTACACCATTAATGAGTTGCAGTGCACGTTTACCTGTTTATACAATTTTAATTGCATTGGTTGTTCCATCCAAATATTATTTTGGCTTCTTGAGTTTGCAGGGTTTGGTAATGATGTCACTTTATTTATTAGGAGTGATAATGGCACTTATTGTGAGTTATGTTTTCAAGTTTATTATTAAGCTAAGAGAGAAAAGTTATTTTATATTGGAACTTCCTGTGTACCGTGCACCAAGGTGGAAAAATGTTGGTATTACAATGATTGAGAAAGCAAAAATTTTTGTGAGCGATGCAGGTCGCGTTATTTTATTTATTAGTCTTTTGCTTTGGTTTCTCAGCAGTTATGGTCCGCCATCACGCATGAATAAAGTAGACGAAAAATATGCGGCTATAAAAGCGCAAAATATTTCTGCGCAGCAATCTCCATCCATTCAAAAAGAATATAAATCTGAAAAATTGCAAAACTCTTTTGCAGGTATTTTAGGTAAATCAATTGAGCCTGCTATAAAACCTTTGGGTTACGATTGGAAAATTGGTATTGCATTGATTACTTCTTTTGCTGCGCGTGAAGTTTTTGTGGGAACGATGGCAACTTTATATAGTGTAGAAGATAAAGACAATAAAACTTTGCGCGAAAAAATGCAAAGCGCGGTTAAAGATGATGGTACAAAAGTTTATACTTTGCCGGCAGCTTTATCATTAATGGTATTTTATGTTTTTGCCATGCAATGTATGAGTACGCTTGCTGTTGTTAAGCGCGAAACCAAAACATGGAAATGGCCAATCGTTCAGTTTATATATATGACGGCCTTGGCTTATTTTATGAGCTTACTTGTATATAATATCTTTTAATTTTTTTTCTCAATCGACTCATCAGAAACTGCAGCTTTAGGATTATAATATTTCCATAACAAAGCAGAAATTTTTCTTGTAAGCACCCACGCTTCATTATTATATTGCCAACTTGTATCAGTATTATTTTTTGTGAAGATAGAAAGTATATAAGGATTTTCTTTTCCGTTCACATACATTACTTCATTTCGGCTTTCATCAACGGCGCCATTTTTATCAGCAATAAAAACACCCGGCGGCACTTGTGAAATAGCTTCTTCATCCCAATATTGTCTTCCCAATAAACGCAGCATTTTTTCACTTGATGTTTTACTCAAAATATTTCCATTTACAATGCTTTCCATTATCGTTGCAATTTCGCGCGGCGTTGTTTGTCCCCAGCCATATTCACTTCTGTTATTTTCTCTGCCCGGCGTTCTGCTATTTACTCTTGTATATTTATAACCAAGACTATCTAAAATTGAATTTATTCTTATTCCTCCACCAGCTAAACCCTGCATCCAAAGACTTGCACAGTTATCGCTTATTGTAAGCATCAGCATCATTACTTTACTTAGCTCTATAGAAGAACTGTCTTTAAATCTTGATAGCACATCATCACCTTCATCATAAAGCAAAGAATCAGTATATAATAAACGCTGATGGTAATCCAGTTCGCCTTTTTGAAATTTATCCATTAAACCAATCAGTATAGAAACCTTTACAATGCTTGCCGTTGGAAAAATGGTATCAGCATTTATAACAACTGTTTTATTGTGCTTAAGATCGCGTACATAAATTCCAATATCACCATGAAAACCCTGTATTAATTGTGTTAATTGTATTTCAAGTTTAGCATCTGTTTTTTGCGCATTTACTGTACTTAAAACGCAAAAGAAAAACAGGATAAATAAGAAAAGGCGCATAAAATAATTTTAAATTGAAGGTAACTATTTCATTTATGCATACACATGCTTTAATGATTAATACATTTGCCTTATGAAAAAAATTGCAGTAATACCTGCACGTTACGCGTCTGTTAGATTTCCCGGAAAGCTTATGCAATTACTTGGTGAAAAAACAATAATCAGAACAACGTATGAAAATACAGTTGCAACAAATTTATTTGATGATGTTTTGGTTGTAACAGACAGCGATATTATTTATCATGAAATAAAAAATGATAAAGGCAATGTAGTGATGAGTAAAAAACAACACGAGAGCGGAAGCGATCGTATTGCAGAAGCTATCGAAAATATTGATTGTGATGTTGTATTAAATGTACAAGGCGATGAACCTTTTGTTGATAAACAACCGTTGCAATCTTTATTAAATGCATTTGAGAATTCTTCTGTAAAAGTTGCGAGTTTAATGCATGAATTATTTGAGCTGCCCGATGTTGAAAATACTAATAACGTAAAAGTTGTTATTGATAAAAATTCAAATGCATTGTTGTTTAGCCGTTCTGTAATTCCGTTTGTAAGAGATAAAAATATTTCTATAAATTATTATAAGCACATTGGTGTTTATGCTTACAGAAAAGATGTATTGATTCAATTTACAAAATGGAAACAAACACCACTTGAGCTTGCAGAAAAATTAGAACAATTAAGGTATCTTGAAAATAATATTCCCGTCAAAATGATTTTAACTACGCATACGAGCATTGGGATTGATACGCCTGAAGATTTAGCATTAGCGAAACAATATATTTCTCAGCAAAAATAAAAACGCTTCAGTGCAAGTGAAGCGTTTAGAATAAGAGTAAGGGAATTAAAATAATTAATAACCTTCGTTTTGTGTTAAGTTGCTGTTTACATCAATTTCGCGTTGCGGAACAGGTAAAACCAATTCAGGAGCATCGTAAGCAAAACCACCTACATCAAGTTTCAGGCGTTTTAAAGTCCATAACCTGTCACCTTCAAAACCTAATTCTCTAAAACGTTCGTCAACAAAATCATTACCGGTAACATTCAAGAGATCACTTGCGCCAGCTCTTTCTCTAACAGTATTTATATCATCTTCCGGTGAAGCACCGCCAATTGGCGCGCCGCCTTTACGCAAGTTTGCTTCTCCTCTTGTTAAATACATTTCTGAAAGTCTTATTACAGGAATTGTTCTGTAAAACGTAAGCCATTTTAAAGTATATGTACCTGGATTGCCTGAAATAGCATAACCATCTGAAAAGAAGTTGCCTCTGAAATCGTCACCATCAAAATAACTAAAATAGCCCGCATCAACTTGTGCATCACCACGACCACCTGCATTGTTGCCATTTGCATCATACGCATAACGATAAAATGTTACGATGCCATTATCTGTTGTACCTGCATTACTTTGTGGTGTATTTTGTATACCGAATATATCTTCAGTTGAGTTGCTTGGATTATTAAATGCCTGGTTAAATGTTGAGGTAAGATTATAATTGCCGGATTCAATTACATCGTTCGCCATTGTTGCTGCATTTGTATAATCGCTCATGTTCATATAAACCCTGGCTAAAAAAGCTTCTGCTGCATAGCTTGTTGCTCTTGCATTATCTGCAGTTGGTGGTAAACCATTTTCAGCATCAGTAAGATCGCTGATGACTTGTTTGTACACATCTTCAACTGATGCTCTTGAAGGTTTGTTTTTTACAGAATCATATATATAAGTTGGTTCAAGAACAAGTGGTACACCATCTGTTGATGAAGTATTGCCTGCAGAATATGGTTTAGCAAAATAATTCACCAGTTCAAAATAAGCTACACCACGCATAAATTTTGCTTCTGCTGAAACTTCGTCCCGCTGGGATTCATCAACAAGACTTATCTTATCTAAAACCGTATTCATATTCTCAATAATTAAATAAGAATTTTCCCAGATAGTTGTTGCAATGGCGCTTTCTTTTGTTTGTTGTTTGTTTGATAAATCTTTATAATCTGTAAATGTTCCCACAAAATCTATTTGATTTTCGTTTGCCAGCAGATCCGAAATAAAAATATACTGCTCGCCAAATGCAGATGCACTTTGCATAAGTGAATAACCGCCGTACAGTAAAGCCGTAACATCATCGCCTGTTTGTATTTCTGTAACGTTGTTCTGAGGCAGCACATCAAGCTTTTTATTGCATGAAAAAACCGCAGTAAAAACAAGTGTTGTAATTAAATATTTAAAGTATTTCATGTGAATATTTTTAAGCTTCAATTAAAATTTTACGTTCAATCCAAAAGTGAAAGTTCTTGCCTGCGGAACAGTATAAAAATCCTGCCCGCCGCCAATGTTTGCAATAGTTTCTGTATTCACTTCAGGATCGCCCGGATACTTTGTAATAGTTATTAAATTAAACCCAGATACATACAATCTTACTGAAGAAAAATGCATTTTCTTAACTAAAGAATTTGAAAGTGTATAACCTAAACTTGCGTTTTTGAGTCTTATATAATCGCCATCGTACAAATAGCGTGAAGAATTTTGATAACCGGTAGTATAAAAATATCCCAAGCGTGGTACGTTTGTTATATCACCAGGTTTTTTCCATGCATTTAATATGTCGGTTGTTTGATTATCTAAACTATAGAAACTGTTGGTTTGGTAAACACCCGCAGCATTATAAATTTTATTACCTGTTACAAAAGAGAAAAAGAAATTAAGATCAAAATTTTTGTATGAAAGCGTATTGGTTAAACCGCCCGTCCAAGTTGGGTTAGAATTACCGAGTGAAACTCTTGCTGCAGCATCATAATCAGTTGTTGGTTTTCCATCTTCCCCCAAAAATTGCGCGTCACCTGTAGCCGGATCAACACCTAAAAACTTCTGACCATAAAATTCTCCTATGGGCTTGCCTTCAATTGCGCGTTGTGTTAAACCAAAGCCGCCTTCTATAATTTGCCCGCCAATATTTAATACTTTATTTTTATTATAACCAGCATTGGCAGTGGTTGTCCATCTGAAATTCTTGCTTTCAACATTTGTTGATGTAATGCCAATTTCAAAACCTTTATTTTCCATATTACCCAGGTTTTTTGTTAAGATGGTATAACCTGTTGTAGATGGAACATTGATATTAAGTAAAAGGTCTGAAGTTCTTTTATAATACACATCTACTTCGCCTGAAATGCGGTTATTTAAAAACCCGAAATCAATACCAGCATCAGACTGCGCTGTTTTTTCCCACTTTAAATCCGGGTTGGGTAACTGAGAAGGAATATAACCAGGTAAATCAGGGTAATTACTTACGTTGTATAAATTAAAATAGGAAGTATTGCCTATTTCAGCATTTCCTGTTAAACCAAAACTTGCTCTTATTTTTAAGAAACTTATTGTTTTACTGTTCTTTAAAAAATCTTCATCACTTAACACCCATCCTGCAGAAACTGATGGAAATAAACCATAACGACTGTTAGGTCCAAAGCGTGATGAACCATCATCTCTAATACTGGCAGTTAAAAGGTATTTATCATTAAATGCATAATTGACTCTAAAAAAATAAGAAAGAAAATTATAACGGCTATCAGTAGAGTTTGCAAATGTGATTGAAGTAGTGCCGCTTAAATTTCGAATCTTATCAGATGGTGTTTGTTCTGCATTGGTTAAAGATTGTTTACTATCATTTTGAAAATAACTCGTGCCTAACACAGCCGTTAATTTATTTTTTTCACCAAGATTTGGTGTATAAGTAAAATAGTTATTTGTGTTGTATGTAGTAGCAAGAGAAATTATAGTATTTGCTTTGCCAATACCGGCACCATCTGTTGTTTGTTTGCCCTGGAAAGCTTCCTGGTAAAGATTAAGAATGTCTGCGCCAAACTCTGTACGAAATGAAAGTGATGGTAAGATTGTATAATTACCATATACATTACCAATTGTTCTGTTAGTAACCTGCCTGTCTGAATTATACTTTGCATCAAACAAGCCATTCGGATATAACGTATGACTGTTTAATTCGCCTGTTTCAGGATCATATAAAGGTGTAATTGGTGGTTGAGCAACCAATTGCCCCGGTGTTGAAAAAGCATTATCAGTAGTAACCCGGTTTAATTGTGATCTGTCAACAGAAATATTGATACCAATTGAAAGATTTTTTGTTGGATTATGTTCAAGATTTAATCTGCCGCCATAACGATAAAATTTATTGTTGATAACAATTGCGTCCTGCGTATTATAAAATCCGGATGCAAAGAATCTTGTTTTTTCATCGCCGCCTGTTGCAGAAAGATTTATTTCGTTGGAAGGAGCGTTATTATTAAACAATAAACTTTGCCAATCTGTATTAACCTTTCCATCTTTATAATCAGTTCCGTTTGAAAGTTCGTTTAATGTAAGACCATAAGTTCCGTATAATTTTTTATAATCTTTAATAGCATCATCTAAAGAAGCGTAACCGGAAAGATCATTTGTTATGTCGTATTGCGCATCGCTTGTTACTGCCTGGTTATATAGCTTTACATATTCTTTGGCATCAAGAAAATGTCTGAGTTTTGCAGGATTACTGATGCTTGTATTCGCATCAAGTTCAAGCACTGTTTTTTGATTATTATGCCCTTTTTTTGTTGTGATTAATACAACTCCGTTTGCAGCACGCGCACCATAAATAGCAGATGCAGAAGCGTCTTTTAATATTTCAACAGATTCTATATCGTTGGGATTAATATCAACTAAAGGATCAGTAGGATCGTTCGTAGGATCAGATAAACTTGATGAAGTTACCGGCAAACCATCTACAACATATAAAGGCTGGCTGTTAGCAGATATTGATGAGGTGCCGCGGATTCTTATTTTAATTCCCTGACCAACTTTACCACTGCCTGATTCAACTACAACACCAGGCGCTTTGCCTTGTATAGCAGATTCAAAACTTGGCGCAGGAAAATCACGCACATCTTTTGACCCGATTTTTGAAATAGAACCGGTAATATCTTTTTTTACTGCTTGCCCGTAACCTACAACTACAACTTCATTCAAACTTTTTTCAGAAGTAGTAAGCGATACATTTAAAGTGTTAGCGGTTACAGCTACTTCAGCATCAGCATAACCCACATAAGAAAAAACCAATGATGGCGTTGCTGCAGAAACTGAGATAGAATAACTGCCATCTGATGTTGTTTGCGTAAGATTATTTGAATTAGACGCTTTAATAGTTACACCAGATAAAGCATCGCCGGTTTTTGCATCTGTAACTTTACCGGTAACCGTTTTTGTTTGCTGTGCATGTACCTGAAAAACAATAAATAGACATACTGCGATCAGGCTAAATTTAAATCTCATAGATTAAAAATTAAGATGAGGAATTCATTAATAAATAAGAAGCAACTGATTTCTCTAAAATTGACAACACAATTATTGCAAATCGATTGCTCTAATTATTATTAGACAACAAAGCACTTAAAAAAGCTGGTTCTGATTTTTTTGTTTTTAAAATGACAAAAAAATGAATACTGATACAAGCGCTAAATAAGAAATTTCTGAAGCGCAAGAATATTCGACTTAAACCGGATTTTATCCTACTGAAATTAATTGATTCATTTGCACAAGACGATAATAAATGCCTTCTGCGCTTAATAAAGATTCATGTGTGCCGCGTTCTGCAATTTCTCCTTTTTGCAAAACAATAATCTCATCTGCATGGCGAATAGTTGATAAACGATGCGCAATAACAAGCGATGTGCGATTTTCCATCATTTTATTAATTGCATCCTGCACTAATTTTTCACTTTCTGTGTCAAGCGATGATGTTGCTTCATCTAAAATTAATATGGGTGGATTTTTTAAAAGTGCTCTTGCAATGGTTACACGCTGTCTTTCGCCGCCGCTTAATTTACTTCCACGGTCGCCGATATTGGTTTCAAACTTTTTATCTTTTTGCTGAATGAACAAATAAGCATTCGCAGTTTTTGCAGCGTCTTCAATATTATTTATATCAGCATCCGGCTCACCCAAAGCAATATTATTTGCAATAGTATCATTAAATAAAATTGGTTCTTGTGTTACAATACTTATTTGTTCACGCAAGCTTCTTAAAGAATAATCTTTTATGTTGATGCCATCAATCAAAATTTCGCCACCGGTTACATCATGAAAACGCGGAACAAGATCTGCCAATGTGCTTTTTCCTGCGCCGGAAGCACCAACCAGTGCAATGGTTTTTCCTTTTTCTATTTTAAGATTGATGTTGTTTAATATCGTTACATCTTCATATTTAAAACTTACATTTTTAAATTCGATGTTGTGTAAAAAATGCTCAAGTTTTTTTCCGTTTGGATTATCATCAACAGTTATTGTTGCTCTTAATACTTCTTCAATGCGATTAATTGCTGCGCTGCCTTTTTGCATATTACTAAACGATGTAGAAACAGATTTTGCCGGTGTAATAATATTATAAAATAAACCAAGATAACCTAATAATACAGAAGCTTCAAGCGGCATTTTTCCACTTAAAATACCACTGCCGCCATACCATAAAATAACGGCAAACATAATTACACCAAGTAATTCGCTTACCGGCGAAGCGAGGTCTCTCCTATAACCAATATGATTTTTTGCCTGCAGCAATTCATCATTTACTTTAAAAAATCTTGAGCGTAATAAATTCTCTGCATTAAAAGCTTTTATAATGCGCAAACCGCTTAATGTTTCATCTAAAATAGAAACCGATTCGCCATATTTTATAGCTGCTTTTGATGATTGTTTTTTTAATGAACGCGAAATTCTGCCAATAACAAAACCCATTATTGGTATTAGAATAATTAAAAAGATTGTAAGCTGCGGGCTCATAAAAAAAAGAAATCCAACGTTTAGAATTATAGAAAGCGGATCGCGTATCCAGCCTTCCAAAGTGCCAACAACAGAATTCTCTACTTCAGCAACATCATTAGTTATGCGGCTAATAATATCACCTTTTCTTTTTTCAGTAAAATAACCAATGGGCAATTGTAAAATTTTATCGTACAGTTCATTTCTTAAACGCGTTACAATTGTATTTTTTAAAGGATTGAGAATATATGAAGCGAGATACAAAAAAAGATTTTTTAAAAATATAGACACAACTATAAATACGCAGATGAATAAAAGTGTATCGAGCTTTCCATGTTTATCAATTGAGTGTACCAATAAATTTCTGATAAATTTTACGACAGGGTTTCCTGATTGTTGTGTAAGCGCGCCAAGCGTTGACGAACCTGTATTAAATATCAATTCCAAAAAAGGAATTAACATGCCTATTGATACAATTGAAAAAATAATGGAAAGAACGGTAGCTAAAAAATAAAGAAAAATTTTAAACTTATAATTTTTGAGATATGCAAAAACCCTTGAGTATTGTTTCATCTAAACAAATAATTATACTGCAAACGAAAATGATATAAATGTAAAAGCATTTGTTTTGTTATAAATCAATATTGCTTAACAAATGCACTTATGCAATTTTAAATCGTGCTAATTTTGCAGCAAAGGTAATAGTATGGAAGAAGGTAAAAGACAAAAACAGGTAGCTGCGGTTATATCAGAAGAAATAAATGATATTTTTAGAAGATTAAGTTTAAATATGATTAATGGCGGAATGGTTTCTATAGCTTCAGTTAAGGTAACACCGGATTTGCTTGAAGCGCGGATTTATTTAAGCATGTATAAAATTGCCGACGAAAAAGTTACGCTGAAAAAAATAGAAAATCAAGCGTGGGAAATAAAAAAAGAATTAACAGCAAGAATCAAAAATCAGATGCGGCGCATGCCCGTTTTAAGATTTTATATTGATGATACACTGGATCAGGTTTTTAAAATGGAAGAACTTTTTAAACAAATAAATGGGCAACGCGAAACTGATAAAATTGATTAAATAACTTCCGAAACTTTGAAACATTCAAACACTTGAACTTTCTATTTGCCTGGCGATATTTTAAATCTAAAAAATCTACTAATGCCATAAATATTATTGCATGGATAAGTATGATTGCAATAATGGTAAGCACTGCGGCTTTAATAATTGTATTAAGCGTATTTAATGGCTTTGAAGGTTTGGTGCAAAGTTTATATGGCGATTTTTATGCTGATTTAAAAGTTGTTTCTGCCACAGGAAAATATATTACGGTTGATGCTGCACTGATAAAAAAAATTAAATCAGTAAATGGTGTAAGGCAGTTAAGTCTTGTTGTTGAAGAAAAAGCAGTACTGGTTAATGGCGATTATCAAACAATAGCTTTTTTAAAAGGTGTAGATAAAAATTATAATAATGTAAATAAATTAAACCATTACATAACTTATGGCAAATATGATCTTGGTACAACAGAAGCACCGGCAATTGTAGCAGGTTCGGGAATTGCAAATGCTGTAGGTATAGATCCGCAATCTCCGTTGTCTGATCTTGTTTTGTATTTGCCCAATCGTAAAGCAAAAAATTTTAATAGTCTTGATGCAATGCATTCTTTTCAGGTGATACCTTCGGGAATATTTTCTGTGCAACAGGAGTTTGATGATAAATATGCTTTTACGAATGTTGCTTTCATGCAGTATATGCTTGATTTAAATGCAAATCAATACAGCGCTGTAGAAGTTTCTGCAATTAATAACAATGCCATAGATAAAATTCAAAAAGGATTACAAAACATAGTAGGCAAAAATTTTAAAGTGCAAACACGGTTTCAGCAAAATCAAAGTTTATTTACGGTAATGGAAATTGAAAAATGGGTTATTTATGGAATTCTCTCGCTCATACTTTTAGTTGCAGCATTTAACATGATAGGCGCACTAACTATGCTGGTGCTGGAAAAAGAAAAAGATATTGCTGTATTAAAAGCTATGGGTGCATCAGACAACAGGATTAGAAATATTTTTTTAGGTGAAGGTTTTTTGCTTTCCGGTTTTGGTGGTGCATTAGGAATGCTGATTGCTTTTGCAGTTTGTTTTGTACAAATAAAATATAAACTGATAAAACTTGCAGGCGGAACATTTATTATAGATTATTATCCTGTAAAAATGATTGCTGCAGATTTTTTATTGGTCGCAGTAACTATACTTATTATTGCAACAATTGCATCTGTTATTCCTGCAAGAAAAGCAGCTGAACAATTCTATTCTTTAAAAAGTTGAGATATATAACCTGATAAACTTCTATATAATTTTTTTGAAAAATTATATAAGCGCTTATATATTTGATGTGTGAACTTCTATCAGCAATTAGATTTTCTTGTTTTTGGCAGCCGCTTAAAAAGATTAAGCGATATATTTATTAATGATATAAACCGCGTTTATAAAAACCACAAAATAGAATTTGATGCTTCATGGTTTCCTGTTTTTTATATTTTATCGCAGAAGAAAGAAATATCAATTAAAGCAATCTCGGATGAACTGAATGTTTCGCATTCTGCTATTAGTCAATTAATAAGCAGTTTGCAGCAAAAAGGCTTGATTAAATCAGTTGTTTCAAAAAAAGATGCACGTCATAAAGCCATAACATTTACTGCAAAAGGAGAGAAGCTGCTCAGCAAAATAAAACCGGTTTGGACTGCACTTCAAGAAGCAATGGAAGAATTAACTGCAAATAAAAAGCATAGCAAAAAAATTCTTTCTGCATTAACAGGTATTGAAGAAAGCATGCAGCAAAAAAACCTGTTTGAAAGAATTGAAGAACATTTATAAGCATTCTTTACATGAATTATAATTACTTGCCGCTTGATGATTCCTGGTTAAGTTTTGACCAGGTAAAAATTTTTTTAGACTACGATCAACAAGTTTCCATAACATTTAAAGCACATGAAAAAATTTTAAAGTGCAGAACATATCTTGATAAAAAACTTGAACAATCAGATGAGTTATTTTACGGTATAAACACAGGATTTGGTTTTTTACAAAATGTAAAGATTGATAAAACGCAGATTAAAAAATTGCAGTATAATCTGCTTACATCTCATGCGTGTGGCTTGGGTGAAGAAGTGCCACACGATATTGTAAAGCTGATGCTGATGTTGAAAATAAAATCTTTAAGCTATGGTTACAGTGGCGTTCAAATTGAAACTGTAAAACGCCTGATGGAAATGCATAACAATAAAGTGTTCCCGGTAATTTATACGCAAGGCTCGTTAGGTGCATCAGGCGATTTGGCGCCTTTAAGTCATTTGAGTTTACCATTGATTGGTTTGGGCGAAGTGTATTATCAAAACAAAAAATGTAAAACAAAAGATGTTCTGAATAATTTTAATTGGATGCCGGTTGAACTGCAAAGCAAAGAAGGATTGGCGTTAATAAATGGTACGCAATTTATGAGTGCTTATGGAATGTTCTGCTTAAAAAAAGCTGCACATTTAATTAAAATGGCTGATTTAATTTTTGCTTTATCGTTTGATGCATTCGATTGTATGATTGAGCCGTTGCATGAATGTATCCAGGCTATTCGTCCGCATAAAGGGCAGGTTGAAACGGCAAAAATTATTCGTGCATATTTAAGCGAAAGTAAAATTACAGTGCAGCAAAAAAAACAGGTACAAGATCCATATTCGTTCCGTTGTGTGCCGCAGGTGCATGGCGCAACGAAAGATGTTTTTGAGAATGTGCTGAATGTTTTTTTAACTGAAATAAATTCTGTTACAGATAATCCAAATATTTTTCCTGATGATGATTTGATTGTTAGCGGCGGAAATTTTCACGGGCAACCATTGGCATTGCACCTTGATTTTTTAAGTATTGCAATGAGTGAGTTGGCAAACGTGAGTGAAAGAAGAATTTATCAGTTAATAAGTGGGCAAAGAGATTTGCCTATGTTTCTGGTAAAAGATGCAGGATTGAATAATGGTTTTATGATTCCGCAATACACTGCTGCCGGAATTGTGAGTGAAAACAAACAATTGTGCACGCCGGCAAGTGTTGATTCTATTTCATCAAGCAACAACCAGGAAGATCATGTAAGTATGGGTGCCAACGCTGCTGTAAAATGTTTACGTGTTATAGATAATGTTGAAAAAGTTTTAGCCATTGAACTGCTGAGTGCCGCACAGGCATTAGATTTTAAAAGACCGGCAAAAAGCTCTGAAGCGGTTGAACATTTACATACATCATTCAGAAAAAATATTTCTTTTAATACTGAAGACAGGGTGTTGCATGATGATATGATAGAAGCAATTGAATTTATAAATAACTGGAAATATTAATAGAATAAATCTATTTAGACATGACCAAACTATACGATGCAATAAAATATAAAACTCCAACTGGTACACAATTAAGTTGTAAAGGCTGGATTCAGGAAGCAGCTTTGCGCATGTTATTAAATAATCTTAATCCTGAAGTAGCGGAAAAGCCTGATGAATTAATTGTTTATGGTGGTCGCGGAAAAGCAGCAAGAAATTTTGAAGCACTCGATAACATTATTGCAGCATTAAAAATTTTAGAGAACGATGAATCATTATTAATACAAAGCGGCAAGCCTGTTGGTATTTTAAAAACACATGCTGATGCGCCGCGCGTTTTAATTTCCAATTCGCAGCTTGTACCCAACTGGGCAAACTGGAAACATTTTGATGAGCTGGAAAAAAAAGGTTTGATGATGTATGGACAAATGACGGCAGGAAGCTGGATTTATATTGGCTCGCAGGGAAT
>CAXSDU010000018.1:26150-41629 GCA_964236165.1 uncultured Parafilimonas sp. | reverse complement strand
CGCAGTAAAAGTTGCAAAAGATGGTTTTGATGCGTTAATGAATGGCGACGATAAGTAATATCTGGATTTAAAAATAAAACGCAGGTTGCTATGAGTAATGTAACGCCGGATAGCGTTGTGGCAAAACAAGTATATAACCAACAAAAACCTGCGTCACAAGACAACTAAATCATTAAATAAAATCTTAAAGCAGTAGTAATTCATATATATAAAAGAAAAATAATTAAGTGAAAATAACTTTAAACCGATACAATTAATTAATTCAAAAAAGTAAATTATGCTAACTAAAGAAACAACAACGAATGCATTTGAAAAACCTCTGAATGCAAATTTGCGAAATGAAAAGGAAACTGACAATATAAATGATGTTGATCCTGATGAAGAAGATGATGACGACAATAATAATGAAGTTGACGAAGATGATGATTTAGCTCTTGACGATGACACAGACAATAATTTAGATGTTGAAGAAAACGATATTGAAGATATTGAAGCTGATGATAATGTGATAGGTAATGATGATGAAATTAATGATGATGAAATTGATGATGATGAAATTGATGATGATGATGACAATGATGAAGAACCGGAGGAATCTAAATAAATTAACAACTGAAATAAACTGCCTATGCTAAACGGGTAGTTTTATAATTTTAAAATTAAACCACGGCAAATAAAAAACAACCAGTAAGGTTGTTTAATAAAATCTTTCATTATTTTAATTCATATTTAAGTGTGGCATTTATTTAGAAGGTGATTGTATCATATGAATTAAAAATGGTTACTTTTTTTAGAACTAATTTACCTGATGGATTTCGCAAATATTTTGTTTCCAAATTCGGTATTAAGGGATATATGTATCCTGACAATTTGAAGAATTGCGTATCACATTTTTTATTTCCTTCAATTCCGGACAAAAATCTTCAGATATCAGTTATAGTTCCTGTTAAAGACGAAGAACTTTATTTAACCAATACATTAGACGCATTAAGAAATCAAATTGATGATACTGGAAAACCTTTTCCTTTTAAATTATATGAAGTATTGATTTTAATAAATAACAGTACGGATGCATCTTTAAAAATTGCAAAAGCTTATCAGCAAAAACATGCTTTTTTTCAATTGTATATTGCTAATATTAATTTGCCAAAAACGGTGGCACATGTGGGAACAGCTAGGAGATTGCTGATGGATGAAGCTTACAGAAGGTTGGAGCTTAATAATTCTAACGGCATTATTGCATCTACAGATGGAGATACAGAAGTTGATACGCAATGGCTTTATCATACCATCAAAGAAATAAAAAATGGTAATGATGTTGTTGGCGGAAGAATTATCTCAAAACCGGTAAATAAAAATGTGCGCCTTTATTACCTGCAGGATGTTACTTACCGTTATCTGGCAAAGAAGTTAGAAACTGAAATTAATCCATGTAAACATGATCCCTGGCCAAGCCACTTTCAATGTTACGGCGCAAGTATGGCTGTGCAATGTTCTGTTTACAAGAAAGCGGGAGGTTTACCTGCTGTACCATTTTTAGAAGATGCAGCTTTTTGCAGCGCATCATACAGAATAGATGCTAAAATAAGATGTTCACCGGAAGTGAAGGTTTACACTTCGTCAAGGCGCAGTAATCGTGTAGTTGTAGGCTTTGCTGCTCATTTAAAACATCTTGAAAACATGCGAAAAGAAGATGAGCAACAGTATGTGGAAGCGCCTGAAATTTTAAAAATAAAGTTTGCAAACAAGCAACTTTTAAAAAAATGTTGGGACAATAGGAATAACTATTTGATTGATAAAAACGCTCTAAGTAAAATTGCAAAACCGCTGTGCATACGAGCTTGCTGGTTATTTAAACTATTTAATAAAGCTTCATTTTTTGGTGAATTGTGGGAAGAGACTGAACGGAAAATGTATACATCGCGCAAATGGCAAAAAATGAATAAACATATTTTAATAACTGATGCAATACAACAGTTAAGAAAGTATTTCAGTAGTTGATTTGGTGTATAAATCAAGCCGGTACTTTTCTTTTTTTATACAGTTATTATGCTGCAAGGAAACATTTGATTCAGCAAAAACATCATGAACTTCATCACCGGTTAAAGGATAATCATGAACGAACGGCAGCCAGTGTACTAAAATTAAATCACCATTCTGTTCCAGGCTGTTTATAATTTTTTCTTTGGCGGTTTTTAAATCTTCCATTGATAAATAATAGCCAACTTCACTCATTACTATTAAATCAAATTTGCCTGCAGGATATTCATTTGGAATAACCATTTTTTCAAACGTAACATGCGTTGAATTTTTCAGGCGTTCTTTGGCTTTTTGTAAAGCAAGTTCATTAACATCAATCGATAACAGCGACGCACATCGTTCACTCAACATCTTTGTAAGCACACCAATTGAGCAACCGATTTCCAGTGCGTTGTTGTAACGCTGTTTTGGTAAAGCATCAATAGTTGTTTTATACTTCTCTTTTTCATAATCGCTGGTTTCATAATTCCACGGGTCTATGCTGTTATTATATACAAATTCAAAGTATGATTCTGGTAATGTTTCTTTCATAAATTTCTGTTTAAAAAATATTCTTTTGTTACGTTGAAATGCTGCAACACATCAGGCGTTAACATAAAACCATCAGCATCATCATCAATTAAACGCGTGGTTTGAGAAACATGTTTATAAATAGCTTTTTGCTTTTGCTTTATGTAATGAGAAATGTCTGCAAATAACCATTCAGCTTGTTGTTCAGGCAAATCTTTTTCTTCACCTAAATTATATAACCAGATTAGATATTCTAAAATTGAAAACTGTGTATTACTTGTACGTACGTTCATAAGCATTTGCCAGGTTGTACGGTGATCAGGATGTGGATCTTTCTCATAAGGTACTAACACCAAATCAGGTTTACAGTTATCAATTACTTGTTTTAATTCTTGTGAATTCTTGTTAAAACCGATTTCATCAAAATTTGGCAAAGCGCGGTCTTTTTTATTCATAAAAAATATATTGCTTTCGTCAACACTCAATTCTTTTAATGCAGCAACCGCTTCTGCTTTTCGTAAAGCAGCAAGTTTATCAACAGGATATTTTTTTGAATTGGGATGAGAAAAGCTTCCATCTGTTATAAAAATAACAAACACTTTTTTGTGCTCATCAGCAAGCATGGCAATTAAACCACCGCAACCCAATGATTCATCATCCGGGTGCGGCGCCAGCACCACAACAGAATAAATATTGCTGATATTAATTGGTGTTGCTTGTTTAAATAAATCCGTTGGTATCATTCCAGATATTTTGTATGCTTATGTTTTGTTCAAAAATAAATTTACCAATATCAGCAACCGCTGCATCAGAAGCAGGCTGTCGTAAATAAAAATAAAGATCTCTTACGATGTGCTCTATTTTGTGCGGATAGTTTAAGCCACGCGCACCAGCAGATTTCATACTCAAATCTATTACAACAGTGCAAAGTTTTTCAATTGCGGTGCGCGTCATATTTGAATAAATCATTAATTTTTTTATATACTTATCATCATCATACCATGCATCATAATAGGCGGCAGCTTGTTTTAACCAATTGCTACCTGCTTCAAGTTGTGTTGCCATTTCTGCAACACGCGCAATATGAAAAGAATCATTTATGCGATTTTGATTTTTTAAATATTGTATCGTTTCATTAAACAAAGCTTCCGCACCACCTAACTGTACAGCAGCAAAACGTATTGCTCCACTGGTAAAATAAGGTTGCTTTAGGTAGTCGCCGGTGTTTCCAAACAGGTTATCAATTGTATCATTATAATTATCAAAATTTATTGTATAACTGGCTGAAGCTTGCATGCCCAATGGCTTCCATGTAGAAGTATCTACCTGGGATTCAGAAATTTTTTCTGTGTTTACTACGCACATTTGCCAGCCCTTTACTGCGTCTGAATTAATGTCGCCGGTTACCAGTGCGCGTGTAACATAACCTGTACCGGAACAGAATGTTTTATTGCCATTTAATGTAAACATGTTGTTTGAACAACTTATCTGCAATCCATTATCTGGCTGTGCATTCCATACACCAAATAAATTTCCTTCTGCGGCATCGTTAAACCATCTTTCTTTTTGTTCCTGTGTTGCAAAAAGATGAATAAGATATAAAGCATTAATATGTCCTTCATAAATTCTGCCCATAGAAAGATCAGCATTACCAACGGCTTTTAACAAGTTTAATAGCGGCAATAGTTTTTTCTTATTAAAATCAAGCGTTTCACCAGGCAAAACAATTGCAAGTAAACCTGCATGTTTAATATGATCTACTGTTTTAAAAGAAGCACCGTATTGCTGTATATTTTGTAATGCTTCTTGTATAGTCATGTATTGGAATTAGTGAGGTAAGCAATTTGTTTTTTTATCAACGCATATATTGTTTAGTAACTACGATTATCTATTGGTAATGGAAACCGGTTAGTTATTCTATTCGTTTATTTGCAAATTAATACTACTCACGGCACAGTCTTCAGTAATTTTCTCAAGCAAGAGTGAAGTCAGGTCAACTATGTATAATCGTTATAAGTTACTTGATGGTATAACAAAGTGTAAAAGAATGAACCCATAAAAAGAACAGGAGTAATTAAAGAGGCCATATAATCATAGCCGAAAAATTGTACAATTTATATAATTGTAAAACTGTTTAACTGATTTGCTCTGAAAATATTTCAAGCTGTAGCAGTTGTGTTTATTAAGAATAAACAATCATTATTAGTCATAAAAATTCAATTCAATATTTTCTGAACAACTCACCTCTTTTATACCACTAAAAAAGTTTTTCAGAATGGATGCCATTGTAAATATATTATCAGGAAGAAGTATGTAATCTGAAACGCAGTTTTCAGCAACATCTTCATCGCTTTGATTTTTTATAGTTGAATAAAGCACAACCGGCGTTGATTTAAAACATTCCATTTTTTTTATTTTTTTTAAGAATTCCACTCCTGATATTTTAGGAAGGTTTAAGCCAACAAATACTATATCAGGCAAAAGATTTTTTAAAATTTTAGCAGCCTGCCTAATATTTCTTGCACGGCTACAAGTAAACTCAAGATTGCTTTCTTCAAGCGCATCCGAAAAAAAATCAAGTTTTTCTTCGTTATTTTCTATTAGCAGAATATGTGTTTTAGTCATTGTTTTAAAAATTAAAAATTTAAAGAATAGCATTGTACAGCTTTCTTCAACAGAGTTTTTATAAGCTACCTTCTGTAAAGGAAATATTTAACACAAAAACAATAAATAAATATTATTAGTTTTTGTTTAAAATAAGCCTGGAATGTTAGTTGCTGAGAAAGGAGTAAATTGATATTGTATAATCGCCTTATAAAAAGGGTAAAACTAATGTTAGCAAGTGCAATATTATACATAAAATCAATACAATTTTTACATAATATTTAAATTATTTTTTTTGTATTTACTTAAGCATTTGCAATCATCAAATTTTTTAAACTGTTATTTTTTGCTATTTAAACGTTGCTGAACTATCAATAACTTTTATATAAATCACACAACCTTTAGCGCCAGGTGATTGTTAGTTATGTTTTGTATTAAGCATGATGTATTATTTTGTAACTTAACACTTAAAACAAGCACGTGAGCGAAGAAAAAGTTACCCTGGAAAATAATAATAAACAATCCTCTGCAGAAGAACTGAAAAAATTACATCCTGTGGTAGCCATTGGCGCTTCTGCCGGCGGTTTAAAAGCGTTAAATGAATTGCTTGAGCATTTAGGCGAAGACCTTGGTATGACCTATGTAATCATCCAGCATTTATCCCCAACACATGAAAGTATTTTACCTGAATTACTAGAGAAGAAAACAACCATGAAAGTACATAAGGTTGAAAACGGGGTGAAGATTGAAAAGAATAATGTGTACGTTATTCCGCCCAATACTTTTATGAGTATTGTGGATAGCAAACTCACGCTTTCAACCCGCATAAAATCTGATGGTGTTTATCATTCAATAGATTTTTTCTTAAATACATTGGCACAGGTATATCAAACCAAAGCAATTGCCATTATTTTATCCGGAAGCGGCACCGATGGCGTTGCCGGCATACAGGAAATCAAAGCAAACGGCGGAATTACATTTGCACAGGATGAAAGCGCAGCTTTTTTAAGTATGCCAAAAACCGCCGCAGATTCTGGTTTCGTAGACTTTGTTTTACCCTGTAAAGGCATTGCAAAAGAATTGAGTGCTATTGTAAAAACTTCACTTGGCGTTTTAACTGCAAACGATACGGCAGAAATAAATATATCAGAAATAAAAAAAATACAGGCTTTATTGCATGCAAAAAAAGGTGTTGAATTTGGTTATTATAAACAAACTACTGTAAACAGGCGCATTCAGCGGCGCATGGCTATTAATAAATACAACAACCTTGCAGACTATACAAAGTTTATAAAAGAAAACAGCGCTGAACTGGAACTGTTGTATAAAGATCTTTTAATTAATGTAACAAGTTTCTTCAGAGATCCTAATATCTACGAAGCGCTTACAACCAAAATTTTTCCTGAGATATTAAAGAACCGGAAAGACAATGATCTTATAAGAATTTGGACGCCGGCATGTGCTAGTGGTGAAGAAGCTTATTCAATTGCCATTTGCCTGTACGATTACCTGCAGAATAAAGCATTAAGTACGCCAATACAAATATTTGGAACAGATTTGAACGAGACTGTTATTGAAAAAGCACGCACAGGCATTTACGCAAAAGGTCTTCTGGAAAATGTTTCTAAAGAAAGGCTTGACCATTATTTTATTAAGATTGATGGTCATTACCAGATTATAAAACCAATAAGAGACTTATGCGTTTTTGCCACGCATAACCTTTTAAAAGATCCGCCTTTTTCCCGTATGGATCTTATTAGTTGCCAGAACGTAATGATCTATCTTGAAACAAATCCGCAGAAAAAAATATTGCAGGCTTTTCATTATGCGCTTAAGCCAACAGGTTATTTATTGCTGGGAAAGTCTGAAACAATTGGCAATTCAACAGAACTATTTAACCAGGCAGATAAAGATTTAAAAATCTATGCTAAAAATCTGGTTCCGTTAAATACCGGATTCGATTTTTCTGTTCAACAGCCGTTTTCATACCGCCAGTACAGCGAATCAAAATCTTATGCAGACACAGATCCTGATATTGATGTTGAAAAAGAAACAGGTAAACTTTTGTTATCACGTTATGTGCCGTCCAGCGTAGTTATAAATAAAGACTTTCAGATATTGCATTTTCACGGCGATGTTTCAAATTATCTTCATCCTTCTGCGGGCAAAGCAAGTCTTCATTTATTAAAAATGATAAAAGATGAACTGGTGTTTGAAATTAAAGGACTGATAAACCGCGCCAAAAAAGAAGAGCAAACGGTTAAAAAAGACAACATCACTTTAATACGCAATAATGTTTCGAAAGAAATTACGATTGAAGTGGTGCCGATGAAATCTCCCGTACATGATTTTTATTATCTTATTATTTTTAAAGAAGAAGAAATAAAGACACAGCATGCACAGGCTGCACCTGTTGAAGAATCAACTTTAAAAGATGATCATATAAACAAGCTGGAAATGGAAATTACAGAAGCACGTGAATATATGAAAAACATGAGTGAGGAATTTGAAGCTACACGTGAAGAACTGCAAAGCGCCAATGAAGAAGTGCTTTCATCAAACGAAGAATTGCAAAGTATTAATGAGGAACTGGAAACATCAAAAGAAGAACTGCAATCTATTAACGAAGAGCTTACCACAATTAATGATGAACTGCAACACCGCAACAGCGATTTAAAAGAATCGGGCGAATATGCAAATGCTATTGTAGAAACCATAAGAGAGCCGCTGGTTGTTTTAAATACAGATATGCGTATAAGAAGTGTGAACAGAGCTTTTTGCGAAGTGTTTAAAACAAATGCCGCCGTAACAGATGGCAATTACTTTTTTGAAATTGAAAATGGTCAGTGGAATTTGCCAGATTTAAAAATGAAGCTTATTGAAATTATTGATAAAGGAAAAAGTTTTGAAAACTTTGAAATCACCGGCAAATTTCCTTTACTGGGTGAAAAAACACTTAAGTTTAATGCCATGCGCATGGAGCAGGCAAATAAAACGCAACGTATTTTAGTAGTAATAGAAGATACATCTGAGCAAGCTAAAGCGATACGCAAACTAAAAGAAATGAAGAACACTTCCGGCTGCTCGTACAAAATGCATTTGATATTATTATTATTTACTCAAAAGAAGGAAACATACAATACCAAAGCGATTCAATAGAGCGTACGCTTGGTTATACTGCAGCAGATAATATTGGTAAAAGCATTTTTGATGAAAGCCTTTTGCATCCTGAAGATAATGCAAAGCATAAAAGATTATTTAAAAAAGTAGTTCAAAGTCCCGGCAAAAATGTTCGCGGAGAAGTAAAAATGAAACATAAAAATGGTTCTTATTGTAAAATGGAGGTTGTTTTCAAAAACCTGTTAGATAATGAAAACATTAAAGGCATTATTGCCAATTATCAGGATATAAGCAGTAACACCGCGGTATTAAAAAATAACACATTATAATTAATAACAATCATTAGTTTTATGAACCGCAGTTTGCGTAGAGTCTTCATACATACACTTTTTATTTTTTGCTTTATAAAGCAAATACCTGAATTTATTCTTTATGTTAGATTAAACTGTAACCGGTTTAAGGATTTATTTTAATTATGGCAAACAATCTTCTTTTGCTGCAGGATATACTTTCAAACGGTATTCCTCCAGATTCAAAATTTACTGATGTTTCGCATTTTGCTTATATGTGGATGAATATATTAAGTAAAAAGCTTATTGCTTCTCATTCTGTTTATACCTTGCTTGAGCTGGAACCATATTCTGTTTTTTTAACGGAAAGCGAATACAGGAAATATGTGCATACAGATGATCTTTTTAAATTAATGCGTGCAGAAGAAAAATTATCTGCGCAGCATAAATTCTCTTCTGTTGAATACAGAATTATTACAAAAAAAGGAGCAGAAAAGTATGTGCATCATCACATGCAGCTTGTAATAAAAAATGTAAACGAGGCAAGAATTATCAGCATACTGGATGATATAACAGAACAAAAAAGAGCCGATGTAATTCTTGAAGTAATGAACGAAGGTTTTTTTGAGCTGGATGAGAATTTTATGTTCAGACGCGTTAATATGCAAACGGAATCTTATTGGCAGGTTAAGCGAAAAAATTTAATTGGAAAGTGTATTTGGGATGTATTTCCGCAGGCTGTAAATACACCATATTATAAAATGATTACAGAAGCCAAATCAAAACATACAAGCAAAGTGCACGATGTATTGTGCCCCATTATGAAATGCTGGCTGCATTTATCTGTTTCGCCTTATGCTGACGGGCTTGTTGTAATGCATTATAATATTCATAAAGAAAAAGAAGCAGAACAACATTTAAAAGAAAGTAAAGAATTGCTGCAGTCAGTTTTTGATACCAGCCTTGTTGATATGTCTGTATTGAAAGCCGTACGTAATAAGCATGGAAATATTGAGGATTTGAAAATAGATTTTGTAAATAAACAACTGGAAAAAACTACAGGGCGTACAGACCTGAAAGGTAAATTGTACTCACAGGAATATCCCGGCATAAAACAAACTCCTGTATTTAATGCAATAATAAAAGCAATAGAAACTTCCAGGCCGCAGCAGATCGAATACCATTACGGTCATGATGGATTCGAGAAATGGTTTAGCAGCATGTTTGTAAAAATGGAAGATGATGGAATTGTTTCAACCAATCTTGATATTACTGAACGCAAGGTGGCTGAAGAAGAGCAGGCAAAAAACTTAAAGCTGCTGCAGCAAAGTGAAGAACTTGCAAAATCCGGAAGCTGGGATTATAATATAGTTACACAAAAATTTTTGTGGAGCGATGGAATGTATAATCTTTTCAACATGGAAAAAGGTGTGCCGGTTACACCTGAAGTTTATCTTGATTATGTAATAACAGATGATAAATCCATAGCAGAAAAAATTGTAAATAATATTAAGGAAAACTTTCAACCTTTTAATGAAACACTGCGCATACAAGCAGATAATATTATTAAAACCGTACAGGTAAAAGCATCGCCTTTAGAAAATAATGGTAAAATTGAAAAGATGCTTGGCGTTGATATGGATAAAACAGCAGCAATCAAGGCAGAAGAAAAAATTAAAGCGCTGAATAAAACATTGTATATAAAAAACCGCGAACTGCAGTCTGTAAACTCAGAGCTGCAAACGTTTAATTCAATTGCTGCAAACAATTACCAGGAAACATTTCGCACCTTATACACCAATCTTGAATTTATAATTTCCAATGATGCAAAAAATCTTACCGATGCGGGAAAAGCTAATATAAGAAGAGCGCAAACCGCAATTCAAAAAATGAAATTGCTAACTGATGATATTTTAAGTTTTTCTAAAATTCAACAACTTGGCGCTGCGCTTGAAAAAGTAAATCTTAATGAAATTGTAAGTACTGTTTTGCTTGATATGAATAGTAAAATATTAGAAACAAATACCTCGGTAATTGTAGATAACCTTCCTGTTATTGATGGTTACCCGCTGTTATTGTCATTACTGTTTTATCATTTAATTGATAACGCTATAAAATTTAAAAAACCCGATAGCAAAGCAGAAATAAAAATTCAATACAAAAAAATTGATAACATAAAAACAAAACCGGATGACGCAACTAATTTGCAACACGAAATATCAATTAAGGATAACGGTATTGGTTTCAACCAGACTGAAGAAAAAAAATTATTTAATATTTTTTTCCGACTGCATGAAAAAAATAAATTCAGAGGTTCTGGAATAGGATTAGCTGTTTGTAAAAAAATTATGGATTTACATAATGGAATTATTAATGCAAATGGAAAAGAAAATGAAGGTGCTGAATTTTGCTGCTATTTTTCTGTTGATTAAAACTAATTCAACTGCTTTAAATTAATAATCAAATAAACTTTAGCCGGATTTAATTAATAAATCGTAACAATTCATTTCACTAATAACTGCCGGCTAAATACATTACACATCAACTGCAACCACCAAGTATCATCACTGCATGATCCGGCGATAAAGGGAAAGTGTATTTTGCCTGTTCAGACGTTTGCTTATGCTGATCGAAAATGATTTTTAACTTATCGCAGATATAATAAAAACTCTCATAATCTGTGTAATCAGAAAGAATGTTCGTCTTCCAACTGCCATTGCTATAATCAACAGGTATTTTTTGCCATGCATTGCTTTCGTTATTATACATAACTAATAATACCTGATCATATACCTGGTTAAAATTGTATATAAAATATATATTTCTTGCCGTTTTATTAAACGGCTGGTTTATAACTAAACTCATAAAAATTAAGTTGAAAATTCAAGAAAGAAAAAATGTAGAATCGCTTCTAAGGAAGGTAGAATAAAGATACATTACTCCGTGCATGGTTTAATTTTTAAAAATAATTTTATTTTTGAAGATATAACCGGTTCGTATATAAACATACTTCTTGTAAGTCCTTTCTGGAAATTTCATCCGAATTATTTTAATCTGGTTTGGTGTTATTATAAATGTAAATTCTCAAACAGGAACTTATTATATGCTATAATTATTGTGGTAATCGTTCTGCGTCAAAATATAGTTGGGTAAAATATTGCAGCATCAAAGAATAAAATAAAATATTTAAAGCGTAGTTTTCTCCGGCACGATATTTCCTAAGTAAGTTGAATATAACCTGTATAGAATTTACTTCTCTCACAGCGAAATAAATACAAATAAATTTTAAGTGTAAAGATGATTGAATCTTATAAAGATTTATAATATAAATTTTTATAATTTTTTAATGTGCGATGTATAAAACAAATAACAATAAAGAAAACTTAATTCAATAAACATTTAAAAAAACAATTCATGAAAAAACAGATCATTGGTGCAGTTGCAGTAATTATTTTATCTGCACCCATTAGTCTTACTTCAACAGCACATGCTGTAAAAACAAATGTTTCACATTATTCATTATTGAGTGATACAACGCCTAATAAAATGTATCATGATAATAATCGTTCTGACAGCTCCATGAAGAAAAAAAACAAATCTTCTAAAATGAAAAACAAGACTATGGGGGATAGTACCAATAGATATAATAACACTGATTCATCAAAATAATTTATTGTTATTATTTATTATGAAGTATAAAAATAATCATCATTAAAAAGAAAATTATGCCGTCTACAAAAACAAATAAAAAAACAGCAGAAGAAGGAAAAAATGTAAAAGGTAAAAAGATCAATTCTGCAGATAAAAAATCAACAGAAAAAAATACCAAAACTAAAACAAGTGAAAGAAATGATGTTAATAGTGATGTTGACCAGGAATAAATTTTACTAGTAAATAATGAATTAAATTTTTATGGAAAAGAATAAAATTAATCGCCGTAATGTAATCAAAGGCTTGGGAGCAGGTTTAACCGCATTAACAATAGTGCCTTCATTTGCAAATGAAAAAAAATTTACTATGAATAATGTATCTCCAGCAGATTTAGAAGATCCAACAACTAAATACCCAAAACCACCTTTTGAAGGTCAATCTCAACCGTGGCCGGGTCTTGCAGGCAAAATGAATCCAAAACCAGATCATGGTGAAACAAGTTATAAAGGTTCAGGAAGATTAGCCGGTAGAAAAGCTTTAATAACCGGCGGAGATTCAGGTATGGGTCGTGCGGCTGCAATTGCTTATGCGCGCGAAGGTGCAGATGTTGCAATTAATTATTACCCATCTGAGGAACCGGATGCACAAGAAGTTATTGAATTAATTAAAAAAGAGGGAAGAAAAGCAATAGCTATACCGGGTGACCTTCGGGATGAAGCATTTTGTAAAAAATTAGTTGATGATGCAGCAAAAAGTCTTGGTGGATTAGATATTGTTGTTAATAATGCAGGACGTCAGCAAACGCATGCTTCGATTTTAGATATATCTACAGAACAATTTGACTGGACAATGAAAACAAATATCTATGCACCTTTTTGGATAATTAAAGCTGCGTTGCCATATCTGCAACCAGGTTCTGTTATAATAGGAACAACGTCTGAACAAGCTTATGATCCTTCACCCGATTTGTATGATTATGCACAAACAAAAGCTGCTACCATGAATTATATAAAGTCTCTTGCCAAACAACTTGGACCGAAAGGTATAAGAGTAAATGGTGTTGCGCCGGGACCCATTTGGACACCCTTACAGGTAAGTGGTGGTGCAACGCAGGAAAAATTGAAAAATTTTGGTGGTCAAACACCATTTGGAAGGCCAGGACAGCCAGCTGAACTTGCGTCAATTTATGTGCAGCTTGCAGCAAGTGATGCCAGTTATGCAAATGGCCAGATTTATGGATCATCTGGCGGAAGCGGGCAGCCATAATATTATTGCGTTAATTAATTGTTTCAAAATATTATAAAAAATTACTTTCTTGTTTAGGCTTGATATTGCTTCTTTAAATAAACTTCTAATAAGAAGCGACGGATTAAAATATAATTTTTGTTTTTTCTGTACACTACAATTTGTTTTAAAAAATGGTTGTTGTTAATCTATGAAACAGGTTTTAAAAAAGAGTTGCCTAGTTAAACAGGCAACTCTTAAATTTTTAGTATCATGTAAAAAAATACTTTTTATTGATTTAAGTATGTAATAACTACTTAGTTTTTATGTGGCCCACTTGGGCTTGAACCAGGAACCCTGATTAAGAGACGGATTGTCTCCATAATTATTTGATTCATTTAAAATCGGTAATCCTTGTAAAAGTTAATGTAATGATCCAACTTTTAATGCAATTTTATCAAGTCTTTTATTCATAAATTAATTAATTATTTTATGAAATCTAATGCAAAAATACTTTGAAGACATTGATGTGAAGTTTTTTAAGAATTATCGCAAGTGAGTGGAAGATTCAGGAAATACAACAACAACTGCTCAAAATTATTATAAGAAATCTAAATCAATATTTAATCGTGCATAAGAGCCGGTTACATATCGAAACGATTATATCCTAAACTACTCATACAATATTAGGCATTGGTCATATAATGCCTGTATATCTTATTTGCTGGTTCAACATGTTCACCATGTGTAGCAGTGGCAAGCAATTGTCCCTAAAAACAAACTGAGAGCAAAACATCACAGCGCCGACAATGCTTTACCGTTGTTATTTTTTTCCCTTTAATTGATGCCTGATATATAAGTAACCCAATTTATTAACACTGCTTAATTTTTTTCCACTTAGTTCTTGGTATTGTTTAACAGACAGATTATTTATTAAAAGAGATTGTTCCCTGCTGATAATTTTTTTTTCACAATATTTATTTAACCTAATCTTTCCGGTGATCTAAAAATTATTAACTATTGCTGCAAAAACTATTGGTAATAAACAACAGACGATAAAAATTAAAACGATGATCCTAAGCACAATGCCGAATGTTTTGTGTAAGCGTTTGAATTAATAACTTTGTATAATTCTCATGCGTTTTACGTTTGCGTTATTAGCGAAAAAGTTACGTATCATTAATATGCGCTAACCTCCGATAAAAGCCTGTAAGAAACCCATTTCTATCATTGTAAAGGTGGTTTTATATTTGCTATTCGTTCGTTGCCTCTATATTATAAACAACGGCTTTGCAGATAATAACAAGTCGGTATAAAAATTTCTTTGATAAATATTTTTTACTAATTAAAGATGTTACTGCTTGCAATGTTGATGTTTAAAAAATCCAGCCGTTATTATAGTGTTCCGAGTGCAGAGAATTGAGTGAAAGCTGACGCGCCCAGAAAGAATTTTTTGTAATGAAGATCAACTTGATACTGTTTATATCTGGCAATTTTTTCCTTACTGAAATATTAGCCGTTGAATATAATATCACATTTAGGAGGATAATCTATAAAAAAGTATACATCTAATGGTAACGATGTATTATAAAACTTCTAAGAAATAAATCACATTGCAAACCAGTTAATGAAATATTTTTACAATACGATGATCCACTAAAATTATGTAGAATTTTTTTAAAGTAAAGCATCTTCACAATCATTACATTTGTCTTCATACACTTTGTAACCATTAAACGCTAATACTATGAAGCATTGCTTACCCTGCCAAGGAAAGGTCTTCTTTTCCTATTCCTCTATTATCATAAAAATTTTTGTAGTTTCATTGTTCACTGTGTGTACAGTAAGTCTATTTGCGCAACAAACTGTTTCGGGAAATGTATCTTTTCACGATACAGCGCTTGAAGGTGTTTCAATACAAGTTAAGGGCATTAAAATCGCCACGCAAACAGATGCAAGTGGAAATTTTACAATTACTGCGACACCTAACAGCACACTAATTGTTTCTTCTATTGGTTATGCAACGCAGGAAGTGCCGGT
>CAXSDU010000018.1:0-26140 GCA_964236165.1 uncultured Parafilimonas sp. | reverse complement strand
ATAATCAAACGACAATTAATATTCAACTGCAACAAACTGCTGCCGAAATAAATGATGTGGTAGTAATCGGTTATCAATCAGTGCGAAGAAAAGACTTAACAGGGGCTACTGCAGTTGTAAACACGCAAAATTCAAATAAAATAATCGGCAATTCAGTTGTTGATCAATTGCAGGGGCAAGTCCCTGGTGTTACTGTAAGAACAGGTGGAGCTCCCGGCCAAAATTCTGTAATTGAAATTCGTGGTGTGGCAAGCTTTAGAAACAGTGATCCTTTATATGTTATTGATGGAATGATTGCTGATGCAAACGCTACGATAAATACAGATGATATTGCTACTATTCAAATATTAAAAGATGCTTCCGCTGCTGCCATTTATGGTTCGCGGGCTGCGAATGGTGTAGTTATTATAACTACTAAAAAAGGCAAGGAAGGTCCTGCAAAAATAACTGCCAGCGCAAGGTATAGTATACAGCAACTTCCCAAACAATGGGATGTGATGAATGCATCTGACTATTTAAAAACGGTCAACACTCAATATACAAATTCAAATGCAACACTTCCTGCAGGAATAGCATCGCAATTATCAAGCAATACAGTAAATACAGATTGGCAAAACGAAATTTACAGAACAGGCAATGTACAGGATTATAATGTTGGAATGTCTGGCGGATCATCTACAGGTAATTACCTTGTATCAGGAAGCTATTATAAAGACCAGGGCGTTTTAATTTCAAACAGTTTTGAAAGGGCATCTCTGCGTGTAAATACCGAAATACATAAAGGCATTCTTACGGTTGGAGAAAATATGGTGCTTAGTTATAGCGATGGACAAAACCCCGGTGGTGGTATCAACGCATTTTATGAAGCACCTCAAATATTGCCCATTATTCCTGTTCAAAGTGCTAACTATATTGATACAAAATTTAATCCTGGTGGATGGGGAATCGGCACTAATGATATTCCTTCGTTTGCAAATAATTATATTGCGAATGCCGCGCTGGATCAACAGTCATATAACTATTCAAAAATTGTTGGAAATGCATACGCAGATCTTAAGTTTACAAACTGGCTTTCTTATAGGTTTAATGTTGGATTAGAAGCAAGTTTTGATTATCACAAAGAATTACGCGATTCCGGAATCTGGCGTTATGAAAATCAACTGCCTGCAACTAGTATTGGTGAAGACAGGGAAAGATTTACCAATTTACTTTTAGAGAATACATTAAATTTTAATAAAACATTTGGCCTTCATAATATAAACGGTGTTGTTGGTTATTCATACGAGGATGTAAAAAGAGAATTTACTTCAGGCAGTAAATTATATTTACAGAATGTAAATGGTCAGTTATTTACAACTATAACTTCAGCAAACGGACCTGCTTCAGCTAACGGAGGCATAGATGTAACAGACGCCGGAAATTATTATCGCTTGCAAGGATTTTTAGGCAGATTAAATTATAACTATACAGATAAATATTTACTTACTTTTTCCGGGCGAATTGATCAGGATTCGAGGTTCGGCCCTAATTATCGTACAGGTGATTTTTATGCTATCGCCGGTGCCTGGAGGATCACGAATGAAAAATTCTTTAAGGTGCCGTGGCTTTCAGATTTGAAAATTCGCGGCTCATATGGCCAATTAGGCATCAACCCGCTTGCGGCATTTGAATATGTAGGTGTAATTAATAATAGCCCAAGAGCTATTTATGGTGTTGGGCAAACACCAATGGTTGGAGAATACACTGCACAAATTGTAAACCCTGACTTAAGATGGGAACAAAGAAACGAAGCAAATATTGGCTTAGACGCTTCTTTGCTAAATAACAAATTTCTAGTAACGATCGATCTATATAATAACCTTTCCAAGGGAGTTTTAATTGATGTGCCAATTGGATTTTATTTGGGCAGCGCTTCTGCATCAGCCGCTTCAAACGCTGCATCTATACGCAATAAAGGTGTTGAAGTTACTCTCACATATAATCACCATACTTCCCCGTTTAGCTATGATATTTCTTTAAATGGAACTTCAATAAATAATACGGTTGAAAACGTAGGCCATCAGGCGGCGGGAATAAATTATATTGAAGGTGCTGGATTTTCGAGATCACAAATCGGTCATCCAATGGATGCGTGGTTTATGTTGCAAACAACAGGCATTTTTCAAACACAGGATGAAATAAATACTTATATTGATAAAAATGGAAAACTTATACAGCCAGATGCAAAACCCGGAGATGTAAAATATGTTGATCTTAATGGTGATGGTGTAATAAATAATGACGACAGGCAATTTGTTGGTTCGCCTTGGCCCAAGTTTCAGGGCGGTTTACAATTCAGTGCTACATATAAGCAATTCACATTTAATATTCAATTGGTAGGTGTATTTGGTTATAAAATTTATGATGATATAAGAAGGGTTTTAGACAGTTATCAAAACACAAACTTCAGGTCAGATATTAATCCATGGAGTTCAACCAATACAAACACCAGCGACCCAAGGCTCGGATTAGAAACCGGCGATGCCGGTATTGCAAGTAATAACCTTGCAACAAGTTCACGCTGGCTTGAAAATGGTTCTTATCTCAGGTTAAGAAATATAGAATTAGGTTATTCATTTACACCATCAACATTAAAAAATATTGGTTTTAATACAGCAAGAATTTTTGTAAGCAGTCAAAATCTGTTCACTATTACAAAATATAAAGGACTTGATCCCGACGTTGTAGGCGGAGGTATTTTATTGAGAGGTTTTGATAACGGCAACTGGCCATCAAGCCGCATTGTAACATTTGGACTTCAATTCGATTTTTAGCATTAAATAAATATATTGTATGAAAAATAAAATATTCATAATAGCACTTACATCTTTAATGATAGCAGGTTGTAAGAAAAAATTAGATTTAACCAATCCGAATAATCCAACTACACAAAACTATTGGAAAACTCCTGCAGATGCCTTGGCTGGCGTTAATGCAATTTACAGTACTTACCACAGACCTGGATTTTGCAGAAATCAATTTTTTCAGAATATCATTCGATCTGATGAAGGCTATAGCACCAGTCCGAATGCAACGCTTATAAACAACTTCGACAGGTTTATTATTACTGATTATAACCTTTGGGAAATTATTTCACTGTGGCAGGATTGTTACATTGGTATTAACCGTGCAAACCAGGTTTTGGATAATGTGCCCAATATAGATATGGATGAAGCAACAAAGACGCAATACCTTGCTGAAGCCAAATTTATGCGTGCATTATTTTACTATTATGTTGCCGATTATTGGGGCAACGTTCCTTTACAATTACAAACATCTACACCAAATGATGCACCGCCAACTTCACCACAGGCAGATGTTTGGGCACAGGTTGAAAAAGATTTAACTGATGCCGCTGCTTCATTGCCACCTTCATATGATAATGCAAACGTTGGAAGAGCAACTAAAGGCGCAGCTTACGCTTTGTTAGGTAAAGCTTATATGCAGCAACATAAATATCAGGAAGCACACGATGCTTTTCAATGGTTGGTTGAAGGAGATGGAAAGGGTAATTATGACTTAATGGGCGACTATCGCAGCAATTTTGTTGAAGCATCTGAAAATAATAAAGAATCTGTATTTGAATTTCAGAATGCATTGAATCCAACAGATAGTCATGACGATGATACGTATGATCCGGATAATTTAAATTATGGAACATCTGTTCCGCCATTCTTTGCTCCTGCACCAATTGGCTTTACAGATGGGCAGGCACGAAGATGGGTTGTATGGGAATTTTTAAAAGAGAAAACAACAACTGGTCAAAGAGATCCAAGGCTTGCAGCAAGTTTTTTATATGATTCAACTGATGTAAGAGGCCCGCAATATTCTCTTGCATATGGAACGCCATGGAATAACCTTGCTCTGCAGAATGTGCCCGATGATCAGCACAACAGCACAAAGGAAGTTTGCCTGAGAAAATTTTTGAATGATTCAACAATGAATCAGGAAGTATTTCATTCAGGAAATAATTATCGCTTTATACGGTATGCAGATGTTTTGCTTTTATATGCAGAAGCGTTGAATGAATTAGGGCAAACAACACAAGCTTATCAATACGTAGATCGTGTAAGGCAAAGAGCAGGATTGGCACCTTTATCTGCAACGATGCCGAATCTTTCTCACGATGCATTTTTGGCTCAATTAAAACATGAAAGAATAACAGAGCTTTCTGGTGAAGGACACCGGTGGGAAGATTTGGCAAGATGGGGTGATCTTGGGCCACAACTCGCTTCCCGTGATCCGGGTTTTTTAAATTTTGTTATTGGTAAAGATGAATTGTGGCCAATACCACAGCAGGATATAGATGTTAATCCTAATCTTGTACAAAACCCGGGCTGGTAATTTTACAGTTATATTGTTTAATTTTAGAAATGAAGCACCTATTTTATCTATCCTTTATAATTATAATTGGCTGCGGAAAAGGTTCAGGCAATAATCCTGTAACGCCGCCGCCGCCAGCAGATACAACTACGTTTAAGAATCCGTTATTATCTTCAGGTCCCGATCCATGGGTGGTACAAAAAGACGGTTACTATTATTATACACAAACCCAGGGAAATAAAATTAGTCTCTGGAAAACAAAAGCCATGTCGGATTTAAAAGATGCGGCTATTACAACAGTTTGGAATGCCGCCCCCGGCACTGCATATTCTGACGATGTTTGGGCACCGGAAATTCATTTCATACAAAATAAATGGTATATATATTTTGCAGCAGATAGTTCAGGTGACGATAAAACACATCGCTTATATGTTTTGGAAAACGCAAATGCAGATCCAACCGCAGGAGCATGGACATTAAAAGGAAAAATAAATGAGCCTTCCAATAATTGGGCGATTGACGCATCTGAATTCGATTATAATGGTTCCTCATATTTAGTTTGGTCAGGATGGATAAATAATCTCGGAGGTCAACAAAATATTTACATCGCAAAACTTTCAAACCCATATACAATTGATGGCAGCCGCGTTTTAATTTCATCTCCAACAAATGATTGGGAAAAAAATGGGTTTCCTGTAAATGAAGGACCGGAAGAAATCACGAACGCTGGCAATGTTTTTATTACTTATTCCGCCAGCTTTTGTGGTACGGATGCTTATTGTTTAGGCTTACTTTCATTAAAGCCGGGCGGCGATCCTTTGAACGCTGCTGACTGGACAAAATCATCATCCCCTGTATTTGCAACCAATGCTTCTGGTGGTGCTTACGGTCCTGGGCATAATGGGTTCTTTGTTTCACCTGATGGCAGTGAAAATTGGATTATTTATCATGCAAATAATACAAGCGGTGAGGGTTGCGGTGATGCAAGAAATCCGCGCATACAAAAATTTACGTGGAATTCTGATGGTAGTCCATACTTTGGAATGCCAGTGTGAATAAATACAGCTATAAAAAAACCGTCTGGTGAATGAAATATATTTTTCTTTTAATTTTTACAATCACTATCCAGTTTTTCGGTTTTGCCCAAAAAACATTCACTAATCCATTGTTGCCTTCGGGCGCAGATCCATATAGTTTTTATAAAGATGGATTTTATTATTACACAAATACGATTGGTAATAAAATAAAGATATGGAAAACAAAAAGTCTGGCTGATCTTAAAACTGCCGAACATAAAATTATTTTTGTTCCGTCAAAAAACACTGCTTATTCAGATGAATTATGGGCACCTGAAATAATGTTCCTGCAAAATAAATGGTATGCATATTTTGCAGCTGATGATGGCAGTAACAACCATCACCGTTTATATGTTTTGGAAAATGATGCTCACGACCCAATGCAAGGCGAATGGAAACTAAAAGGCAAACTTGCCGACAGTTCTGATAAATGGGCGATTGATGCTGATATTTTTAGATACAAAAAGCAATTGTACATTGCCTGGTCAGGTTGGAAAGGCAATAAAAATGGGGAACAGGATATTTTTATTGCAAAAATGAATGACCCGTTAACAATTGAAAGTAAGCGTGTGTGCATTTCAAAACCACAATATGACTGGGAAACAAAAGGTGATTTGCATGATGCCAATAATCCGCCTCATGTAAATGTAAATGAAGGTCCGCAGTTTTTAGAGCATAACGGAAAGTTATTTATTATTTATTCTGCAAGCGGTTGCTGGACGGATGCTTATGCTTTAGGTATGTTGAGATTTGAGGGAAACAATTTATTGGATTCATCCTCATGGCATAAATCGGAACAACCTGTTTTTAAAGCATCCATAAAAAACCAGGTCTATGCGCCGGGGCATAATTCTTTCTTTAAATCACCTGACGGAAAAGAAGATTGGATTTTGTATCATGCCAATAATAAAGCAGGTGAAGGTTGCGGTATGTATCGTTCGCCAAGAGCGCAAAAATTTACATGGAATAAAGATGGAACACCCAACTTTGGTGAGCCGGTTAAAGAAGGTATAACAATTAATATTCCATCAGAATAAAGTGAAGAAGTAGTATCCTGTATTTGCCGGAAGATAAATTCTGATAACACGATTCTGCAATTCAAACAGCAATTTATAAATACTGCTGAATATCAAATTAAAATAAATGAAAAAACTACATCTTGCCATTGCCTTGTTTCTTGTTTTAATATCTGTAAATATTTATGCCCAAACCGGTCGCACGGTTTGGACAAATCAGAAAGCAAATGCATGGTATTCAAATTATGGCTGGATGCGGGGCTGCGATTTTATTCCAGGTACCGCAGTTAATCGCAGTTAATCAACTTGAAATGTGGCAGGCAGAAACATTTGATAGTGCAACTATTGATCGTGAGTTAGGTTATGCGCAATCCATTGGCATGAATGTAATGCGTGTTTTTTTACATCATCTTGCATGGCAAATTGATAGCACCGGTTTTAAAATCAGGATGAACACTTATTTATCAGTTGCAGATAAACATGGAATACAAACTGTTTTTGTTTTTTTTGATGATTGCTGGAATCCTACTTATCATTCAGGCACGCAACCTGAACATAAAGTTGGTATTCATAATTCTGGCTGGATAAGAGATCCGGGGCAATTGCTGTATGATAGCCCCGCAGTTGTAAATATTCTCGAGGCTTATGTAAAAGATGTACTTACAAGTTTCAGCCATGATAAAAGAATTTTTTTATGGGATTTATATAACGAACCAGGCAATTCTGACTATGGTAATAAAAGCCTGCCTTTGCTTAAAAACATTTTTTCCTGGGCCAGAGAAATAAGTCCGGATCAGCCATTAACCGCAGGCATTTGGAATGATAAATATGCAGATTTAAATGCTTATCAATTAACTAATTCCGATGTAATAAGTTATCATGATTATAACCCTTTAAAAATTCATCAGAAGACAATTGATACATTAAAAACATATGGCAAACCATTAATTTGTACTGAATATATGGCAAGATTACGCAACAGCACCTTCTTTACAATAATGCCTTTACTTAAAGCAAATAAAATTGTTGCTATAAACTGGGGATTGGTTACGGGCAAAACAAACACAATGTATGCATGGGACACGCCTATGCCAAATGGTGATGAACCAAAGGTTTGGTTTCATGATATTTTCAGGAAAGATGGCACACCCTACGATACAAAAGAAACAACCTTCATCAAATCATTAACCGGAAAACAATAATTATGAATAGGAATACCGGTAACTATATATTGTTATTAATGTTTGCGTTTGCGGCTTGTAAAAATATTCAACCATGAACAAAATCAGTAATACAGATTGTACAAAATTGATTCAGCTTCACACAATTGATTACTTCAGTATAAAGTTTTCAAACAACAATCATTTTATGGGTTTTATGTAAAAAATAGTTTAAACCTTCAAATAAAAAATATATAAAATTTACAAAAAGAAATGCAATTTTTATTACTCACAATTAAATTTTAAATCATGAAAAAAACTCTACTATTTATTTTAATGCTAGCTGGTTTTTGCACGTTACGTCTTACTGCACAGATTAGTGTTACAAACCTAAATCTTCCGGTAACACATCCAGGAGTTGCGGTTGTTGATATTGATGGCGATGGTGATCTTGATATTGTTATTAGTGGTGAAGATACCACGGCCAGAATCCTCAAGGTTTTTAAAAATAACGGCGCAGGTGTTTTTACTCCCGCAGCCTTTCCGTTTACACCTACAACAAGAACCACCTTTAATTGGGGTGATATAAACCAAGATGGAAAACTGGATTTATTAATGACAGGATTTACAGCAGATGGTTCTCCAACTGATAGCGTTTACACATCTAATGGTTCCGGAATTTTTACAAAAGATAATGCAATTGCGTTACCGCAAGCAGCGCCCGGCGCAGGCTTTGCCGATTTGAACAATGATGGTTATATGGATATTTATGTTTTTGGTAACAAAGATTTTGGTAAACCAAAAATATTTTTTAATAACAAGGCAGGTGGCTTCACAGAATCAGGCCAGTTTAATGATTATAATTTTGTTGATCCGGTAGTAACACCTATTGACTATGATAATGATAAAGACATTGACTTGTTTGTAACGGCTGGTTATGAAGACGCCGCGGCAACCCGCTTTTCTAAAATGTTTGTAAATAATAATGGAGTATTTACTGTAAAAGATCTGGGTCTTATTCCCAAGGGAAATGGTTCTGCGGCCTGGGGAGATTATGATGGTGATGGCTATGCTGATCTATTGTTAAACGGCGATGGCTATCTTGGTTCAGGAGAAGATAATGACGGTGTTTATCGGTTGTATAGAAATAATGCGGGAATATTCACAGCAGTAACCACTTTTACAGAATACCGGCAAAATCATACCGGCAATGGCGGACGTTTAATAGATTGGGATAATGATGGTGATCTTGATGTTATTGTTAGTGGCTACAACAGCAACACTTCAACACAGGCAACTGATATTTATTTAAATAACGGAGGAACATTCACTCCTTATTCAGGTAATGCAACCATTCCTGGCTTTTCAGAAAATTCTTTTGAAACTGCAGATATAGACGGAGATGGAGATCTCGATATAATTGAAGCGGGATATTCAGGAAACAATTACAATGGTGCTGGGAGCGCTTTAAATTCTAATGCTTCTGTCATCATAAAAAATCCTACAATCACAAAAAATTCTGCTCCATCTGCTCCAACAAACCTTAAGGTTATAGGAACACAGCCTGCTCTAACTTTTAGCTGGAATGCGGCTATAGATGCAACCACTCCGCAAAAAGCCTTAAGTTATAACATGTATCTTACAGATGATAAAGGCAAATGGTACTACGATGCTCTCGCAGATACAACAACAGGAAAATTAGCACTTCAAAAAATGGGTAATGTATATTTGAATAAGGGGTGGATTCTTAAAAATTTGCCTGCAGGGAACTATTGTTGGGGTGTTCAGACTATTGATAATAGCTTTGCAAGCTCTAAATTTACAAGGTCTTGCTTCACCATTAAATCAGACGGCACTTTGCCTGTTATTTTAACTGCTTTCACAGTAAATGCTGAGGGCAACCGCTCTAAAATAGCATGGTCTACAGCTTCCGAGCAAAACAGCGATCATTTTAAAGTTGAACATTCATCTGATGGCCATGATTTCAGTTTACTCACTACTGTAAAAGCTCAGGGTTTTTCATCTGAAACAAAAAATTATGTTGTATATGATGACTACCCTTCTAAAGGAATTAATTATTACAGGCTAACGTATTATGACAGAGATGCAAAACCTATAGTATATGATATAAAGACAGTTAATTTTACTGTTGCAGGAAAAACTTTAGTAGTAATTTATCCAAACCCTGTGACAAACAATGTTGGGTTTAAAGTGACGAACTATGCAGGTAGCCAACTCATAGTTACATTAAGTGATATCACTGGAAAGATCGTTCACAAAGAAGTTATTCAAACTAATGGAACTCAAAATTATTATAAGCTTAATTTAAAAAAGGAACCAATTAGTGGTACATATATTTTGCATATTTCTGGCGATAATTTTAATGCCGGCTCGAAGGTTTTTGTAAATTAAAAAATAAAATGCATTACTTAATAATCCTAACAGAAATACTGTTAGGATTATTTTTTGGCTTAAGTTGCTGTGTATAAGTTTCGTTGCTAAAAATACAGAAGCCGAAACATTACATCAAATAATAAATATAAAGTTTCAAACGATACTGTAAGCATCTGCCTCCGCTAGGTGCTGTAAATTAAATTGTAAGAAGGTTGGAACTGCTACACTTTAATATACTGTCTTAAAATCATTATTTTAAGAGTAACCAAAGCACTGAAAGCAGTTGATAATGGACAGCGGAGGAGCCGAGAAAATATTTAGTGGATGGTGATAATGGAAAATAATTTTCATATTCCGTGGCCTTAAGGGTTTAGGGTTGAATATTTCCCCGCTAGTCTTAGCGGGAATTATTTTGGCTATACGTAAGCAAAGTAATTTTGGTACAAAGACTGATTTTAAATTGTTTATTAATAATTACATTAATCAACATACTTATTAATGAATTTGTGAACAAATGCAAAGCCGCTTATTTATTTCACGCATACTATTCCATCATCATAAGTTGCATGGTCATTACAAAAAATAATTTGTTATTTAAATCGTTAGCAATTTTAATAGTTGGCGTGATATTTATCTATCATAGACTTAAACCTCCCGTACAGTATGTTTCAAAGATCGAAACTTTTGCTCATTGCAGGTATTACTTGCGTGATAGCAATACTTGGTTTCTGTGGTTATAAAGTACATAGCCTCTCTAATGCACAACAACAAATAAGAGCAGATTACAGCACAGCCAACAATATAACCTTTGGTTTGCTTTCAGTTAGCCAGTGGCGTGACCAGTTACAGTCCGTTATATCAAATGAAATACAAAACTTCGATCTTACACCTGAACAGCGTGCCGATCTGCAAAAAGAAATTGAAACTTTGCTGAATTCCCTTATTGATAAAGCAGTACATTCTATAGAGCAGCCTAAGAAAACATTCAAGGGCAAAATATCAAAAGTTGCTTTCAATATATTTATAAATCCCAAAACCATTCATGAGCAGGTACCCACATTTGCAAGAAAGATTATTACGCAAGTGGAAAGCCCTTCCAGTAAACGCAGGCTTAAAAATCTTACCCAAAGCAAAATGGAACAGTTAGGTGAAGAAACGTATGACAGTTCACGCAACCAACAATTACTGGTGATTAACGCAGTATATAAAAAATACAATGTATCTAATGCAGATGCGTTTGATAAGAAAACCACACTTCTTTTAAATAATCTTGACCACACAATTTTTGCTTTTGCAATGGGCATGCTTGCCTGCGTTGTAGTTATACTTATCATATGGCGCCTGTTGCGTAATAAGCCAGAATTATACGCTACCTTATTTTTGCTGTCTGTTATTGCCGCACTTATTATATTGCTGGTTGGGCTTACAACAACTATGATAGAAGTGGATGCACGTATAAAAGAATTAAATTTTTATTTGTTGGGTACCGGTATAACATTTAAAAACCAGGTATTATTTTTTCAAAGCAAAAGTATAGTTGATGTAGTGCGGATACTGATATAAACCGGGCGTTATGATTCTATTATTGTAGGCATGTTATTGTTGTGCTTCAGTATTCTATTCCCATTTCTTAAATTATTTTCTGCATCGGTATATCTGTTGAGTGATAAGCCCTGGGCAAAAAATAAGTTCATTCACTACTTTGCTTTTAAATCTGGTAAATGGAGTATGGCGGATGTAATGGTAGTAGGCATATTGATGACATATATTGGTTTCAATGGTATATTAGAAAGCCAGCTTTCAGCATTAAATATTCATAATGAATCGCTGGTAAGCATTACTACCAATAACACTTCTTTACAACCGGGCTATATTGTATTTGTTGGTTTTGTAGTATTTGGGTTGATACTTTCCCAAATACTAAAAAACATTACCGGTACCAAACAGGAATAACCGTAAGCATTGCCTTTAAATATTCGAGCATTAGCATGTATACAAAAAATAATAACTGTTATTGCCATTTTCTTTACTTTTTTGTCAATCAGCACACTTCGGATTTAAAAACAAAATGAGGGAAAGCTTTAAAACCGGCAATGCTTCACCGTTGTTTTTTTTATTTTAAGCACGAATTGCTTTATTACAATTGACAATAGTTCATTTACTATATTTATTATTGTAGTCACGCTTATGAGTAAAACAGAACTAATATTAAAATATGAAAGCAGATATTTGTTTATCGTTTCAGCGTGCAATGCAAAAAACGCATTAGTATTATAAAGCGACTTTAAGAGAATTTACACTTTCAGTTCAGACAATACAGAAATTATTATTTGTAAATTTATAAAACCACAGAAGGCGATTGGTATTGTAGCTCCCCATTTTCCGCTACAGTTTAAAGTATAAATTTCAATTATAGTTTTTTTATTTTACCTCATTCGCCTTCAGCACTCTTATAAAATTGCCACCGAGAATTTTTTGAATATTTTTTTTGCTATAACCATGTTCAAGCAAAGCTTTTGTTATTAAAGGATAGGCTGTAACATCATCCATTTGCTGCGGCGGAAAACTAATGCCATCAAAATCGCTGCCTAATCCAACATAATCAACACCAACAAGCTTTACTATATAATCAAGATTATCTAATAATAAATGAAACGGAGCGCGAAGACTTTTTACTTCATTTGCATATTCTAAGAACAAAAAATTATCAGCAAAAAATTCCTGTTTGCCGGTTGCAATTAATGAATCTTTTTCTGCTTTGTGTTTCTTTTCAAACGCAGCTTCTTTTGGATTAAAAGTGCTGTCTAAAAAACCGGAATAAAAGTTCAATTGAATAACGCCGCCATTTTTTGCAACTGCTTTTATCTGGTCATCTTTTAGATTTCTGTAAACAGGACATAGTTTGTATACATCGCTATGCGAAACTAAAATTGGTTTTGTTGAAGCTTGAATGGCATCCCAAAATGTGCGTTCGCCAACATGACTAAGATCAACCATCATCCCAATTTTATTCATGTGTTGCACAACTTGTTTACCAAACTCTGTTAAGCCTAAATGTGCCAGGTGCGATGAATCTGTTTCATGTTTTGCGCTGGTAGCCCAGTCGTTATTGTTGTTCCATGTGAGCGTCATATAACGCGTGCCACGCATATATAAACTGTCGAGTTTATCTAAACTGTTTTCCATCATGTGTCCACCTTCAACACCAATCATGCTCGCCAGTTTGTGTTGTTTTACTGCCTGCATTAATTCATCAGCATTTGTAACCAGCATCATACTATCCGAATGACGGCTTATCCATGCATATAAAGTATCTATTTCGCGATTAGCGAATGCGTAAGGTTGCTTTTCGGTTTCATCACACCATACAGAAAAAACCTGCGCATCAATTCCGCCTTCAAACATGCGCTTTAAATCGCTGTGTGTTTTGCCGGTAAGATCTTCATCAAAGCGATAACCTTTCTCAATACATGTACTAAGAATATCATTATGCGAATCGCAAAGAATACTTTTAAAATGCAGCTTTTTATATGATTGCGCATTGATTGAATAAATAATAAATAATGCTATAATAATTAAAGCTGATTTTTTATAAGGCATGAATAATATTTTGCGCAAGATATAAATTCTCCCTTTAGGGCAGGGGCGTGCTTCTTATCTTTGATACATGTCTGCAGAAAAGATTATTGCTGATTGGAAAAATAAGAAATTTAAACCTGTTTACTGGCTGGAAGGAGAGGAACCTTTTTTTATTGATGAAGTAATTGATTATGCTGAACACAGTTTACTTTCTGAAAGCGAAACACAATTTAATTTGAGTATTTTTTATGGTAAAGATGCAGACTGGACAAATGTTATTAATGCATGCGTGGGTTATCCAATGTTTGGCGAAAGAAAAGTTGTGTTACTTAAAGAAGCACAGCAAATGAGAGATATTGACCGGCTTGAAAATTATATTCAACGCCCTTTAAATACAACTGTTTTTGTTATAAGTTATAAAGACAAAAAATTAGATGCACGCACGAAATTTTCGAAAGCTGTAAAGCAGCATGGTGAGTTACTTTCAACAAAAAAAATTTATGATAACCAATTACCGGAATGGACGAGTGAAATGATTGCTGCGAGAGGTCTATCTATCCAGCAGAATGCTTTATCAATTTTGGTTGATTATATTGGAAATGATTTAAACCGTTTAAAAAATGAAGTTGAAAAAATTTCTATCAATCTTAATAAAAGAAAAAATATTACAGAAGAAGATATTGAAAATTATGTTGGCGTAAGCAAAGAGTTTAATGTGTTTGAATTGCAGGATGCCATCAGCCAGAAAAATTTGCCAAAAGCAATTCGCATTATTCAATATTTCGGGGCAAATCCAAAGGCTGGTCCGGTACAACTTATTCTTCCAACGCTATATAATTATTTCAGTAAAATTTACACAATTGCTGCTGAAGCCAACATGTCTGAAGCTGCATTAAAACCTTTATTTTACAATAATCCTTTTGCAGTAAAACAAGCAGTCGGCGCCGTAAATAGTTATGGTTACTCGGGCGCCGAAAAAATTCTTCTTTTATTACATGAATACAATCTTAAAAACATCGGCATTAATAACGGCGGCGCTACCGAGGCCGACTTATTAAAAGAAATGGCTGTAAAAATTATTGCTACATAATGCATATTTAGCCGGTTAGTTTTTTCCATAAAGAAATTTTTTTATTGGAATAATATATTAATTTTCCTGCCTGTTTGTAGAGAAAATTAAATTAGCAACTTTACTCTTTAAACTAACTGAGCAATTTCCGAAATTATTTTGTTAGAAAAATTGATTTAAAGCAATTAATATTCTTTATGAGAAAAAGAATTTTCCGCCTTGAATAAAATACGATGTAGTAAAAACAATCTTTAATTTTTAATATTCTAAATTTTTAAACGTAAAACTGTTATGAAAAAATTTTTATCACTTACTATTTTAAGCTTCTTACTATTTAATGGATATGCGCAAAATTTCATAAGCAAAGTTATTCGTGGTGAACACGGTATAAGCAAGCAATTTGCTTCAGTGCCGGATAACCAAACTTTTAAATTTAATACAGGGCAAATTAAAGGATTGCTTGCCCTTGATAATAATGCTGATCTTATTTTAAAACACACAGAACAGGATAAGCTTGGTTACATTCATTTTCGTTATTATCAAACATACAGAAATATTCCTATAGAAAACAGCATGTTTATGATTCATATATACAACGGTATATTGAAAAGTCTTGGCGGAGCTATAGTTACAGATTTTGACCCGACAATAGATGATCGTGCAACTTCAAAAATTTCTAATGTACAGGCAATTACTGTTGCAGTAAAACATGTAAATGCAAAGGTATATGCATGGCAGGATGCAGATATGGAACAAAGAATAAAAATGCAGACTAATAATATAAATGCTACTTATTTGCCAAAAGCAAGCTTGGTTTGGTATAGCCCTACAGAAGATGTAAGTCCGCGTGAATTGCGACTGTGTTATAAAGTTGATGTATATGCAAGACAGCCATTAAGCCGTGCTTTTTATTTTGTAGATGCAATAACCGGCAATGTAATTGGCAAAAAAGATGAAATTTTCTTTTCTGATGCAACCGGAACAGCAGCAACTGCATACAGCGGTAATCAAACTATACATTCAGATCTTAGTGGCGGAAGTTATCGCCTGCGCGATTACACAAAAGGTAATGGAATTATAACCTTGCACGGAGAAAAAGGTTTGCGTGGAACAGATTATAACAATGGTTCTTCTAATTGGTCGTTAACAGGATTAGACCAGGCAGCGATGGATGCACATTACGGCGTATCTCAAACTTATGCATATTACTTTGCCAATTTTGGAAGAAACAGTTATGATAATGCAGGAACAGCATTATACAGTTATGTAAACGATCCTACTTACACAGATAATGCGTTTTGGGATGGAAGTGCTATGAATTTTAATAAGCGATCAAACAGTACAGATAACCCGGGCGGTGTAACAGGCATTGATGTTACCGGGCATGAATTAACACATGGTGTAACGCAGGAATCAAGTGCATTAAATTATAAGAATGAATCAGGTGCTATTAATGAAAGCATGAGTGATATTTTTGGTAAATCAGTGCAGTTTTGGAGCAAGCCTGATGATGTAAACTGGGTACTAAGTAATGATATGAATTTTATCATCCGTGATATGAGTAATCCAAATGCAGAAAATCAACCCGATACTTATAAAGGTAAAAAATGGGCTACCGGCATATTAGCAGCTTTGGATAATGGTGGTGTACATACAAACAGCGGTGTTGGCAATTTTATGTTTTACCTGCTTGTAACAGGCGGCAGCGGCACTAATGATAATAGTAATAATTATTCTGTATCAGGAATTGGGCTTACTGAAGCCGATAAAATTTTGTATCGCACAAATACTGTATATCTTGTACCAACTTCTAAATATGCTGACTGGCGTACTGCATGCATTAACGCAGCAACAGATCTTTATGGTGCAACTTCTAATGAAGTAATACAAGTTGAAAATGCCTGGTATGCAGTAGGCGTAGGCACTGCAGGAGGCGGCAATGTATGTACAACACCTGCAGGTCTTGGATCAACATCTGTAACAAGTAGCACCGCAACAGTTAGCTGGGGTGCAGTTTCCGGAGCAACTGGTTATAATCTTCAATATAAAACAGCTTCTTCTTCTACATGGACAACAGTTCCTGGTGTTACAGCAACATCCTATAATTTAATTGGTCTCAATGCAAATACAACATATAATTATGAGGTGCAAACTGTTTGTTCGGGCAGTTCAACCAGTTCGTACAGCAGTGCTGCATCATTAAAAACTTTGGCAGCAACCGGTCTTGTATATTGTACTATAAGTGGTAATACAAAAGATGAGTTTATAAATAACGTTACAATTGGCAATATCAACAATACCAGTGGTAATAATAATGGTTATGGAGATTATACTGCACTAAGTACAAATCTGTCTCCTGGAAATTCTGCAAGTATTAGCTTAACTCCTGGCTTTACTGGTAACTCTTATGTTGAATATTGGACTGTATTTATTGATTACAATCAGGATGGTGTATTTACAAATCCAGGTGAAAAGGTAGCTACCGGTAATGGGAAAATTACAATTACTAAATCCTTTATTATTCCGTCTGATGCAAAAATTGGTTCTACGCGCATGCGTATAATTATGCATTATGGAAATGGGCGTACAAATAGCTGTGGCAGTTATAGTGATGGCGAAACTGAAGATTATAAAATAAATATTACTGCAGGCAGTCTTGATCCCGGACCTGATCCTGATGGATTAATTAGCCATATATCTGTTTTACCAAATCCTGTAACATCTTCTGTTATGCGTTTGAATTATACACTTGCAAAAACAGGAAATCTTACATTTAAATTAACAGACGCCAATGGATTGCCTGCAGGAAGTTACAAAGCAGGTCTTCAACGTAAAGGTGTTAACAATTACACATTAAATAATTTATCATCGTTGCATAATGGGTACTATTACGTTTCTGTTGAACAGGATGGAAATATTATAGGCAGAATAACCGTTTTAATAGCACACTAAATTTTTTAAAGCATTACAAAGCCACCAAAAAATGGTGGCTTTGTTGTTTAAATACTTTCAATTTATTTTTGTGCTTTATGCGCATTGCAATTGTTCAACACGTTCACGCTAGTCATTATTCAGAATATCTTTCTTCTTTAATTGATGAAGCGGCAACAAAAGCGAAATATCAAATAAAAACCTGGAGCAACTCTATTCCTGTATCTAATCAGTTTATTTCTGAAGATGCCGTTATTTATATAATGATCGAAAACGAAGGTGGTGTAACTTTAAAATGGTGGTATGGCGTAAAGCTTCCGTCTATCTTAAAAAAAATAAAAGCAGATGTTGTAATTGATTTAAATGGAATAAGCGCTCCTTCAAAAATTCCGCAAATCATAGCCATTGACCAATTTATTTCTGCGGAAAAAACGAAGATAACAAGTGCAATTGGCAGGTTTGCTGAAAATAATTTTAAACATTCAATTCAGGAGACGCAGCATGCTGTTATTTATTCGGAAGATAAATTAGCTATGCTGATAAAAAATGAAACGAATAAAAATAAAGTAGAAGTTATTCGTTTTACAGCACCGGAAAATTTCAGAAAATTTGAGTGGCATGAAAAGATAATGATCAAAGCCATGCAGGCAGATAATAATGATTATTTTCTTTCTATTTTACAAGACGATGACGAAGAAAATTTTATCTTATTGCTGCGTGCATTTTCAAAATTTAAAAAATGGCAGCAAAGTAGTATGAAGCTTTTGCTTTTGCCAAAATATGATGCCTTTGAAAAAAGAATTTTCGAAAAATTGCAAACATATAAATACCGTGAAGATGTAAGACTACTGGAAAATTTAGAAGAAACGCAACTTGTTTCTGCTGTTGCATCAGCACATTCATTTATACATATCTCACCTGTTTTTGCTGACCTTATGGTTTTATCAATTGCATTAAAATGTGCTTTGCCAATCATTACAAATAAAGATGCAGATATTGAAGAATATCTAGGCGCTGCTGCTTATTATATAAACAAAAAATCAGACGAAGTTTTAGGCGAAGCTTTAATTAATTTATATAAAGATGAAAACATGCATGCACAATTAAAAGAGGCAGCAGAAAAGCAATCTTTATTTTTAAACAGGGAAGAATATAAATCTAAATTGTGGCAGCTTTTACAAACCGCATACAATGCAGAAAAGCAATCTAAATATTAAACAAGTATGGAAAACTCGACAATATCAATTAAAGTAAAACTTGATGAAAACAAAATCCCACAGCAAATTGAATGGAATGCAACCGGCAGCACTATTGAACATACGCAACAGGCAAAAGGAATTATGCTTGCATTTTGGGATGGTGAAGAAAAAACAGCGATGCGTATAGACTTGTGGACAAAAGAAATGATGGTTGATGAAATGGCTGATTTTTTTTATCAGACATTAATAACAATGGCAGATACATATAACCGTGCTACGCACCAGCAAGAGCTTACAGATGAAATGAAAGATTTTGCAAAAAAGTTTTATCAGAAATTCAGAGATCTGCAGGCAAAAGAAAATAAATAATAGAAAAAAATTCTGAAAGCTGGAAAGTAAGCAAGTATGTAAACCATCATTTTTAAAATATTTTATTTCTTACTTTCCTGCTTTCGAACTTTACCTGTTTCTAACTTAAATAATATAATTATGAATCTTGAACAAAATGTAATGGCTAAAATGAAAGACGCCATGAAAAGCAAGAATGAAGCAGCATTACGAGGATTGCGTGCAATTAAAGCTGAAATTATAAAAGCAAAAACAGAACCCGGCGCAAACGGAGAATTGTCTGATGATACAGAAAAAAAAATGCTTCAAAAAATGATGAAGCAGCGAAAAGATTCTCTTGAAATTTACCGTACACAAAACCGTGATGATCTTGCAAAAAAAGAAGAAGAAGAAATTGTGATCATTGAAAAATTTTTGCCAAAACAAATGGATGAAGCGGAACTTAAAGCAGCCTTGCAAAATATTATAACTGAAATTGGTGCTGCATCGCCGGCAGATATGGGCAAGGTTATGGGCGTTGCTACAAAGCAACTTGCCGGAAAGGCAGATGGAAAAACTATTTCAGCAACTGTTAAAGAATTGCTTGCAAAATAGAATACTGCCTTATACGTTTTACTATCGTTACTATACTTAATGATAATAGATGTAATTTTTTTATTACTGCTTGCGTTTGCAATTATTAAAGGTATCAGCCGCGGTTTTGTAGTGGCTGTATTTTCTTTTCTTGCTATAATAATTGGTGTTGCGGCAGCCATGAAGCTTTCTTATATTGTTGCAAACTGGTTGCAGCATTCGTTTAATACCGGCAGGCAATGGCTGCCATTTCTATCTTTTATTATTATATTGATTTGTGTAATTTTTTTAGTTCGGTTAATTGCAAATATTATACAACGTGCAATAAATATTGCAATGCTTGGCTGGTTAAATAAGATAGGCGGAATAGTATTATTTGTATTATTATATATTTCCGTTTACGGTGTTTTTCTTTTTTATTTAGCTGGTATGAATATAATTAAGCCAGAAACAATTGTTGCTTCACATACATATTCTTTTATAGAACCTTTAGGTAAAAAAGTTGTTAATTTAATTGGAGAAATTTTTCCGTTATTTAAAGATTTATTTCAGCAACTCTCAGATTTCTTTGGCAGAATTGCTGTTAATCATGCTTAATGTAAAGTCCATTCATTAAATAAATATTATTTTAGCACATTACAGTTTAAAGCCATTGTAAATTTGCAAACGAATAGATTATAAGAATGCAATACGAATTACAAAAACTGGACAAATTTAAATTTATTGAAATAGGCGAAGGCGAACCACTTATTTTACTGCATGGACTTTTTGGAGCGCTCAGCAATTTTGAAAGTATAATAAATCATTTTAAAAATACTTACAAGATTATTGTGCCTATGCTGCCGATGTTCGAGCTTGATCTGTTGCATACTTCTGTTGGAGGATTTGCAAAATATATACATAAGTTCATAGAGAAAAAAGAATATACTAATTATCATTTGTTGGGTAATTCGCTGGGTGGTCACATTGCGCTTGTTCATATTCTTAAACATCCTGAAAAAGTAAAATCGTTAATATTAACCGGCAGTTCTGGTTTATATGAAAGTGGAATGGGCGATTCTTATCCGCGCCGCGGAGATTATGAATATGTAAAGAAAAAAACGGAATTAACTTTTTACGATCCTACAACTGCAACGCCGCAATTAATTGATGAAGTGTACGAAATGTGTAACAACCGGTTGCAATTAATTCGCATTCTTGCCTTGGCAAAAAGCGCAATCAGGAATAATCTTGGCGAAGAATTAGGGCAAATAAAACAACCAACATTACTTGTTTGGGGTAACCAGGATACTGTAACACCACCATTTGTTGCGCAGGAGTTTAATAAACTTATTCCTAATAGTGAACTTAGGTTTATTGATAAATGTGGTCATGCACCTATGATGGAACAGGCTGCAGCATTTAATGTTGTTCTCGAAGAATTTTTGACAAAAATTAAAGCATCTGCTGCAACTTTGGTTTAGCTTTTTTTGTCTGTATAATACACAAACTATGTTAGTATCTGAAATAGCACAATCAACAACACCTGTATTGCATTTTAGCGATACTATCGAAGAAGCTATTGAGATATTTCAACAAAATAATCTGGAACATTTACCTGTAATAAATGAAGAAAAATATGAAGGACTTATAAGTCTTGATGAATTATTGTCTGTTCAAACCGGAGATACTATAAGCGACTTAAAAAATAAATTCGTTCACATAAGTATAAGTTTCAACCAACATTTTTTATCTGCTTTAAAAATTATTGCCGGTTATAATATTTCTTTATTGCCTGTACTTTCTGTAAACAATGAATACTCCGGTGCTGTTTCTCAAACAGATTTATTGCATGCTTTATACACATACATGAATTGTGATGAACCCGGTGGATTGTTTGTACTTGAAATGGAAAAGCCGAAATTTTCTGTTGGAGAATTATGCAGACTTGTGGAAACGAATGATGCTTTTGTAACGCAACTGAATACTTACACCGAACAAATTTCAGGACTATTTATTGTAACAATAAGAGTGAACAAAACAGAAATTTCTGATATACTTGCTACGTTACAGCGTTATGATTATACAGTGCGTTATTATTTTGGTGAAGAATCTTACGAAAATGCTATAAAAGAAAATTTTGATAACCTGATGTCTTATTTAAATATTTAGCTGCTGCATTACCTTGCCTTGTTAATATTCGTACATAATTACTGTTATAAAAAGTATTAAATATATTTTTACTGCTTACGTAAATATTATTTACACGGATGAAGTTTACCCGTATTGCGTTTATTTTTTGTTTGCTTTTTGTTTTTAAATTTTGTTCAGCACAAACTGATTCTTTAACAGCTATTCAATTACCTGTTGATTCAATTGCAAACAACGATAGTTCATCTTTATTTATAGCCGGCATATCTATTTATGGAAATAATAAAACAAAAGATTTTATAATTGAAAGAGAAATTCCTTTTAAGCAAGGTGATTATGTTTTAAAAAAAGATATTCAAAAAAAACTGGAAATTGCAAAGGAGCAAATTGTAAATACAAGTCTTTTTCTTGATGTATCTGTTTACATTCAAAACAGCTATGGTCAATATGTTTTTATTACTGTTTATGTAAAAGAACGATGGTATATTTTTCCGCTGCCTTATTTCAGTCTTGTAGATAAAAATATAAATACATGGTGGGTTACATATCATCATAGTTTGCAAAGAGCGAATTATGGAATAAAATTTTTACATAATAATATTTCGGGCAGAAATGATAAGTTTATTCTTTGGTTAATTACTGGTTATACGCAGCAGGTTTCTTTAAAATATACACGACCTTATTTTGATGCAAAACTGCGCAACGGGTATAATATATTTTTTAATTATACAAAACAGCACGAATTAAATTACGCATCAGGTTTAAGCAAGCAACAATTCTTTAAACCTGACAGTTCTTTTTTTGTGCGGCGTGGTTTAATTGCACAGGTAGATTATGTTTACAGACCTGCATTAAGAGCAAGGCATACTTTCAGCATTGGTTTTACTTCAGAAAATGTTAGTGATACTATTCTCAAAATTAATCCGCATTATTTGCCTTATGGCAAAACAAAAGTTGCTTTTCCATTAGTTGCTTATTCACTGGAATATTTTCATGCAGATTATAATGCATATCCTACAAAAGGGTTTTTAGGTCAGGCAATATTATCTTACCGCGGTGGTTTTAAATCAGGAATAAACTTAACACAACTGCAAGTGGTAAGTTCTTATACAATTCCTTTATTTCATAACACACAATTACAATTTAAAGAAGGCGGAATTTTAAGTCTTCCGTTTAATCAGCCATTTTATAATAAAAAGCTATTTGGTTATGGTGGCATTTTTATGAACGGGTATGAATACTATGTAATTGATGGCGTGGCCGGTGTATTGGGGCGCACCACTTTACAACATAAGCTTTTGCAGTTTAATTATAAATTGGCTGCGGGCAAACAAGCATTGAATATTCCCTTTACATTTTATGGAAAACTGTATACTGATGCAGGATATGTATATGATAAAGATGCCGGCAACAGTCTGCTGAATAATAAAATAATTCATAGCTGGGGTTTTGGCGTAGATATGATTACTTTTTATGATGTTGTTTTTAAATTTGAATACAGTTTTAATCAGCTTGGGCAAAGCGGGTTGTTTGTGCATGTACGTACAGATTTCTGATTTATTATTTATAAATTTTTTAGGCATTATCTTTAATTACTTAAGCAAAACTAATAGCTACAGTGTAGTTGTTACAGCGTAACAATAAAATAAAAAAACAATAATGAAGGTAGCTATTTACAGCAGGGGAAATGAGCAGGAATTACAGGATGAATTACGTGAATTGATTGGCGCTCTATCAAAAAATAATATTGATGTATTACTGCATTTTTCACTCGCAAGATTTCTTCAGTTGGATGCGCAGGATAATTTAAGTTTTTTTTCAACGCATGAAGAACTGAATTCAACAGTTGATTTTTTAATAAGTCTTGGTGGCGATGGAACAATTTTAGATACCGTAACACTCATAAAAAATAAAAATATTCCTATACTTGGTATTAATTATGGCAGGCTTGGTTTCCTTGCAGGCATTAGTAAAACTGAATTAATTAGTGTTGTTGATGCGTTGGTAAACCGTACATACGTTGTTGATAAAAGAACGCTTATTCATTTAGATGCAGATAAAGAATTATTTAATAATACAGCCTTTGCACTTAATGAATTTTCTATACACAAAAGAGACATTTCGCCAATGATTAAAATCAACACATATCTTAACGGTGAATTTTTAAATACATACTGGTGCGATGGATTAATTGTTGCTACACCAACAGGTTCAACAGGATATAGTTTGAGTTGTAACGGACCAAACGTTTTTCCTGAATCTGCAAGTTTTGTAATTACACCAGTTGCTCCGCACAATCTAAATGTGCGTCCTATTATTGTACCTGATAATTATATTATTTCTTTTGAAGTAGAGAGCAGAAGTGATAAATTTATTTGTGCCATGGATGCACGCAGAGAAATTGTAAATGCAGGAATTCAGCTTGCCGTTAAAAAAGAAAAATTTACAATAAGCCTCGTTCGCCTTAATGAAAATAATTTCCTTTCTACCTTACATACCAAGCTAACCTGGGGGCTTGATAAAAGAAATTAATTACGCATACAAATCATCACATAAGAAATTACAGGTATTTTCGTTATAACTACAATCTTAATTACAACATGCTTAAGAAGATTGTTTTTTTAGTTTTTACTATTTGCTGCGGCACCGTTTATGGTCAAACTTCTTTATACGACAGTTATAAAAACGATGGAGAGTTTGGTATTGGAATAGGTGCAGGCCATTATTTTGGAGATTTAAATACAGATGCAGCACTTAATCGTCCTAAATTTTCTGGCGGTATTTTTTTTATAAAGCAATTTAATAATTACATCGGCTTACGCATTTCAGGTGATTATGCATTCTTAGGTTATAGTGATATTTATAGTAAGAATGTAACACAACAGAGGCGTAATCTTAGCTTTAATTCCAATGTGTGGGAACTTTCGTTAAGCGGCTATTTTAATTTTTTCAGATTTATCCCCGGTGTCCAGGGATATAAATTCACGCCATACCTTTCTTTGGGTGCCGGTGTTTTTTCCTACGATCCTTACGCATATTTAAACGGAAATAAGTATTATCTGCGCCAGTTAGGTACTGAAGGGCAAAATACTGATTCAACAAAAAAACAATACAGTACAATGGCTGTTTGCATTCCTTTTGGTGTTGGTGTAAAATACAGTATCAACGAAAGTATAAATGTATTTGCTGAGGTTAGTTATCGCTTTACTACTACAGATTATTTAGATGATGTAAGCACCACTTATGCTGGCGCTTCATCATTTGTACTAACACATTCTGATGGTACACAGGAAGTAGAAAATCCTGCCTATTATCTTCAGGATCGCAGTTATGAAACCGGAGATCCGATTGGTATAAAAGGAAGACAAAGAGGTAACAGTGCTCAAAAAGATGCTTATGCTACATTTCATGTAGGTATTTCCTTTAATCTTAGTTCATACAAATGCCCGCCAATAGCTGCTTCACCAGATGCTTCTTCAAAACATTAATACATTTTCTTTTTAACCGCAGTTCGTTTTTTTAATTCACTAACTTTGTGTTATTAGCGGCCATCTATGGAAGAAAATCTCAAAGAAAGAATTGATTTAACCCGCGTTCCCAATCATATTGCTATTATAATGGATGGCAATGGAAGATGGGCAAAAGAAAAAGGGCACGACAGATTGTACGGTCATTATCACGGCGTTGAAAGTGTGCGCAATATTTTGGAAGGTTGTGCAGATTTGAATATACGTTACCTAACGCTGTATGCATTTAGCACCGAAAACTGGGAAAGACCAAAAGATGAAGTTGATGGTTTAATGGAATTATTAGTTGATACAATAAGAAAAGAAGTTGAAACACTTAATAAGAACAACATAAAGTTGCATGTAATTGGTGATATAGATACATTACCAGAATATGCAAAAAAAGAATTAGAAGAAGCGCTTGCCGAAACAAAAAATAATAGCAAGTTTAATCTTGTGCTTGCATTAAGTTACAGCAGCCGGTGGGAATTGGTTAATGCAGTAAAACATATTGCAACAGATGTAAAACAAGGCAAATTACTTCCGGAAAATATAACCCATGATACATTAAAAGGTTATCTCACTACAAGCGAATTTCCCGATCCTGAATTAATGATACGCACCAGTGGCGAATACAGAATAAGTAATTTTTTATTATACCAGCTTGCTTATGCAGAGCTATATTTTACATCAACCCGTTGGCCGGATTTTAGAAAAGAACATTTATATGAAGCAATAATAGACTTCCAAAACCGCCGCCGCCGCTTCGGCAGAACAGACGAACAATTACACCATCA
>CAXSDU010000017.1:0-42918 GCA_964236165.1 uncultured Parafilimonas sp. | reverse complement strand
CATATTTTGGTCTTGAAGGTGAAAATGGTGTAACCATTGAACAAATCGGGATGAAATATGACCTTACAAAAGAACGCATTCGCCAGATTAAGGAAAGAGCTATCAAGCGTTTACAAAAGGCACGTTACAGCAGTTCGCTGAAATCTTATTTAGGATAAAAATATTTTATATAAGAAGCTTTAAAGCCGCCGAAAGGTGGCTTTTTTTATTGACTCATCTCAACCTTGAAAAAAAGGTGCAAGGAAATTAATAATTTTACAAAAAAAATTACTAAGCCAGTTTGCCATTATATAAATTGATATCTATTAAACAAATCCAAAGTAAAAAATAGGCGAATGTGATTTTTTGTACGACCGGCAAGTAATATATCAAGTTGCTGTTGTAGTAAAGAAGGTTATTTAAAGCTATTAGAATAATAATAAATAATCCCATCCAAAATAATTTGTTCCATTTCAGTTTATATAGACCGGTAAATGTTCCAATAAGTGCTATAAATCCAAAGCCGGTCGCGATATTTATAACATAATCAAGAAAGCCTGTAAAAAGAAAGATTCCAATTGCCACAGCAAGAAAGCCTGAAATTTGGATTAACCATTTTGTACGTTTCTTAAATGGAATTCGATTAGGAAATATATACCAGAAAGTTGCAAGTGTTATACATAGAACAAGCATCGCAATCATTGCTGTTGGTCTTGCAGGATTGTGTTGACCATTAATAGCAGTTTAATTAAGTAAGTTGCACCAATAATTTTGTGTCCAGCTAAAACCTTTTGAATTTTTACTTAACTGGTTACCCGCCCGGATAAAAAAGTGTTGCAATAAAATAAAGTAAAACATACAACATTGATCCAAACAAAAGTTAACAGCCAAACGTTTTCTCTTTTAACTGATTGCATTAAATCAAATTATTGGCTCACCTTCTTTTTCAGTTAGCTGTTTATAAGCATTGTACAATTGTTCACGAATATTTAAATTGGATTTATTCCGGATTATTCTTCCGTCAATTTCAGAAACAGGCGTTAATTCTCCCATGGTTCCCGTTGTAAACACATCATCAGCATTATAAAATTCTGCAATGGAAATATTTTTTAAGAACACAGGAATATTTAACTGATGCGCCAGCTTAATAACATTTGTTCTTGTAATGCCCGGCAAACATGCATCTGCGTTTGGTGTTAGTAATAAGCCATCTTTCACCATAAAAATATTACACGCATTTGTTTCAGCAACAAAGCCAAGATTATCTAACATAATGGCATCATCAGCGCCACAATAATTAGCTTCAATTTTTGCAAGAATATTATTCAATAAATTATTATGATGAACTTTTGAATCGAGATGCATTGGAGAATTTCTTCGGATATGTGATGTTATTAGTTTAACGCCTTTTGTATTATCATAAACCGGCGGTTTATATTCAGCCAGCACAATTAAACAACTTCCGTTTTGGTTTAAACGCGGATCCATGCCGGAAGTAATTTTTTCTCCGCGTGTAAGCGTTAAACGAATATGCGCATCTATATAAAAATTATTTGCTTTTAATGTTTGAAAAATTGCATCGCGTATAAATTCTTTTGTTGGAATATCTGCAAACATTAATGTATATGCAGAAGTTTGTAAACGATCAATGTGTTCATTCAAACAAAATACTTTTCCGTTATAAACCCTTAACCCTTCCCAAACCGCATCACCACCTTGTACAGCACTATCAAACACAGAAATTTTTGCTTCATTTCTGTGATATAATTTATCTTTTATAAAGACTTGTATGTTTTCGTTTTGTTGATAAAATTTTTGTTGCATGCTATTTCAATTCATACACAACTGCTTCATAAGGACGAAGTGTATTGCTATTATTTGCTGATGAATAATTATTAATTAAAGTTGTTGCTTTACTTACATTAATGCCCGCAATTACTGTTGCATTATTTGATGAAAAATTTAATAAGATCAATAATTTTTTTCCGTTTAATTCTCTTATGTAGGCGTAAATTTGTTTGTTATCACGATCAAGCAAAGTATATTTTCCATAGACCAACACAAGATTATCTTTTCTAAGCTTTACAATCTTTCTGAAATAATTTAAGCAACTGTTTGCATCATTTTCTTCTGTGGCAACATTTACCGTTTTATAATTTGGATTTACACTTAACCAGGGTTTGCCTTTTGTAAAGCCTGCATTGGTTGAATCATTCCACTGAAAAGGTGTGCGGCTGTTATCTCTTGCCATAATTTTTTGTGCAACTAAAAACGCATTTAAATCGCCACCTTTATTTTTTATCTGCTGATACATATTGATTGATTCAATGTCTTTGTAATCATCAATCTTATCAAACTTAATATTATCCATTCCTAATTCATCGCCATAATAATAATAAGGAGTTGCACGCATTGTCATTAAAAAAGTAGTAAGCATTTTTGATGAAAGCTCACGAAATTCAGGCGCATCATTTCCCCAACGTGTAACCATTCTTGGCTGATCGTGATTGCCGAGATAAACTGTTCCCCATCCTTTATTCTCAAAAATGCTATCCCAATTTGTGTAAACATTTTTAAATTCAATTAAATCATATCCTTTTGGATCTGGTACTTTAAACTGATCCGGCAACAAGCCCAAACCCATGCCTTCAAAATGATAAAGCATGTTTAATTCTTGACGATCAGAATCAACCAATAAATTTGCATCGTCTGTTGAAATGCCAATGCCTTCTGCAACTGTCATTACATCATATTTACTTAAAACTTCTTTATTCATTTGCTGTAAATATTCATGCATGTGCGAACCATGCGCATAATAGCTTATAAAATCTCCATGATATTTTTCGGGCAGTGAGGGAAACGTTGTGTCTTTTGAAATGAATGGAATCACATCCATTCTAAAACCATCAACACCTTTATCAAACCAAGACTTCATCATATTAAAAATGGCTGAACGCAGCTCTGGATTCTCCCAATTCAAATCAGGCTGAAAATCTCCAAAATAATGCAAGTAATATGAATTGGTTTTTGCATCGAATTTCCAGGCATCACTATTTATATCAAAGAAGCTGTAACGCTTTGCCGGCTTGCCTTTTTCTGCAGGCCACCAATGGTAATAATTGCGATAAGAATTATTTCTTGAGCTGCGTGATTGCTTAAACCATTCATGCTGATCACTACTGTGATTTACCACCAGATCCATTACTAATTTTAAACCGCGATCATGCATACCTTTTAACAACGCATCAAAATCATTCATTGTTCCAAATTGCTGCATGATGTTTTGATAATCGCTGATGTCATAACCATTATCACCATTCGGCGAAGCATAAATCGGATTAAGCCAGATCACATCAATGCCTAAACTTTTTATATAATCAAGCTTTGAAAGGATGCCTTTTAAATCACCAACACCATCGCCATCACTATCTTTAAAACTGCGCGGATAAATTTGATACACCACTGTTTCCTTCCACCATTTACGATCTAAGCCTAAAGTATCACTTGTTATTGAACTCATTTTTGAAGTATTAGAATTATTGCATGCTGAAAAGAAACCTAATGTAATGATTGAGCAAAAAATTAATTTATACATATAGCAATTGTTAAATAACTAAAACAGATTTTTAAACAGCTTTTATTGAAAACGGATATAGCTTATCATAATAAATTTTACATGTTTCATACAAAGGTTCAAGATACGCAGGCAATTCGCGTTCACTTGTTTTTTGTTTTTGAAAACCGGTTGACTGATGTACATTTTTATACCAGTATTTTGCCCAAACACCATCATATGTTTTTTCGCCTTGCGGCCATTGCAACATTGCTTCATCAAAAATAATTTCCAAAGCATCGCATAATTGTTCTAAAACATTTTCAGGTGATTTTAATATCTCATTTGAATCAAGTACAATACAATGCAATTTATTTTTTGTAAGATAATTGAAGAGCTGCCATTGCATTTCAATTCCTATATCCTGTATAGTAACATTATCTCTTACTTGTGCATACGAAGCAATAATTTGTTTTGGATCACGAATAAAAATTATGTTTTTTGTTTGATGTAAAAAATCAAAATTAATATTGATGAGATGATGTGTCATCTGTTTAAAAAATGCAACAGGTTTATTATAATTGCCTGCAATAATTTCACTAATAACTTTTTCACCATCATTTTCCTGAGCATTTAAAATTTCTTCTTTACCAGGATGATCACTGTTTGTGATTTTTAAATAATGAGCATATAATGGCTCATCAATAACAATTGTATCATTGCGCTGCGCAAATGAATACATCAGTGCTGTTGAAATATTACGCGGGCTGCTCCATAAACAAATGCGTTTCATTTGTACATTTTGTTTTTATTGCCAAACGGAATTTGCTATAAAATTTTAAGATTGTTATGTTTAAAAGTTATCGCTCATTTCATCAAACCAAATTCTTGAATTTTTTTAGCATACAAAAATATAATCATCAGTGAAATTGCATTTGTTTAAATAATGTTATTGACCGGATGCAGCAATTGCAGTAATTGTACATTTACAAAAATATAATCAAATGCTATTTTGTTCTGTAGATGTAGTGGACGATATTTCATCTGAACAATTCAAAAAAAAATACTATAATCAAAACAAGCCTGTAGTATTACGTAATCTTTCAAAGAAATGGCCTGCTTACACAAAATGGACCTGGGATTATTTAAAACTAGTTGCCGGTAATAAAAGTATACCCATTTATAACAATGTAAAAAGTGATGCTTACACGCCAATAAACAAAGCTGATGGCTATACTACTTTTGGTGAATACATTGATATGATAAGTAAAGGGCCGGCGGAGTGGCGGATTTTTTTCTTTAATATTTTTGCTCATGCGCCGCAGTTAAAAGAAGATTTTACGTGGCCTTCTGATTATGTAAAGGGCTTTTTAAAAAGTATGCCTTCTATGTTCGCTGGCGGTAAAGGTTCTATTACACATATGCATTTTGATATTGATCTTCCTAATCTTATTCATACACAATTTATAGGAAGAAAAAGAGTATTGTTGTTTCCGAATGAAGAACAGCATAAGCTTTACCGCAAACCTTTTGAAGTATTAAGTCTTGCAGATTTCAGCAACTATTATGATAGCGCAAAAACCAAAGTAGATACTGTAAAATTTCCGGCGCTTGAATTAACCAAAGGTTATGATGTTATTCTTGAACATGGTGATACATTGTTTATGCCAAGCGGTTTTTGGCATCACATGGAATATCTTGAAAGTGGTTTTGCCATGAGTTTGCGCGCATGGAATAAAACAATTGGCGGAAAAATAAATGGCGGTTGGAATGTAATAGGAATGCGCAATATTGATAACCTGATGAAAAAAGCAATGCCTCAAAAATGGTATGGCTGGAAACAAAAGAAAATTTATCAGGCTGCAAACAAAGAAATTGCATTGATGAGCAAATTTTAAAAAAGCTTATTCTAAATTTTATTTATTCTTTTTTGTTAGGCTGATTTGTTACTTTTAAAATCAGGTATAACAATTGCATCATACCATTAAATAATAAAAATGTCAAAAACTACAACACTAACTTTAGTTATTTTAATTACAACTTTATTAAGTTCATGCCAGGCAATAGGAAATATTTTTAGCGCAGGTATTTGGGTTGGTTTAACAGTAGCACTTATTGTTATTATTATTCTTGTTGCAGTATTCAGAAAGAAAAGCTAAATAGATTTTGATAAAGAAAGCAAGCCAAAAAAATATTTTTTGATGTTATGCACAAACCTGATAAATGCTCATTAGGTTTAATCAATAAACATCAATCATTCCACTACTGTCTTAGAAAAAAGTTGGTCTTAGATTCTTTTTTAATCAACGCAATTTCTTCACATAATTATATATTACTTCTTCAGTATTTACAGACTGTAATATTGATATGCACATTTATTTCCATAGAAATCTTTTGATTGATTCGCAAAATGCTATCTCATCATAAAATACATACAATGTATAGTAATAAATTAAAAGCATGAGCAGAAATATAAATGATATAAAAATATTTATAAGCAGTGTGCTTCCACAAATTGGTATTGATATGCTGCGCAACGAAAATTTTAATGTAATAGCATGGAACGATGATAAGCCAATACCACAGGAAATTTTAATTAAAAATACAATACAGTGCAATGCTTTACTCTGTACACTTAATGCAAAAATTGATGAAGTTTTTCTTAATGCATGCAGTCATCTTGAAATTATTTCTCAGTTTGGTGTTGGTTATGATAATATAAATATTGCGGAAGCAACAAAGCTTGGAATTCCTGTTGGCAACACACCTGGCGTATTAACTGATGCTACAGCAGATATTGCTTTTGGACTAATGATAGCAGCATCAAGGAAAATGTTTTTCATGCATAAAAAAATTCAAAGAGGTGAATGGAAAAACTTTACACCAACTTCAAATCTTGGTATAGAATTAAAAAACAAAACGCTTGGTATATTTGGCTTGGGAAGAATTGGAACTGAAATGGCAAAGCGTTGCAAAGGCGCTTATAATATGAATATTATTTATCATAATCGCAAGCCAAATGCAGAAGCAGAAAAATTGCTTGATGCAAAATATGTAAGCTTTAATGAATTGCTTGCGCAAAGCGATGTATTATCAGTACACAGCATTTCAAGTGAAGCAACAAAAGGTATATTTAATAAAGCGGCATTTAATAAAATGAAACCTGCTTCTATTTTTATAAATACATCGCGCGGCGCTGTACATAATGAAAAAGATTTGATACAAGCACTAAATGAAAAAAAGATTTGGGGTGCAGGTTTGGATGTTACTAATCCTGAACCAATGGATAAAAACAATCCTTTACTAAGCATGGAAAATGTTGCTATACTGCCGCACATTGGTTCTGCAACTGTTGAAGCAAGAAATGGTATGAGCAGGTTAGCGGCAGAAAATATTATTGAGTTTTATAAACATGATTGCATACCTAATTTTGTAAACCCGGAAGTAATAAAGCAGAAATTATAATTGAATATTTATTATATTTTTTTCAGTTTTTTCTCCACAGTTATCTTTCTTTTTTTCCATGTTAATAAAGGTTCAGGCTCATATAAAAAATTACCTTTTTTATCAGTTAAACCAAGGCTTTTATTTAAACTGTTGCTAAGTTTTTTTATAGCAGTATTACTTACTTTTAGTGCCGACTGTTTTGTATGATGCTCTTTAAAATGCTGTAATCCTTTATTAATAATTTCCAGTTCTTCTTTATACCTGTTTAGCTTTCGGTAGATCACCATTAATCTTGTATATGCAAAGGCGTTAAAAGCTTTTTGCTTTATTTGTTTTGTATATAATTTTTCTGCTAATGCAAGATCATCGCTTTTTTCTGCGGATGCAGCCTGCTGCAATACAGTTTGCTTTTCAATATTCTTATCTTCATTAGCTTGTATAGGAATAACCTTTGCTTCTGTTTTTTTGTCTTCTGATTTCTTTTTATGTAAATGTTGCGCCATTAATTGTTTGTTTTTTTATCCAGTAATAAAAGAGCTCATATTACTTCTTTAAATAAATTCACCACTGCAATCAATCGTTCTTCTTTCATTATTGCTTTGTATAGCTAATTCAATAACACGAATAATATTGCGTGCATGTTCAGCCTTAACATCTAAAATTTTATTACTAGAAATAGCATCACGCACATTTGCGTAATAGCCTCGATAATCACCAACTTCACTTTGTATTTTTCCTGAAAAATGTACACCCTTAATTTCATTAACAAGACTGCCCCAAACGCCTTCAGGCTCTATGCCCCAGTCACTTTTCGTAAGGGGCGTTAAGCCTGCTTTTAATGCTACTTCCTGCACATCTAAACCGTATTTTACAAAACTGCCTTTATCACCCAATAAAATATATCTTGGTAAAGCCTGACTTACCAGCATGCCCGCTTTTAATGTAACTTTTAAATCCGGATAATGTAATATCAGTTCAAAATTATCAATTGCTTTTGTGCCTTGGCGTTGTACACGAATGTCAGCAGTTATTGCTTGCGGCATTCCAAATAAAACGAGCGGCTGATCAATTAAATGTGTACCAAGATCATATAAAATTCCTGCGCCGGGTTCATCTTTTTCGCGCCATGCATCAGGCTTTAAATAATTTCTAAAACGATCATAATGACTTTCGAACTCAACCAGCCTGCCAAGTAAATTTGCTTTTAATAATTTTTCAATTGTTTTAAAATCACTATCATAACGCCGGTTATGATGAACAGAAAGAATTTTATTTTCCTGCTTCGCAATTTTTATAAGATCATCGGCATCTGCAGTTGTAATAGTAAAAGGTTTATCAACCACAACATGCTTGCCTGTAAGCAATGCCTGTTTAGCTAATGAATGATGTGAATCATTTGGTGTTGCAATTACAATCAATTCAATATTTGGATCATCGATGATATCATCTGCATTATCTGTAACAACTGCATCAGGATAGCGTTGCTTTGCAAGATTTACTTCACTGTCTTTTCGCGCTCTTATTTTACTTATGTGCAATCCTTCTGTTGTAGCAATTATTGGTGCATGAAAAGTATTGCCACCAATACCAAATCCAATAATACCTGTATTAATTATTTTTTTCAAAACATGTTTTTAGCAGTCAAAGATAATAGTGAATATTTCAGATAAATTTCTTTAAAATTGTATAACGTGATTATTACATTTTTGTTTTTATCAATTCACTTGCTTCACCTTTTTGTCTTAATAATTTTTTAATAACAACGAGGTGAGAAAATAGAACTAATGGCACAACACAGCAAGGCAGCCATACATAAGGGAAATATAATATCGCAATGTTTGGCTGATCAAATGCAAACTGTTGAAATTTGAAAGGTGCAGATAAAACCGCAAGCATGACAATATTCACTAACAATAAAAGACAAATAAAATTCCAGGCAATTATGAATGTGGTTGAAATTTTCTCTTTTATAAATCCCAAATAATAGATAAATGGCGCTGTAATACCTGCAAGAATATCAAAATTTTTTCCTTCAAAAGTTATAAGTTTTGGAACAGCTTTATAAATGAATAAACTAAATAAAATAAGTTCTACAGGTATTCTTATTATATGCAATGAAGTAAGCGTTCTAATATTTAAGCTGTTTATAAATTGCCTTCCTTTAACTGATATGAAAAGTATAATAATTAATAGGAACGGTGGCAAAATGGTAAGTATAAATGGCGGCGGTATTTTTTTTGTAATCGTATAAAATCCGTTAAGTGCAATTATAGTTTGTAGCAACAGCCATGCTAATAAAATAAATAAAACCGTTTTTGAATTGTTGGCAGCTTTATAAAAGATAAATATTGTTAAGCATGTAGTTAGTATAAAACTCACACTTATATAAATTGGTATGTTTTGCATCAAGATCCGTAGTTTGTAATAGTAAAGCTAACCTTCCTGATCGTTTCTATTCAATTTTATAAACCATTTTGTTAGATGCAATTATTATTTCATTGCTTATAAAATTTATTATGTAAATATTGAAATAAGAAAGGGATTAGTATCAACTAATCCCTTTCTTATGATTCAGCTTTGTGTTTAATAAAGAGCTTTAGAACTGCGGTTAAGCTTTAACTACAAAAGATAAAACTTTATAGACTGTAACGTTCTTTGAGAATATTTTTATGATGTAACAAATGCCCATAAATAATAAATGCCAATGCATTTACGGAGGCGGGATTGTTTGAAGCCGTGCCTATGCGCATTATTTGTTCATCGTTAAGTGAAAGTAAAAATATATCTGTAGCTGCACGTACGGCATTGAATTCCTGTTTTAAAGATGATAAAGCTCTTTGTTGGGAGAAACCATTTTCAACGTAAGCATTTTCATCAAATGATGAAAGCGGCGTACTATCATTACGGCATATTCGTAATGCACGATAAGCAAAAATGCGTTCTGTATCTGTTATATGTTGTATTACCTGTTTTAAAGTCCATTTGTTTTCAGCATACGCATAATCTGCTTTATTATCAGGCAAACTATTATAAAACTCCTGCAGATCAAAAGCATACTTATTAACTATTTCGCTGATAGAATTTCCTTCAACAAGATTAATATATCTTGAATAATATGCTGCGCTTTCGTTTGGCTGTGGTTTTGACATTATCAATTTTTTTCTAAGTTATTCTGTAAACTGCTTTTGGTTTTATTCTGTACCTTTTCTTTATCAGGTTTTAAAGTTGCAGCCATTTCAACAGCGCCTTCAGCATTTACAAAGCCACCGGATATGCTTATCTTATCCATTGTGGTTTCATCTGTGCTGCTATAATCGCCCGGCTTGTTTACTTCTTCAGTATAAGGCTTAACTGATTTTACAATTGCATATTTAACCTGCTCTGCACTAAGCTGCGGGAAATAAGAACGTATTAATGCCGCGATACCTGTAACTACAGGTGAAGCCATGCTTGTGCCATCATGATAACCATAACTGTGTGGAACAGTAGAATAAATTTTTACGCCCGGTGCAAATACGTCAACAGATTCTTTTCCATAATTGCTGAAATAAGCGATAGGTTTTCCTTCGTCAACTTTTGGATCGCCGTAAGCGCCAACAGTAATAAAATTGCCGGGCTTTGATTTTATGTAAAGAAAATTCGGGTTAGGAAAATTATCTACCGAATCAATATTATGCGATTCATTACCGGCTGCATGCACAAGTAACACATCATGATCATCTGCATATTTCACCGCTTCATCCACCCATTTTTTTTGTGGTGAATAACCTTTTCCAAAACTCATGTTCACCACTTTTGCGCCATTGTCAACAGCATATTTTATTGCTAAGGCAATGTCTTTATCATATTCATCTCCGTCAGGCACTGCGCGAATCATCATTATCTGCACATTATCTGCAATGCCATTAATGCCGATATTATTTGTTCTGTCTGCAGCAATTATTCCGCTTACATGCGTGCCGTGATCGGCATCCGGTCCCATCACATCATTATTCCCATAATACTGGTCATTTATATCATAATAATTATCTTTTATAATTTCTGCGCGATAATCTGGCGGCGCTGTTGTTTTATTCTGCAACTGACTTTTCTTTTGAGCAAGATATTCTTCCAAATCTGCAAACAAAGCCGTGTTGGTGGTTGAAGTATCAACCTGTTCAAGCTTTAAAATATTTAAGAAGCTCATTTTTGCCTGCTGACCTTTTGAACTTTGTAATTGCGTTTGTTCTAAATCATTTAAAGAATATTCTTTTTTACCAAGTTCCTGTTGTAACACCGTATCCTGTTTATGTAAAGTTTTATCCAAAGCATCCAGCATCATTACTTCCATTTGTTCATCGCTGGAAATTGTCATTTCAGAAGCGGCTTTTTTCCATTCATCATACAGCCATTTATCATCTGCGTTTAAAGAATCTTCGTTTATATTTTTATTATCAAACTTATCTTTTAAACTATAATAAACTCTTGAGCGTTCATCGGATGCTTTATCAATGTCTTTACCATCTTTACCACCTAAAAAATTCCAGCCATGAATATCATCTACATAACCATTATGATCATCATCAATGCCATTACCGGGAATTTCTTTTTTATTTGTCCACAAAATTCTTTTAAGATCTTCATGTGTCGTATCAATACCACCATCAATAACGGCAATAATAATCGGAGTTGATTTTTTACCTTTTAAAAACTGGTAAGCTTTGTTAAGACTGATACCGTTGATTGAATCTGTTGAGGCATCATCAAGATACCATGATTTTGTATCGATGTTGTTTTGAGCTGCTAATGAAAAGCTGAAAAAAATAAAAACAGGCAGCGCAAGAATCTTTAATAAACGCATATTGCAAAATAATTTTTAGCCTGCAAATATCAGCAATTAAGCAAGCAGAAACGGTTTGAGACATATAATTTAGGAAACAATTAAAAGAATGTACAACAGTAAATAGTACGTGATTCATAGTTAATGGTAACAACGAATCTTGCACAATCTAAAAATCTCTGATCCACAATTTCAAAATACAAATGAAAACCATCAACTATAAACTCGCACTATATTCGCATAAAAATATTGTATGCTGAAAGTTGGCGTGTTTGGCGTTGGTCATCTTGGAAAATTTCATTTAAATAACTGGAAGGAAATTGAAGATGTTGAACTGGTTGGCTTTTATGATCCGGATGATGAAAATGCAAAAACTGTTGCTGCAGGATTTAATGTTAAACGTTTTGAAAATATTGATGCATTATTAAATAGAATTGATGCTGCAGATATTGTTGCACCTACAAATTTTCATTTTGAATTATGCGAAGCTGCTATAAAAAAAGGTAAGCACGTTTTTGTTGAAAAACCAATGGCAGATACAATTGAACACGGAAAACAATTAGTGCAAATGGTTACAGAAGCCGGCGTAAAACTGCAGGTTGGTCATGTGGAAAGATTTAATCCTGCTTTTTTAGCACTAAAAAATGTTGAGCTAAATCCGATGTTTATTGAAGTGCATCGTTTGGCGCAGTTTAATGCAAGAGGCACAGAAGTAAGCGTGATACTTGATCTTATGATTCACGACATTGATATTATTTTAAAACTTGTAAAGAGCGATGTGAAAAATATTTATGCCAGCGGTGTTGCGGTAATGACGGACACGCCTGATATTGCCAATGTGCGTATAGAATTTAATAATGGTTGTGTTGCTAATTTAACCAGCAGCCGCATTAGTATGAAAAAGATGCGCAAGATGCGCCTGTTTCAAAAAGATGCTTATATAGGAATTGATTTTCTTGAAAAGAAAGCAGAAATAATAAAATTAAAATCTGAAGAAGATGACGGATTTAGTTTTGATATTGAAACGCCATCGGGCAATAAAACTATTGTTATAATTGATACGCCGGCACAACCTGTTAACGCAATAAAAGAAGAACTGCAATCTTTTGTTGAATCCATTAAACAAAATACGAATACTGCAGTTAATGAAATTGATGGTTTGATGGCAATGGAAATAGCGCATCGTATTTTGGAAAAAATCGGTAATACTGCTATCTTGGCTTGATTGTTTTTGATGCAACAAACTAAATCATCCAAAGCCGTTTGGTATCTAATCTCAGACACGATTGCTTCTGTAATTGCGTGGGTTATTACCACACATGAAAGAAAGATTCTGCTAAATGATTTTCCCTTAACCTATGCAGGTTTATTTACGGCTGATAATTTTTTTTACGAATCGCTGGCACTTACTATTATTTTTTGGCTAATACTTTTTGCAATTGCCGGCGCATACAATACACCGTTATATAAAAGATTGCAATTAGAAGAATTTATAACAACATTTATACAATGCATTTTTGGCTCTGTTATTTTATTATTCATAATCGTTTTCAACGATAATCAGCAACATTATACCTACTTCTATATTATATTTTTTACATTGTTTTTAATGCAAATGCTGTTTGTTTCCGCGGGTAGAATAATTGTTTTATACAGTGTAAAAAAACAATTTATAAAAAATAATATTGCTTTTAATACAATTATAATTGGTAACAATGCAAAGGCACTTGCTGCTTACAATGAAATAAAAGAAAATCATCAAAATTCATTCTATACTGTAATTGGTTTTATCGCATCTGATAATTATACGAAGAATGGTTTAAGCGAACAATTACCATGTATCGGCACAATTAACGAAATTGAAAATGTTATCCATAAAAAAGAAATACAACAGGCAATCATTGCACTTGAAAGTGATCAGCAAACAGAAAAAATTATCAGCACATTAAACGATTATGATGTTGAAATAAAATTAATGCCTGATACTTTGGAAATTCTTTCCGGCTCAGTTAAAGTAAAAAATGTACCGGGAGAAGTTTTTATTGATATTAATACATCTTTAATGCCTGCGTGGCAGGTTAATATTAAGCGTTTAATCGATATTGCCTTTTCAATTATAAGCTTGATTTTTTTGTCTCCACTAATTATTTATATAGCCTTCCGCACAAAATATTCTTCTGCAGGAAAAATTATTTTTTCGCAGGAAAGAATAGGTTATAAAGGAAAAATTTTTTGCATTTATAAGTTTCGCTCAATGTATGAAGATGCAGAAAAAAATGGACCGGATTTATCATCGGGAAATGATGCACGTATAACAAATTGGGGAAAAATTATGCGTAAATGGAGGCTGGATGAATTACCACAACTATGGAATATTTTAAAAGGCGAAATGAGTTTTATCGGACCAAGACCTGAAAGAAAATTTTACATAAACGAGATTAATAAGCGCACACCATATTTTCGTTATTTGCTTAGAGTAAAACCAGGTTTAACTTCCTGGGGAATGGTACAATTTGGTTATGCTTCAAACGTGGAAGAAATGATAAAGCGAATGAAATATGATTTGATATATGTTGAAAATATTTCTTTGCTGCTCGATTTAAAAATTATGATTTACACTTTAAGAACAATTTTTTTAGGCAAGGGCAAATAATTATATGCTGAAAAAACTGCTTATACTTTTTATAAGTGCTCCTCTTTATTTTCTCGCATCATCACAAAATAATTACTGGCAGCAGCAGGTTAATTATACTATTGATGTTTCTTTAAATGATACGGATAATACTTTGCAGGCTTTTGAAAAAATTGAATACATAAATAATTCGCAGGATACTTTGCATTTTATCTGGTTTCATCTTTGGCCGAATGCGTATAAAAATGATCGTACTGCATTTAGTGAACAATTTTTAAAAAATGATGAAACAGATTTTTATTTTTCAGGCGAAGAAAAAAGAGGTTATATCAATCAGCTAAATTTTGAAGTAAATAATCAATCAGCAGAACTGCAAACAGATTCTTCAAACATCGATATTGCAAAACTTATTTTGCCGCAGCCTTTGCAGCCACATCAGTCAATCATAATAACAACACCATTCCACGAAAAATTACCTTATAATATTTCACGCGGCGGATATGTTGGTCAAACTTACCAGGTAACACAATGGTTTCCCAAGCCTGCTGTTTACGATAGCAAAGGCTGGCATGCAATGCCATATTTAGACCAGGGAGAGTTTTACAGTGAGTTTGGCAATTGGCAAGTAAATATTACCGTTCCTTATAACTACATTATTGCTGCTTCAGGTTATTTACAAAATGCAGATGAAGTAAAAAACTTGCTTGATTTATTAAAACAAAAACCATCAGCCCAAAAAAATTATAAACTGTTTCAACAATTATTGCCTGATAACATAAACAGTAAAAATGTTCAGCCAGAAACGGTAATGCCGGCTTCATCAAAAAAAACAAAAACACTTATTTATAATTTGGATAGTGCGCATGATTTTGCATGGTTCGCGAGTAAAATATTTTTGGTGCAGCATGATACGGCGCAATTAAAAACGCATACAGTTGATGTGTTTTCTTTTTACAATCCTTGGCAGGCAACAGAATGGCAAAGCAGCATTAAATACATGAAAGATGCTGTGCATTTTTATTCTGATAAAGTTGGTGAATATCCGTATAATATTGTAAGCGCCGTTGCAGGAAATGAAGAAGTAAACAGCGGCGGCATGGAATATCCAACTATAACTTTAATTACAACGAGTGGTGGTCAGCAAGGTTTGGATGCAACGCTGGCGCACGAAATCGGGCACAACTGGTTCTACGGAATTTTAGCAACCAACGAGCGAGATCATGCATGGATGGATGAAGGAATTAATACATATTATCAGCAACGCTACGAACTAGAAAAATATGGAAAAACTTCTGATGAGCCACAATTCAGCAGCAATTTTATGAAAGAGAGAATGCCTTTTACTTTTAATGAAACGCAAATTGCCACACTGGAAAAATTAAAAAAAGATCAGTCAATAGATACAACTGCCGCAGCTTATACGGAAACAAATTATAGTTTGATTGTGTACGAAAAAACACCTTTGTGGATGCGCGCGCTACAACAAAAACTAGGTACTGCAACATTTGACAGCAGTATGAAATTTTATTATCAGCAATGGAAGTTTAAACATCCTTATCCGCATGATTTTAAAAATGCAATTGAACAAAACAGCAACATAAATATTGATTCGCTATACCAAAAAATTTTTACTACAGGTGCAATTGAAAATAATCAGCAAACAAGATCAATTCGTCTTGCCACTTTTTTCAATTTAAAGCACACCGATAAATACAATTATGTTTCTGTATTGCCGGTTGCCGGTTATAATTATTATGATAAGATAATGATTGGCGGCGCTATTCATAACTATCAGTTGCCTTTAAATAAATTTAATTTTTTTGCAGCAGCATTATATGCAACAGGTTCAAAACAAATGAATGGCGCAGCAAGATTTTCGTATAATGTTTTCGAAAAAAAATATTGGCTTGAAACTTCTGTAAGCGGAATAACTTATTCTTATGATAATTATGATGACGGAATTAATACGCAGCTCGATTTACGTGTGATTAAAATTGTGCCTTCAGTAAAGCTGGTCTTATATAATAATGATTTGCTTTCAACAAAAAGAATAATAGTACAAGCAAAAAGTTTTTTGTTGCGTGAAGACGAATTGAGTTTTAAAACAATCATCAATTCGCCTGATACATTTGATGTAATAACAAAACAACCGGTTAATTCATACATCAACGAAATCAATCTAACAATACTTGATAACAGAATTTTATTTCCCTACAGCGGTGAACTAACAATAGATCAGGGCAAGCAATTTATACGCGCCGGTTTTACGGGAAAATATTTTTTCAACTTTACAAAAAACACCGGTGTTCATGCACGTGTATTCGCCGGAAAGTTTTTTTATCTTTCTTCTTCTCCAGATATTTTTACTACGCAACTTTATAATCTTACTTTAAAAGGACCGAACGGTTACCAGGATTATACTTACAGCAATTATTTTATTGGAAGAAGTGAATTTGATGGAAAACTAAGTCAGCAAATTATACAGCGTGATGGTTTTTTTAAAGTTGAAACTGACCTGCAGCAAAGCAACAGCGGTATAACAGATAATTGGTTAATTGCTGCAAATTTTGATGCAGACTTTCCTGAATTTTTGAATCCGTTTAAAATTTTACCATTTAAATTACCTGTAAAAGCTTTCTTTGATATTGGCACTTTTGGCAGCGCAAAAAAGTATCAAAACTCGGATGTGCAAATAAGATACGATGCTGGTTTGCAGGTTTCTGTTTTGCATTCATGTATAAATGTGTATGTGCCTTTATTGTATAGTAAAGTATATCGTACTTATTATAATAGTGTTTTGGGTGAAAAAATTTTTTGGAAAACTGTTTCATTTAATATTGATCTGAATATTTTTAAACTAAATAATATCAATAACAAAATCCCTTTGTAATGCAAATAGAACTTCTTTCTTCAGATAAAATTGATAAACAAAAATGGGATGCGTGTATAACAAATAGTAGCAATCCGCTTATATATGCAACTTCTGTTTATTTAGATAATATGGCAGATAACTGGGATGGTTTTATTGCGGATGATTACCGTTTGGTAATGCCTGTTCCGTGGAGAAAAAAATACGGAATTAAATATTGTTATAATGTTCCTTTTATTCAGCAGCTTGGTGTATTTGGAAAAAATTTTAAGCAGGATGAAGTTGATGTTTTTGTAAAACAATTAAATAAAACATATAAGTACGGCGATTATGCATTCAACTTTTTAAATCAAGCAAACAATACAGAACAGCGTAAAAATTATATTTTGTTGCTTTCATCAAAATATGAAATATTAAGACAGTTTTATTTATCGCACCTTGAAAAAAACCTGCACAAGGCAAAAAATTTTTCTTTGAAATATGAAGCTGGAAACATTAATGAAACAATTGAAGCTTTTAAAGAATTATACGCAGACCGATTTAAACATGTAAAGCAAAATGATTATGAAAATTTTTCATCATTGTGCAATTTTAAACATGAAGAAAATAATGTTGTTGTTCGCCGCATAATTAATAAAGATGAATTGCTGGCAAGTGTGCTATTGATAAAAGATGCACGCAGGTATTATAATTTAATGATGATTGCTACACAAAATGCAAGGCAACAATCTGCGGGCGCTTTTTTATATAATGAGTTAATAAAAGAGTTTTCACATAGCGGAATGATGCTTGATTTTGAAGGATCAGATATTCCCGGCATAGAATTTTTTTATAAAGGTTTTGGCGGTGTTAATCAACCTTATTTTAAAATGCATTTAAACAACCTCAGATTTCCTTTACGATTGTTTAAACAGTGATCTTTCTTCTAAAATTCTTTCGGCAATCATCATATCTACGGGGCGTGTAATTTTTATATTTTCATATTCACCTTCAGTTAAAAATACTTTAATGCCATAAGCTTCTACAACAGTTGCTTCATCAGTAAATGCATCATTGTATGCTTCATTAAATGCAGGTAAAATTATTTCACTTAAAAAAGTTTGCGGTGTTTGTATAATGCGCACTTGCTTCCTGTCTGCAACTGTATGATGTGATCCGTTTAGAATTCTAATACTATCTGTTGCTGCAACTGCAGGCACAGCGCTTCCTTTTTCAAGCGCTTGTTTATAACATCTTTGAATTAATGGAACTGAAACTAAACAACGTACTGCGTCATGCACAAACACAACAGATTTTTCTTTTACTTCATTTAAACCGCTTTGTACTGAATGAAATCTTGTATCACCACCAGCAACAATTTTTATATAACTACTTTGTTTAAAATCTGCTGCAATAGAATTTCCTATTTCAATATGCTGCTGCGGTAAAACAAGAATAATTTCTATGTCATTATACGCACGAAAAAAAGTATCTGCTGAGTACCAAAGCATAGGTTTATTCTTTAATAATAAAAATTGCTTTGGCACAATATTTCTCATGCGCTTACCGGCGCCTCCTGCCACTATAACAGCATATTTATGCATTAAACAAAGAAAGTGATTTTTAACAACGTAAGTTTTTTTAAATAAAACGTTACGTATTATCTACAATGAAAATTATTATCAATAAACAAGCAATTAATTTATTTGATTAAGTAGTAAAATTTATTTAATCACAATTAGCATAGTAATTGCCATACATCAATTTTAAATATATCTATAACTAAATTTAATAAATGAAATTAGGATTTATTGGCACTTTTTCTCCGAGGGAATGTGGTATTGCAACCTTTACACAAAATTTAATACATGCAATACATGAAGGTAGCAATTTTGCTAACAATGATACTGTTGTAATTGCAATGAATGATTTTAAAAGTGATTACGCATATCCGTCCGAAGTTATTTTTACAATCAATCAGGAAGATCAGCAAGGTTATATAAAAGCTGCAGATTTTATAAATGATAGCGATATTGATGTTTGTGTGTTGCAGCATGAATATGGAATCTTTGGTGGTGAAAGCGGCATTTATATTCTTTCTCTTTTAAACAGGCTTACTACACCATACATTGTTACGTTACACACAGTATTAAAAGATCCATCTTTTCTGCAAAAAACAATTTTGCAGGAAATAGCTACAACCGCATTTAAAGTAGTTGTAATGAGTAATATGGCGGCTGAGTTTTTAAAAGATATTTACCAGGTTTCAACAGACAAAATAATTATTATAGAACATGGTGTACCTGCAATTGAAGAAAATTTACAGGTGCAAAAAGATCTGTTCAAATTTAAAAACAGGAAGTTGTTGTTAACCTTTGGTTTATTAAGCCGCAATAAAGGGCTTGAAACTGTTATAAAAGCATTACCTGCTGTAGTTGAAAAACATCCTGATGTTTTATATGTGATATTGGGTAACACACATCCTGCAATTGTGCGTCAATCAGGCGAAGAGTATCGTAACTACTTAAAGCGGCTTGCTGTACAGTTAAAGGTTGAGAACAATATTTATTTTATAAACAAATTTGTTAGTGATGAACAGCTTTTTGGCTGGCTGAAAGAAATTGAAATTTATATTACACCTTATAACAATGAAGCACAAATAACCAGTGGAACTTTATCTTATGCAGTTGGTGCAGGTGCAGCAGTTGTATCAACACCATATTGGCATGCACAGGAATTGCTTGCAGATAACAGGGGTAAATTTTTTCCTTTTAAAAACAGCGAAGTTTTAAGCGAAGTTTTAAATGAATTACTTGATAACCCGCAGGAACTCGACCAGGTGAAACATAATGCTTATCAATATGGACAGCATTTAAAATGGCCACGCATCGGATCAAGATATTGGGAACTTGCTGCGGAAGCAACACGTTATCATAAACAACTATCTGCGCATATACGTTTTCCTGATGCAGATGATTTTCCTGTTTTCAATTTAACGCATGTACAAAGACTTACTGATAGCACAGGTATTGTACAGCACGCTAAATACGGAATACCAAATTTAAAAGAAGGTTATTGTCTTGATGATAATACACGTGCACTACTAATGGTAACAATGGCTTATCGTCAATTAAAATCGCCCGAGGCTTTGCGATTGTTGCCAATTTATTTAAGCTTTGTGCATTACATGCAAACAGATGGCGGCCATTTCAGAAATTTTCTTCATTTCAATAGATCATATCTTGATGAAATGGGTTCAGAAGATTCTTTTGGCAGAAACATTTGGGCATTGGGCTATCTTGTTCGTTACGCACCAAATAATTCTTACCGCGAATTTGCCAGTGAACTTTTTAATAAGTCTGTTGATGTTTTTAAAGAATTAAAAGATGTAAGAGGTGTTTCAAATACAATTATCGGCGTTTGCCATTATTTGAAATATCACCAGTCAGATGAAAATATGATTCACACGCTTATTGATCTTACAAATAATTTAATGGAAGCGTTAAAAAGAGAATCAACCGAAGATTGGCATTGGTTTGAAAATGTGATGACGTATGATAATGGAATTTTACCACTTGCTTTATTGCATAGCAGCGAAATAACAGGCAATATAAAAGTGAAAGAAACGGCTTTAAAAACAATAGATTTTTTAAAGGAGAAAACTTTTTCACAAAAATATTTTACACCGGTTGGCAATAATGGCTGGCTTACAAAAAATGGAAATTTGCCGCCTTTCGATCAGCAGGCAATTGAAGTAATGGCAATGGTATTGTTATTTGAAGAAGCTTATTATCTTACAAAAGATGCTGCTTACATTGAAATGATGTTTACTTCTTTTATGTGGTTTCTTGGTGAGAATGAATTGCATATTCCTTTGTATGATCATGAAACGCATGGATGTTGTGATGGATTGCAATTTAATGGTGTAAACCGTAACCAGGGTGCAGAAAGCACACTTGCTTATTTAATTTCACATCTTACTGTTTTAAAGGCAATGGAAAGTGAATATGAATATAAAAAATCTGCGGAAGCAGATCATGCAAAAGAATTATCACTAATGTAATGAGAAGTAAAAGAATAACTGAATGCTTTTGTAATAATAAATAAGTATTCAATAATTAAAATTTTTAGTGAAGATAGCTGTACTTTCTCCAGTTGCATGGCGCACACCGCCGGAACATTATGGTCCGTGGGAACAAGTGGCTTCCAATATTGCAGAAGGCATTGCAAAAAGAGGATTAGACGTAACATTATTTGCAACAAGAAATTCTTTTTCAGCAGCAAAAACTAATGGCGTTATTGAACGCGGTTATGAAGAAGATAAAACTTTAGATGCTAAGGTTGCAGAGTGTTTGCACATAAGTTATTTGATGGAGCAGTCTTCATCATTCGATATTATTCATAACAATTTTGATTTTCTCCCGCTTACCTATTCAAGATTGATAAAAACGCCGGTGCTTACAACCATACATGGTTTTTCATCAGAAAAAATTATTCCTGTTTATAAAAAATATAATGATACTTCTCATTATGTTTCTATAAGTAATGCAGACAGAAATCCAGCATTAAATTATATTGCTACAATCTATCATGGCATTCAAAAAGAAAATTTTGATTACATAGAAATACCAAAAGATTATCTGTTATTTTTCGGAAGAATACATCCTGATAAAGGAACGTATGACGCTATACAAATTGCTAAGCAAAATAAAATGCAATTAATTATTGCAGGTATTATTCAGGATGAAAATTATTACAACGAAAAGGTAAAACCGTTTATAAATAATGATGACATAATTTTTGCCGGACATGCAAATGCTGAAAAAAGAGAAACATTATTAGGCAATGCCTCTGCATTATTACATCCTATTTATTTTAATGAACCATTTGGTTTAAGCGTTGCTGAAGCTATGTTTTGCGGCACGCCGGTTATCGCTTATAACCGCGGCTCAATGCCTGAATTAGTAGAAAATAATGTTTCAGGGTTTCTTGTGAATAATGCAGATGAAGCAATTGAAGCGGTGAAAAATATTTCAACTATCAATCGTAAAAATTGTTACGATTATGCAACTGAAAAATTCAGTTATAATAAAATGATTGATGCTTATATTAAAGTGTATGAGAAAATAATTCAGTAAGCTAATCAGTTCCGTCTGAAATAATTTTTTCAAGTAAAGGATCAAGTGGCACAGTGGCAAAGGCTGTTGCATAATCACTCAATCCATAAGGAATCACTAATTCATTATTATGTACAATGCTGCCACACGTATATAATACATTCGGAACATAACCTTCACGTTCATCATCTTTTGCAGTTAATAATGGCTCCTTTAGCCTGCCAATTTCTTTTGTGGGATCACTAAGATCAAAAAGACTTGCACCTAAACAATACCTGCGCATAGAACCAACACCGTGTGTAATTAATAACCAACCTTTTCTTGTTTCGATAGGAGAGCCGCAATTACCAATTTGTATTAATTCCCAGGGATGTTTTGGTTCCTGTAATTTTTGCGGATTTTCCCATACATTTATTTTATCAGAAAACATAATGTAATTATTCACGCCGTCAATACGTGAAAGCATTGCATACTTTCCATTTATTTTGCGCGGGAACAATGCAAGATTTTTATTTTGTGCACCTTTTCCGTATAAAGGCATTACTTTAAAATCATAAAAATTTTTTGTTTCTAAAAGTTTTGGCTGAATATTCGTTCCATCAAAAGCTGTATAAGTAGCATAATAAGTACTGCTGCCATTATCTTTAAACTGCACAAAACGCGCATCTTCAACGCCCTTCATTTCAAATTCTGAAATAGGAAAAATTACTCTGTCTGAAACATCTGTATCCAAAGAAAAATGAATATAATGATATGAATCTGCAAGCCACAAAACTCTTTCAAGACCCATTTTCCATTCATCACTGGCGTTTTCTTTTAAGTCAGTTACAGTTTTCTTTAACGTGCTGTAATCAAAATTTTCAGGTAAGTTATCTTGTAATGCTTTTATTAAATCGTTGCTAATATTGTCAAGTGATTCTGCTCTTGCAAAAACATCTTTCTTATTATATCTGCTTCATTAATTAATAACCCCGGGCTGGATAGCGAAATATTATTATCCAGATCTAACGTAGCACGCCTGAAAACGATAGAAGAAATATGTCCTTCTCCAACGGCGCGAAAACTAAGTATTACTCTTTTTTCGCCTTCATGCAAATCTGATTGATCTGGCGCTTCTACAATAGAAGGATTAAAAAATGCAGCAGATTCAATCGAATATTCATGCGTGAAATAAGAGCCGATTACCAATTTACGGCTTAACGATAATTCTTCTTTTTTTAAATTAAGTGATACAAGAATATCTGTTATAGCTTCAAAATTTTTTTCAAATACGCGTGTAATACTTCTGTGTCTTCTTGCAAATTCTCTTAAGATGGAAGATAAAGCTTCTTCTAAATCTTCATCACTCATTTGCATTACCGCTTTAATAACATTCCCTGCTCTTTCTTCGCCATTATAAAAAAAACGTGCTATTACCCGTTTGAGATCAGGATAAATTTTTAATTGTTTTCGCACAAGTGGTATTCGCATACAGATATATAGTTTTGGTAGTGATTAATTTGCCTGTAGTTAGATTAACAGCAAGCAATATTTTTATTAAACGTAAAAATAGACGCAAGCGATATTAAGCAATAAAATAATTTCTAAACTTTACCTGATGAAGATTCTGTATCGTCAGTATTTGCATCGTTAGGTTTTTTATTATCCTTATCATCAGGCTTATCATTTTTATCAGCTTCTGCTTTTAATTTTTCAAGCTTTTTCTTTCCATAAGAAACCTTTGTTATCACAACAAATAAAACAGGAACTACAAAAATTGCCAGTGATGTTGCTGCAAGCATACCACCAAAAACCGTCCATCCAATAGTGTTACGCGCAATTGAACTTGCACCGGAAGCAAGCGCTAACGGCAGCACGCCTAATAAGAATGCAATAGACGTCATTAAGATAGGACGAAGACGAAGGCTTACGGCTTGTAAGGTTGCGTCAACAACAGAAATGCCTCTATCAACTCTTTCCTTTGCATATTCAACAATAAGAATTGCATTTTTTGCAGATAAACCAATTAATGTAATTAACCCAATTTGTGCGTAAACATTATTTGTTAACCGCGGTATTAAAGTAAGCGTAAGTATAGCACCCAAAACTCCGATGGGCACTGCAAGCAATACGGAAAACGGAACTGCCCAGCTTTCGTATAAAGCAGACAAAAATAAGAATACAAATACGATTGATAAAGCGAAAATATAAACTGAGCTTGATCCGGATTTGAGCTCCTGTAAACTAAGCCCTGAAAATTCATAACCATAACCTTCGGGTAATTTATCCCCTAAACGTTTCAGGGCTTCTAAAGCCTGCCCGCTGCTATAACCTTGTTTTGCACTGCCATCAACTTCTGCACTTCTGTAAATATTAAAATGCGAAACAAGTGGCGCCGTTTCTGTAATCTTATAACTTACCACAGAACTTAAAGGCACCATTTTGCCGGCAGAATTTTTTACATAATAATTACCAATCTCTGAAATATCTTTTCTGAAAGCAGTATCTGCCTGCGCAACAACATAGAAATTTCTTCCATAAATTGTTAACTGGTTTATGTAAGTACTGCCCATATACATTTGCATGGTATTGTAAATATCAGATAGATTAAGACCAAGTTTTTTCGCTTTATCACGATCTACATTTACTTGATAAGCCGGCGTGTTTGCAGTAAAAAAACTAAATGCACCTTGCGGACTATTATCTATTTCAGGCTGCTTTTTTAACTCGGCTATAAAGTTGTTTACAACTTTTGAAAAATCTTTAATGCTATCATTGGATTGCCTTTGTTCTATCTGGATACTAAAGCCGCCGGCGTTACCTAAACCCGGAATGGCAGGTGGTTTTACAACAATAATTCTTGCCTGCTTAATGGATGCAAAACGTTTGTTTAATTCGGCAACAATACCATCAACTTTTTCTGATGATTTCTTTCTTTGATCCCACGGTTTTAATTGCATAAACATACTACCGCTGTTTGACTTTGCACCACCCGTTAAAAAGTTTATACCACCTAATGCTGCCACATGTAAAACACCGGGAACTGATTGCGCCTTCTTCATCATGCTATCTATTACTTCCAGGCTTCGTGTGGTAGAGCCGGATTCGGGCGTTTCAAAAGTCATTATTAAGCGGCCATCATCTTCCGTGGGAATAAAACCTGTTGGCTTATGTGAAAACAATAATCCATCTGCAATAAAAATACATATCAGTAATATTATAACAAGTGTAGCTCTTTTAATCCATGCCTTTACACCTGAAGTATATGATTTAGTAAATTTTTCAAAACCAACATTGAACTTGTAAAAAAATTTATTTAACCCTTTTGATTTTTCATCTATATGGTGTGGCTTTAATAATAAGGAACATAAAGCGGGTGTAAGCGATAATGCAATAAATGCAGATAGCAAAACTGAAATAGCAATTGTAATAGCAAATTGCTGATACAATCTGCCCACAATACCTGGTATAAAACCTACAGGTACAAATACCGCAGCAAGAATTAAAGCGATAGCTATTACAGGTCCGGTAATGTCTTTTAAAGCTTTTGCAGTTGCTTCTTTTGCAGAAAGTCCTTCAGTATCTATATAATGCTGAACAGCTTCAACCACAACAATAGCATCATCAACCACAATACCAATAGCTAACACAAAACCAAACATGGTAAGTGTATTAATGGTAAAGCCCAGCGGTATAAAAAATATAAATGTGCCTACTATTGCTACTGGAATTGCTAATACAGGAATTAATGTTGAACGCCAGTTTTGCAGGAAAAGAAATACAACTATGGTTACAAGCAATAGCGCGATTAACAGCGTATGAACAACATCACTTATAGAAACTTTTACAACGGTTACAGATTCGAAAGGAACCAGGTAAGATATATCTGCAGGAAAATATCTTTTCATATTTTCCATTGCAGCATAAACACCATCAGCAGTTTGCAAGGCATTACTATTTGGCGCTTGATAAACCAATAAATAAGAAGCTCTTTTTCCATCTACAAAAGAATTAGAAGTATAGCTTACTTTACCTAATTGTATACGTGCAACATCTTTAAGATAAACAATAGAATTATCCTGCGGGTTGGAACGCACAATAATATTTCCAAAATCTTTTTCAGTTGTAAGCCGGCTGTTTGTAAAAACAGTAAACTCAAAAGGTGAAGTTGAATTTTGAGGCGGCGAAGCAACGGAACCGGCAGCTACCTGCAGATTTTGTTCATTAATGGCATTTTGAATATCAGCGTATGTTAAACCAAGTTGTGCAAGTTTATCAGGCTGCAACCAAACGCGCATACTAAAATTATCAGCGCGGCTAAACACATCACCAACACCGGGAACGCGCAACAATTGATCCCGCACATAAATGTTCGCATAATTATCCATAAAAGGAATGCTGTGTGAACCTTTTGGAGAATATATAGCAACCAGCATTAATATACTTGGATTACGCTTTAGCGTAGTAACGCCTAATTTCTGAACCTGGCTTGGCAACGTTGGCGTAGCAATGCCAACACGGTTTTGAATATCCAGCGCAACTATGTCAGGATCTACGCCAATATTTAGGGTTGCTGTAATACTTGATTGTCCGTTATTAGCGCTGTTGCTTTGCATATATGCCATACCCGGCACACCGTTAATTTGCGTTTCAATCGGCGTGGTTGTAGTTTGTTCAACGGTTTGTGCATCAGCTCCTGTAAAATTACTTGTTACCTGAACCGTTGGCGGAGTAATATTTGGATACTGGCTGATAGGCATATTTATAATTGCCAGCGTTCCAACCATAACTAAAACGATTGAAATTACGATGGCTGTTACCGGTCGCCTAAGAAATACATTTGATGAAGTTTCACTCATAATGCTTTAAATTTTAGCTTGAATCTAATTGTTGATTTAAGCTTTCATCTATGTTACTTCAATACAATAATTTATAAATATTTTATTTCTGCGCTTTAGAATTTTGTGGTGGTGCTTTAGGATTACCTGTATTTATAGCACTGCTGTCTTTTAATTTTTGCACGCCATCTGATACAATAATATCTCCCGCTTTTAATCCATTTTGAATTATCACCATTCCATTGATTTTATCACCCAGAGAAACTTTTTTTTGCAAGGCAATAGTGTCGTGAACCTGGTAAACAAAATATTCTCCCAACTGTTCAACAATACATTTATAAGGTATAATAATAGTATTTGAAGCACTTTTATTTTCAACACGTACATTGGCAGTAGCACCAACCTTTAACATCTTTTCAGGATTAGGAAAAACAATTCTTGCGCGTATTGTTCCTGTAGTTGGTTCTACTGCACGGTCAAGTAGACTAATGTATCCGGGGTTAGCATATATTGTACCATCCGGGAGTGTTACTGTAAAAGTTGAATCTTCTTTTGAAGTAATTTTATTAAGCAGGATAGTAAATTTTGGTATCAGTGTTTGATCAATTGCTATATCTGCAGCAATAGGGCTATCAGTTGAAATAGTATTTAATAATGTTTGTGCATATACAGAAGTTCCAATCTTTACCTGTGAAATTCCGATTGTACCATCTATTGGCGAATAAATAGTTGTATATTTTAAATTGGTTTCAACTGTTTGCACGTTAGCCTGCGCAGCATTTACTTCCATTTTTGAAGCGTCTAAATCTGCCAAAGCATTATCAACAGTTTGAGATGCAATTGCATCGTTTTTTTGCAATTCAAGATATCGGTCTGCGTTTTTTTGTGCCTTAACAAGATTTGCTTTTTGAACGTTTAAGTTAGCTACCGCCTCGTTATATGCACCGGCATATTGTTGCTGATCTATGGTATATAATTTTTGTCCTTTTCTTACATGATCGCCGTCCTGAAAAAATACGCCTGTTATATTACCAGATACCTGTGGTTTAATATCTACCTGCACTAATGCCGTTATTGTTGCAGGATAATTATCATAGTAAATAGCAGTTCCTTCGTTTACAGTATCAAGATTTACATTAATAGCCGGCGGAGGTGCCTGTTGTTGCGTGGAATCTTTTTTACCGCAGGATGTTATGGTTATAATTAAAACAAAAAATAAAAATTGTATTAACTGTTTCATACATTAATATGTTAGTGTGCCCAATGCTTTTTCTACATCAAACTTGCTGCTTAAAACCTGGTATAATGCATTCAGATAATTTACTTGTGTAGTACGTAAATCACTTTCAGCAATTATTACATCAAGATATGTTTTAACGCCTGCTTTATATTGTAAATAGATGGTATTATAAACATCATTGGCAAGATCAAGATTATCATGTTGCACGCTGTAATCATTCAAATAAGATTTATACGTTGATAATGCCTGTGTATATTCTGATTGTATAGAATCGCGCAGCGAAACAAAATTATACTGCAACCTGTCAAGCTCAAGATTGGCGCCGCGTATTTGCCATATTCGTTTGCCGCCTTCAAAAATCGGGAAGTTTAACGTTAATCCAATATATGATGATGAATAAGTTTGGCTGTATATTTTTCCTAAACTATTATTGGCATAAGACAAATTATAATTTGCAAAGGCAGATAAAGTTGGCAAAAAACTCCATTTATAATATTTCAAATTTGATTGCAATAAACTCTGTTGTGTTTGTAATATTTTAAATTCAATGCGGTTGGTATAATCTACCTGTTGCAGGGTATCAATATAAATTTCGCTTTGCAGTTTAGGGCTGTCATAAACAAGATTAAAAGTTGATTGTTGCGGATAACCCATCAATAATTTCAACACAGAAAATTTTGCGGTAAGCGCTTCCTGGTATTGCTTTTTTTCAGCCACTGCATTGTTAAGCGAAATCCGTGCACGTTTATAATCTGTTTTATCTACAACACCAGCTTTATATTGATTATAAGTATCCTTAACTGTTCTGTCCAGTCTTGAAATATCCTGGTCAACTAAATCAATTTGCTGCCGCGAAAGCAACACATCATAAAATGATTTGCTAACATTAAGTGTTATATAAATTTTATCGTTTGCAGTGATTTGTTTTGATTGAAGCCGCACATCACTTGCTGTTCTGCTTGCCAGCAAAACATCCTGATTAAAAATATTTTGATTGAGTGAAAAGTAAGCAGCAGAAATATTTTTTACAGCTGAATAATTTCCGGTTGGTGTAATGGTTTCAGGCGATTTAAAATAATGCTGGATAGAATAATCCAATGCAATTTGCGGGTACCAGTCTGCCAATCGTGTTTTAATATCGGCATTAATTATCTTCTCATCAATTTGCGCCTGTTTAATTGTTGGCTGATGCACTAAAGCATATTGCACACACTCATTCAAACTCGCTTCAGAAAGCAATGAATCTTTGCTCTGTGCTTTTGCTGATAGGTTATTGAAAAAAATAAATATTAAGAAAACGAATACTACTTGCTTACTCATAATTTAAATGCCTGATCAAAAAAATAACTCACTTAAACACGCTCACAAAAAATTTCGAAATGCAAATGTAAAATCTAAATTAAACAGTTGTTTAATTTTTTTAGCAACAAAAATTTAACACGATTGTTCGTAAAAGTTTATTAATAAATTGTAATCATATTAATAGTTCAAAAATTTTTACGAACCTGCGTTTCTAATTTGTTTGTTTAATATTGCATCCATCGTAGCAGTAAAGAATATAGAATAGTTGCATAAAGAAGTCAATCAGTAAATAATTATGGCAAAAAACTTATTGATAGTAGAAAGTCCGGCAAAAGCAAAAACAATAGAAAAAATATTGGGAGCTGATTTTGAAGTTAAGAGCAGCTATGGGCATATTCGTGATCTTGAGAAAGATGATATGGGCATTGATATTAAACAAAACTATGCACCGCGTTATATAATTCCTGAAGATAAACAGAAGGTTGTAAAAGAATTAAAGCAGTTCGCAAAAAAGGCTGATGAAGTTTGGCTGGCAACGGATGAAGACAGGGAAGGTGAAGCAATAAGCTGGCATTTGTGCGAAGTGCTCGGGCTCGATCCAACAAAAACAAAACGTATTGTTTTTCATGAAATAACAAAGAATGCAATTCAAAACGCTGTAAAGAATCCACGTACAGTCGATATGAATCTTGTTGATGCGCAACAGGCACGCAGAATTCTTGACAGGATTGTTGGTTTTGAAATTAGCCCGGTTTTATGGCGGAAGATAAGTATGCGCAATTCTTTAAGTGCAGGCAGAGTGCAAAGTGTTGCTGTGCGTTTAATTGCAGATAGAGAAAGAGAAATAAATGCATTTACAACTGTAAGCAGTTTTAAAATTGAAGCCAGTTTTAATGCAGAAGATATAAATAAACGCAGTGTAAATTTTAAAGCTGAAGGCAGCAGGCGCAAAAATGCAGAAGATGCCGAAAGTTTTTTACAAAGTTGTAAAGGCGCAAATTATATAGTAAATGATATACAGGTTAAACCTGCAAAAAAATCTCCTTCAGCACCATTTACAACATCAACATTGCAACAGGAAGCCAGCCGTAAACTTGGTTACAGCGTTAGTAAAACTATGTTGCTCGCACAAAGATTATATGAAAGCGGTAACATAAGTTATATGCGTACAGATAGTGTGAATTTAAGTGACACTGCTTTAGAAGATATTGAATTACGCATCAACAAACAATATGGAAAAAAATATTTACAGCAGCGTAAATACAAAACAAAAAACGAATCTGCACAGGAAGCGCATGAAGCCATTCGCCCAACATACATGGAAACAACATCGGTTGATGATGCAGATACAAAACGTTTGTATGAACTAATATGGAAACGTACGATAGCAAGCCAAATGGCTGATGCAGAACTGGAAAAAACAATCGCAAAAATTTCTATTTCAACCAGCAAAGACGAATTAACTGCACAAGGCGAAGTTTTAAAATTTGATGGTTTTTTAAAAGTTTATATTGAAGATAAAGATGAAGAAGATAGCGCGGAAGATGATGCAGAAGGAATGTTGCCGCCATTAAACATTAATCAAACATTAAAATTAAATGAACTTAAAGCTATAGAACGATTTACAAGACCTGCGCCAAGATATACAGAAGCATCACTTGTAAAAAAATTAGAAGAGCTCGGCATTGGTCGTCCATCAACATACGCGCCTACTATTTCAACTGTACTAAAAAGAGGTTATGTTGAAAAGAGAGATAAAGAAGGCATACGCAGAGATTTCAGAATAATTATTTTAAAAGACGAAGCAATAAAAAAAATTACCGAACAGGAAACAACTGGTGCAGAGCGCTCAAAATTATTTCCAACAGATCTGGGTTTGGTGGTTACGGATTTTTTAAAAGAATACTTTAGTGATGTGATGGATTATGGTTTTACTGCCAGGATTGAAGAAGAATTCGATGAGATTGCAAACGGGCAAAAACAATGGACGAAAACAATTGATGGTTTTTATAAACCATTTAAGATTGATGTAGATAATACACTCGAAAATGCAGAGCGTGCGAAAGGAGAAAGAGAATTAGGTTTGGATGCAGCATCAGGAAAGAAAGTTTTTGCACGAATGGGCAGATACGGACCAATGGTGCAAATTGGTGAAGTAAATGATGAAGAGAAACCAAAGTTTGCAAAGCTTAAATCAACTCAAAGTATAGAAACGATTTCGCTTGAGGAAGCAATGGATCTTTTTAAACTGCCACGTAATCTTGGTAAATTTGAAAGTGAAGATGTATCTATAAGTATCGGGCGCTTCGGACCTTTTATCGCACATGATAAAAAGTTTTATTCGCTAAGCAAAGAGTACGATCCATACACTATTACGCTTGAAGAATCTACACCAATTATTGAAGAAAAGCGCAAAGCAAAAGATGAACGTACCATAAAGGTTTTTGAAAAAGAAAAGATTCAAATCTTAAAGGGTCCTTACGGGCCTTACATAAAACAAGGGTTGCGCAATTACAAACTTTCAAAAGAACAGCAGCAGCGTGCAGTAGAATTAAGCATAGAAGAAGCAAACCAAATAATTGAAGAGCTAAAAGCAAATCCTCCAAAAAAATCTTCAGGCAGGAAGCGAAAAGGTTAAGCTGTTCGTATATATAAATACAAGATCTTTTTGTAAACAATTTAGGGTATAAACATCACGTTAAATATTCACAATGTGTGGAGTAGTTTCTATTACAACTAAAACAAAATGTAATTAGCTTGTGTATGATTATGCGTGCAACATCTGAGATTACAGCTTTATTAAACCTGATTGATGATCCGGATGAAGAAGTATTTACAACAGTAAGCAGCCGCATAGTTGACTACGGAAAAATAATTATTCCTAATCTTGAAAATTTGTGGGAACATACAGTTAGCGAAGCGGTGCAGGAAAGAATCGAAATGATCATTCATCGCCTGCATTATACTGATCTTATAAGCGATCTTACTGAATGGAAAAACAGCGCATATCATGATCTTTTATTTGGCGCTTTACTTGTTGCAAGATTTCAGTATCCTGATCTGCAAACTTCACCCGTAATACAGGAAATAGAAAAAATACGCCGCAATGTTTGGCTTGAATTAAATAGTTTTCTTACGCCGCTGGAACAGGCAAACGTTATCTCAAGCATTGTATATAATTATTATAATTTAAAAGGTGCTGAAGTTGGTTATACAAACCCTGATGATTTTTTTATTCATAAAGTTTTGCAGGCGCGCAAAGGCAATACATTATCTAATGGAATATTGTATTTAGTATTGTCTGAGTTGCTGGCTATGCCGGTTAAAGCAATAAATATTCCGCGCCAGTTTGTGCTTGCATTTTTTAATAACGATTACGATTCTGATACATACAATGGCAACCCGCAAAAGAAAATTCATTTTTATGTTGATGCAACAACCGGGCAGCCGTTTACGCATAAAGATGTAGAGAATTATTTTAAACGCATAAATGTTGCGCCGACGGCTTCGCATTTTAAACCTTTATCAGCAGTAAAAGTTATACAGGTTTTATTACAAGAACTTGCCTGTTGCTTTGATTCACCACAAAAAATATATAAGCGCAACGAATTGCTGCAGCTTGTTTCTTTGTTAAGCAAATAATTTTCTGGCTAAAAAGCGCCGATAACAATTATTATTGTAATTAAGAAAAGAATTGCTACACCAAGATCTGTTATACAACCAACAACAGACCACCTGCGAAAACTTTTATTTTTTGTTGCAATGTATGCAATGGCAACACCAACAGGAGCCAATAGAACTCCTAATAAAAGTCCCCAAAAATTAAAATCGTTTTTGCGATTGTTTTTAGGTTTTACAATTTTATGCTTTATAAGAAACCAGCCAGCTCTTTCACGAAAACTTAAATTTCTTTTTTTAAATTTTGTATGTTGAATTGAAGAATTATCTATTGCCGATTTATTTAAATTCAATAAAGAACTATCTATTGGTTGATGCAGCACAAGTGATGCAAAAATTTCTTGTGTTATTAAACACATTATAACAAGCAGGATAATCTTCATTCTTAAAAATATATTAGCTGGTAAACATTGGCTTGGTAATGTAAGATTGAGTAGGATTACTGTAAAAACAATAATCCTTTTAATTAGTATATAAATTATTCTTCCAGCGTTGTTTCAGAAGTAATTTTTAAATTTAATACTTTACTTATAGGGCAATTTTCTTCAGCATCTTTTACACATTCATCTAATTTTTCTTTGGTAATACCTGGCACTTTTGCAATAACTTTAAGATGAGACTCTGTAAGTACGCCATCAACAAAATTTATAACCGCGGTTGTTTCAAGCTTCTCTGGTGTTAAACCAGCGTTGCCTATTACGAAACTTAATTTCATATTAAAACAACCGGCATGTGCTGCGGCTATCAGTTCTTCAGGGTTAGTGCCCGTGCCTTCTTCAAATCTTGACTTATAAGAATACTGCGTATTGTTAAGCGTTCCACTTTGAGTTGTAAGTGTTCCTTTGCCTTCTTTACCAGAACCACTCCAAACGGAGGTTGCATTTCTTTTCATTTGTATAATTTTTAAAATTTGTTTATAAATTACAATTGGTTAACAATCTTGCAAATTGAAGTAAAAATCAGTATAAAAAAAATGTATGATAAGCTGGAACGATTTTAAAAAAATTGATATGCGTTGCGGAACAATAACAGATGTAAAAGATTTTCTAAATGCAAAAAAACCTGCTTACCAGTTAACGATTGATTTTGGTGATGCGGGAATTAAAAAATCATCAGCACAGATAACACATTTTTATAACAAAGAAGTTTTAATGAATAAGCAGGTTATTGCAGTTATAAATTTTCCTGTAAAGCAAATAGGAAATTTTTTTAGTGAATGTTTGTTGCTTGGTATTTACGATGAAGATAATAATGTTGTTTTATTACAGCCCGAAAGAAAAGTTGCTAATGGAATGAAAGTAGGATAACCATTGAGAGATGTAAATTTATGCAAACCAGAAAAATTAAAAACTGTCAATAAAAATTGAATGAGTGATCTCTATTATACATATTATCAAAGCCCGATTGGTATGCTTAAAATTGCCGGCACAGATAATTATATTGCTGAGTTAAGTTTTATTGATAAGCCCGATCAAATGATTCATGGCGAGCCGGGTATAAGTGAAATAATGCATCAGTGCACAGAACAATTGATAGAATTTTTTAGCGGTAAAAGAAAAGCTTTTGATATACCTGTTCATCAGCCAGGCACTTATTTTCAGTTAAAAGTTTGGGGAGAATTATTGCAGATACCTTTTGGTAAAACTGTTTCTTATCTTGATATAAGTGAAAGTATTGGCGATGAAAAAGCTGTGCGCGCTGTTGCGGCAACCATTGGCAAAAATAAAATAGCTATAATAATTCCTTGTCATCGTGTTATGGGCAGCGATAAAAGTTTAACCGGTTATGGCGGTGGATTATGGAGAAAAAAATGGCTGCTTCAACAAGAATTTAAAATTGCCAACGGAATTCAAACATTATTCTAAATACAAAAAAAATATTTTAATTAACCGGTGTCATTTGCAGGCAAACAGGTTTTTGTACATCAGAAATTAATGTACTTCCATTTTCCAATAATCCATAATTTTTATTTATGGTAAATATTTGAACGCTGTTTCCGGTTTGACTTGCAGCCAGAAAAAATCTTCCTGTAGGATCAACCATAATACTGCGCGGATTTGCGCCAACTGCCTGGTGACCGTTTGCTAATAACGTTCCGTCTGTTTGTACTTTGAATAACGAAATATCATTTGCAGTACCGCGATTGGAAGCGTATAAAAATTTTCCGTTTGGTGAAATAACAATTTCAGCACAACCCTTATCATTTTTATCACCAGTTGTGGTTGATGCAATTGTTTGAACCGGGGTTAATTTTCCGTTTGCATAATTGTAAACGATTATCTGGCCTGAAAGTTCAGTTAATAAATAAGCATGTTTTTCATCAGGACTAAAAACAATGTGGCGCGGACCAAATCCATCATCTACAGTATAATAAGCAGAGTCACCTTCAGTTAATACTTTACTTGCATCATTGCCATTAAAATTATATTGATATAATCTATCGTTGCCAAGATCTGGTGAAAACAAATATTTTTCATCCGGCGAAAAAACAACTTCATGCGGATGCGGCATTTCCTGTCTCTGCACATTCACACCATAACCTTCATGACCTATAACTTGTATATGCGGTTGCAGTGTGCCGTCTGCACCAGTTTTAAATACAGTAATATTTCCACCATTATAATTTGCAGTAATAATATTCTTACCGCTTACATCAATATTAATATGCGCAGGCGCCAATCCATCAGTAGGTTGTTTGTTTAAAAAAGTGAGTGCGCCTTTCTTTTTGTCGAAAGCAAAAGCACTTGCACCACCGGGTTTATCGCCACTATTTTCATTTACACTGTAAACAAATTTTCCATCTTTTGAAACACATAACCAGGAAGGATTTTCAACACCACTTGTCTTACTTACAAAAGTTACTTCAGCCTTGTTAGGATTAAAACGATAAATATAAATTCCATCGGTAGCGCCGCCATCAGTATATGTGCCAACCAATAAATAATAGATAGGATTTTGTGCGTGCGCATTAAAAATGCAAAAGGATAAAATAAAAAGAAACAATATTTTTTTCATCTGGCTGAAATTATTATAGTATGCGTAAATGTAATTAAGATTGATAAGGTAATATGTAAATAAACTGTTTAAAATAATGATGTAAAAAAATCCCGCAATGAGCAGGATTTTATTTGTATTAATTTTTACTGAATTACAATTTTATATTTTGCCGAGTAACCTTTGCCATCTATTGTAATATTATAAACACCCGCCGCTAATGTTGAAACATCAAGCTTTAACGTTTCGCCATCTAATTTTTTATTAATTAATAACTGACCATTACTGCTTAATAATTTTACAGTAAGATTTTGATTATTTCCCGGGATATTAATTGTAACAATATTTTTTGCCGGGTTTGGAGATATCTGAATATATGGTTTGAGATCTGCAAAATTTAATGCGCGCAAATCTGATAAATTGAACTTGCCATCTTTATCAAATTCTTTAATTCTGTAAATATTATTTCCATTAAAAGGCTGCTGATCTATTAGCTGATAAGACGTTTTAACTGCACTGTTACCAGCTGCAGTTACTGTACCGATAGAAGAATAATTTTTTCCATCAGCACTTCTTTCTGCAATAAATTTATCAGTATTAGATTCCTGAACAGTTGTCCATTTTAACAAAGAAGTGTTGCCTTGCTTTTGTGCTGTAAAGTCGCCAAACTCTACCGGAAGTATGCCTGAAGGTAAATCATAAGCAGCTGTACCATCATTTGTATTGCCTGAAGAACCTTCCCCCGCACTGTAACCAAGACCTCGTTTGGCAAATGCTGTCCATATTTCTTTGCTGTATTTACCTGAATATAATAAAGTATCTGCTTTAAGAATTCCATCTCTTGCATCAACAAAACCCGGAGAGCAATTTGTAAGTTTTAATCCTTCAGTAATTAATTTTAAGGCAATAATATTTCCACCTGTTCCGGCTGCATTAAAAATATTTTGACTAATACCATAATCTTTTGCCAAATCCCACGTCATATCCCAAAGCATTGTACACCATATTTCACCTACTGTGTGTTCATCAGCCGGTTTTAAAATTGTGCCCTTAAGCGCCTTTAAAGAATCATACGTCCAGGGATCATAAGTAAAACTGTTAGAAGTTGGATAAGCACGAAGAATACTGACGGTATTCGCATCGAGTCCATAATTTACATCGAAACCTACTGCATACGAGCCAATAGTCCTGTTATGTGCGCCTACAACAGAGGCAGTTGACCAATTTTCCGTCATTATTAATGCATACCAATCACTCCATCCTTCACCCATTTGTTCAACATTTCTTAAACAGGTTACATTTTGCGGTCCACCGATTAAACGATTTGATATTCCATGAGTATATTCATGCGTAGAAACTGTATTATCCAACCCGCCGTCAAGGTCTGGTGAGTAAAGGGTTGCATTTACATTTCCGGAGCCTAATGCCTTAATTTTTTGAGCACTATCATACCGGATAAAAATTCCCGGGATTGTAATTGTATTATCAGTTCCTCCCATTGCTAATAAATAATTTCCTCTTGTATCTGTTGTACCTACCGGGGGAATATACCGCTTATCGTTGGGCGCAACATTACCTACAATAATTGCTTTTGCACCGGCAGTTTGAGCATTCTTATATTTTTGTACGTACGCACAGCTTCCTCTGTCAACATAAACAATCTTTCCTGAAATTTCATTTGCATTTGCAGCTACTCCGCAACCTGTACTTGAATCAGGATGGGCTGCATCTTTATAAATAATAATATCGGCGGTAACTGGTTGTTTTTTACTAAGTGCATTTTTGGTGCTAACAGCACCTTCTAATGAGGGTTTGTCTCCTTTAAAGCCTGCAGGACTGTTGATATAAAGGTTTTTAAATGCATCAGGATACCATAAAAACATTTGTTGTCTTGGATTAAAACCATCTGTAGGTGTTGACATATTTGCATTATCAATGCGTGGTCCTTTACCATTGCCATCCTGCGCATCAGCATAAACAAAATCGTTTTCGCTTCCGCCTCGGCTTAAATTATTGGTTTGAAAATTACCGGACGCTTCATCAAAGCCATATTGGTAACTCATATCATGCATTAGATTATCCCAGTAAAAAAAATTGGTTTCGTTAAATGAAGCGGTTGGTGCTATTGTAGGATCAGCAGTTTCGTCAAAATTAAAATTAAAAGTAAGATCAGGCAGACTTGTAGTAGATGAAGCGGAGAAGCCGGGTGTGTTATTATTAGAATCTAAATCCTGCTGCACAAGTACATTATTACCACGCAGCGTACTGTAATCATTTGAGCCATCACTATTCCACTTTAATGTATTTGCGTTTTGATTACCATTTATTGTCCATGGATTTGTTTGTAAGCTCGGCAACGCGTATAACGGGCTTTCATTTGGATAAGCAATAACATTATACTTTGCTGAATTTATACTTTTTAAATCCTGTACACTATTTACTGCCGGCTGATCGGCTTCATCAAATACAAAAATTTCATGCGGTTTTTTTATATCGTGTGGCGTTTGTTCATATACAGTTAGATTGTCTTTACTAATAATTTTTCCGGTTGCAGCATCTATATTTATTTGCCATAAAGCATTTTTTTCAACAGCACTTATTGTTACCTGCCAGGCAAGCTGCAAATTGTTTTCATCGTTACGCAACCATAAAAGTTTTACCGGTATTTGATTATAAGAAATTCCAAGTTTATCAAAAATATAAGTGTGACTTTCTGCAATTGTTTGCAAAGGAATAATTATACTTTTTATTGTTGTATTAAGATTACCAGCAGCATTTAACAAAGCGGTTTTTGCATCAATTAAAGGCGCTGTGGTTTTATTTAATGATTTTAAATTTTTAAGTTCTTCAAGGTTACCTGTAACAAATTTTTCATCTTTGAAACTCAAACTATTTACAGCTTTGTCTATATCAATACCTAAATAAGTTTGTTGAAGATATATGAACATTGAATTACTCAATTTATCATAATGCGCATCAGAAATTCTCCAGTTGCTTAAATCTTTTTGGGCAATACCAATAATTGCCGCGTTTTGTTTAAAAAGATTTTGAAAATATTCGTGTGAAGGCTGCGTTTGTGCTTTCACTAAACAAGGAATAATAATTACTAATATAACAAGCAGGCGTAAAAATTTACTCATACGAAAATTGATTTTATACTGAGCAAATTAGTAAAATAAATTAATCATATAATTTATAAATCAAAACACAGGCAAATCGTCAATTTCAATCAGTCCATTTAAAGAAATTTCAAAAGCAAACGTTTTTTTTCCATTTGTAATTACAAGATATTTTACAGGCAATGCAATATTGTAACGAAGTATTTGTTCCAGCACAGGTACTTTTAAACCAACGTTCATTTCTTTACATTCAACAATCATCCAAGGCAAACTATTTTTATAAACAACAATGTCGTAACGCTTTTTTAATTCGCCAAGCGTTATAAGTTTTTCAATTGATATAAGTGATGCAGGATAGTTTTTAATTTGTACCAGGTATTGCAAAAAATTTTGTCGTATCCATTCTTCCGGTGTAAGCGTAATCCATTGCAGGCGTACTATGTCAAAAATAAATTCCTTATTTTTTTCTTTTTTGATGCGGAAATTGTATTCAGGATAATTTATTTCAAGCATTTTTAAATCACAATTTCTTTTGAAGTTTGCTGGTACATTAATATTTATAGTTTCAAAATAAGTAAAGAATAAATTTATGTAATGATATCCTTAAATAAATAAAAACAGATTTAAGCAGTAATTGAAATTTTTTAAATTACTTTCGCCCCCTTTAATTTTTCCGGTTACATTGAAACCGCCCCGTAAGGCGGAGGTGGGTTGAATGTGGCATAAATAAATAAGTATTTACACATGAAACTTTCACAATTTCGTTTCGATCTTCCGCTAAATCTTATTGCCCAAACACCTACCAAACGCAGAGAAGATAGCCGCATGATGGTTGTGCACCGCAAAACAGGGCAAATAGAAAACAAACAGTTTAAAGAAATACTTGATTATTTTGATGATAAAGATGTTTTTGTTGTAAACAACACTAAAGTTTTTCCGGCACGCATGTATGGTCGTAAAGAAAAAACAGGTGCCCGCATAGAAGTTTTTTTATTGCGTGAATTAAACAAACCAAATCGTTTATGGGATGTAATCGTTGATCCCGCAAGAAAAATACGTGTAGGTAATAAGCTATATTTTGGAGAGAATGATGAACTGGTTGCAGAAGTAATTGATAATACAACCAGCCGTGGCAGAACCATTCGTTTTTTATGGGATAATGACGAAAATAGTTTTAGAAATATGCTTGAATTTTTAGGTGAAACACCTTTGCCTAAATATATAAAGCGCAAACCGGATGAAGAAGATAAAGAACGCTATCAAACAGTGTATGCAAAGCATGAAGGTGCTGTTGCTGCACCTACTGCAGGTTTTCATTTTAGTAAAGAACTTATTAAACGTTGCGAAATTAAAGGCATTCGCTTTGCGGAATTAACACTGCATACCGGTTTGGGAACTTTCAGACCAATAGAAGTAGAAGATCTCAGCAAACATAAAATGGATGCTGAGTATTACCAGATAGATGAAGAATGTTGCGATACAGTAAATAAAGCAAAAGAAAAAGGTCATCGTGTTTGTTCAATTGGAACTACTACCATGCGCGGCATGGAAACAAGTTTTACAGCGCAAAAACTCTTAAAACCGAGTGAAGGCTGGACAAATATTTTTATTCATCCGCCATATAAATTTAATGTTGCAGATAGCCTGGTAACAAATTTTCATTTGCCTAAAACAAGTTTATTAATTATGGCTTGCGCTTTTGCAGGTTACGATCTTATAATGGAAGCGTACAAAAAAGCTATAAAAGATAAGTATAGATTTTTTAGCTATGGAGATGCAATGCTTATTGTGTAAAGTTTATTATTGATACAGTTCAACAACTACTTTATAAATATTTTTATTTCCTTTCTTATCAATTGTTTCAATTGTAATAAGTTTCTTATAATTATCTTTTGTTTGCGGGTCTTCAGTTACAGAAATTGAATCGCCAGTTATTGCAAGCATTGTTTCAAGCTGCTTAAAGTTTTGATATGATATAGCTTTCTTAAAAGCATCATTATTTAATATTAATTGTTTATTTGATGCATCACTATAAGAAGGTTGTTTCGCAGAATCATCAGACCGACTTGTACTAACAAAATAATCAGGACTAATTTTTTTTGTATAATCATATTCAGCAGCAGTATGTTCAGATAGTTTGTTTAACTTTTTTAAATCAGAGAAAGTTGATTTATTTTTTTGCGTTTTTGTAATATCTTTTTTGTTTATAGCTACAAGCGCAGTTTTATTTTTTTTAATTGATAAAAATGTGAAAGAACTGTTATTTACATTGTAAATCTTATTATAGTTATTCTTATTTGCAGAAACCACAACTGGCTGATTATTTGAAACCACTATTAAACCAGAAGTTTTTGAAGAGAATGATACAAGTAATCCCAGCGCAATAATTAATGTAAGAATACTTAATTGCATTGAACTGTATTCATACAAATTATTTTTTTCTGAATCATGATGTACTAGCCGTTTTATTCTGTATAAGAGCGTGTTGTCTTTTTTGCCGGATGCTGCCATTGCTAATGAAGATACCGTTTGCAATTTTCCAAGTTTAAGCAAAGCTTCAGCATAATGAAAAGAGTTATACTTAAACTGAATTACCCAATCATCACAGGCATTTTCTCTTTCACGTTCCATAATATCATTTATCAGCTTTGAAAAAATATTAAAGAAAAATATTCTTTCGATAAAGCATTGCAAAAGATATAAAAGATAATCAGCGCGTTTTATGTGTGCGAGTTCATGCAGAATAACAGCTTCCATTTGTTCCTGCGTTAGATTATTTATTGCACCCATCGGAATTAATATAATTGGTTTTAAAAAACCAATTGTAAGCGGGCAGCGAATGGTTTTTGAAAGATAAATTTTTACTTTTCTGCGTAAAGAGAATAATGTAGTTAATTCTTCAACAAATATTCTGTTTGCTACAGGTATTTTTACAAGATTATTACTTCGGATAGTTTGGGTAAACCTGTAAGTAAAAAGTAATCTTGTAAGATGATGAACTAAAAAAATTATATAAAATGCGGCAATAAAAGGCTTTGCATACTTTAGGAATACAGCAAAGTTATTTAGAGAACTAATGTTGCTGTCTTTTAAAATTCGCAATGATTGTTGGTGATTGTAACCCAAAAGAAGTGTATAAATAAAAGCAATTAAACCGCAAACTTGTGCTAAGAAAGTAATACTAAATTTCTGCGAAGACGATAAATTTAGTATGCGTAAAATAAAAACTACTGCAAGCCACAATAATCCCATTTGCCAAATGCTGTTTATTAATGCATAAGCTAAAGCCTGCAGGAAAACAGATTGTGAAATTGTTTGCACTTCTTTATTTTTTATAACTATCTAAAAGTTGCTGAATTTCTTCCAGCTCTTT
>CAXSDU010000016.1:12772-43149 GCA_964236165.1 uncultured Parafilimonas sp. | reverse complement strand
GAGAAATATCAACTACATGAATAAGTACTTCTGCTTCGCGTACTTCGTCCAATGTGCTTTTAAAGCTTTCAATTAAATGATGTGGAAGCTTGCGTATAAAACCAACTGTATCACTCAGCAAAAAAGGTGTACTTTCAAAAACAACCTTACGCGTAGTTGTATCAAGCGTTGCAAACAATTTATTCTCAGCAAACACATCACTTTTACTTAATAAATTCATAATAGTGCTTTTGCCAACATTTGTATATCCAACCAGCGAAACGCGAATAAATTCTCCTCTGTCTTTTCTTTGAATAAAAGATTGCTTTTCAATTTCGCGCAATCTTTTTTTAAGTAACGAGATTTTATCTCTTACAATACGCCTGTCTGTTTCAATTTCACTTTCACCTGGTCCTCTAGTTCCAATGCCGCCGCCTAATCTTTCAAGATGTTTCCACATGCCGCGTAATCTTGGTAATATATATTGATATTGTGCAAGCTCAACCTGTGCTTTTGCTCTTGCTGTTTTTGCACGGCTGGCAAATATATCGAGAATTAGATCGCTTCTATCAATAGCTTTTATGTCTAGTGCTTTTTCAATATTGGTTATTTGTGAACCATTCAGTTCATCATCAAAAATTATTACATCCACTTTATGTGTTAGTGAATAATTTTTTATTTCTTCAAGTTTACCTTTTCCTACATATGTTTTGCTATCTGCATGTGGAAGTTTTTGAATAAATCTTTTTATTGTTGCTGCACCTGCCGTTTCAGCAAGAAATGCAAGCTCATCAAGATTTTCCTGGATATCCTGCTCTGTTTGGGATTTATTTATTACACCTACAAGCAATGCTTTTTCTGCATTGTTCAGTCTTTGCTTAATATCAATCAAAACACATTTTTTAAAAAAATAAACTGACGTGGAATTACCTGATAGAAAGAATACAAATTAAAGCCCACTTAACGTTAAGCCAACAGAATAGGGATTGATTGTGGGTCCTGTACCTGCTTTTAAAAAATTTGTTACCTGATAAGAGCCATCAAGTGAAATGTGCCCGTAACCAATGCGTGCTGTAAGTGCAAAACGGGTACTGCTTATAAATCTTTTTTCATATTCTTTTGAAATATATTTTGGATCATATACCGCACTGCCGGTAGAATCAATTAAATCTTTGCCTTTTGTATGTGCAGAAATTAATAATCCACCTTTAATACCAACTGCAACTTTAAAACCCTGGTCTGGCTGAGCCGGATCTGTAACGAATCTAAACTCCAACGGTACTTCAAGATAAGTAGTGCTTAACTTAAACTTATTGAAATGATCTGCTCCAGAAACGTTTGTAAAAGGCAGCGTACCTGTATTTGATTTAAGATTGACGTATGTATTGGAGAAAAATATATTGCTGCTTCCAATACCAATACCTATCCCAATACTAAATTTTGGACTTGATCTAAATGGTTTATCAATCATAAGATAAGCGTTAAAATGCCTGGAGAAACCGGAAGTATTTATACTATCAGGCAAATTCGGCCAACCATCAACACCATATTGTACCATAAAATGATCATTTGCACGCGTGCTAAGATCAAGCTTATTCCAATTCTTTTTAGAGGAAGAATTTGTAATTTGTTGAGTAGTATCTATTGTTTGAGACTTTGCAATAAAAGCAATTGCGAACGATAAAAAAAACAGGAAAATTCTTTTCATTATGCGGTTTATATTCTCTTTTACAGGGGGCAAAATAAATGAATTCACTTTATAAGATTGGTTAAAAAACCCAAATAAATCATAATATTTAAAACCCGTATAATTAGTTTTTATTTTTTTAATTTAAATATTAATTTCACTGCCTTTTTCACCTTATAGTTTTTTCAGTAAAATGAGCTTTGATGCAGGCGATTAAAAATCATAAATCAAATATCTGTTTTATAATAAATAGTTATTGCGACCAATGAAAAATAAAAATATTACGCATGAAAATATTAGTAGCTGAAGACGATGCCATGATGATGGCATCAATTAAATACCAGCTAAAAAAAGAAGGTTATTTTGTAAGCACTGCCAATAATGGGAGAGAAGCAATGCTTGCTTTTGAAAAAGAAACACCAGACCTTGTTGTTACAGATATTATCATGCCGCACACTTCCGGGCTGGAATTTATTGGTTTTATACGTTCTTCATTAAATCATACACCTGTTCTTGTTTTATCTGCACTTGATGAAGAAGATACTGTTCTTGAAGCTTTTAATTTAGGCGCCGATGATTTTTTAACCAAGCCTGTTAAACCCGGAGAATTATCAGTAAGGGTAAAACGTTTGCTTAAAAAAGCTGGTAAACATTTAGATAGTTAAAATCCACGCTTAACTAATTTTTAAATTTTATATCATTATCATGCTGCTGTGGTAAGAAAATTGAAACTATTTATGTAATATATCAACTGGTAACAAATACAGTTGTATTATCTTGGTAATAAAAGTTAACAAATGAAATATTTTCTTTTTTCCTGCTTGTTTATAACTGCTGCTACATGTAATAATAGTCTGCCGGCTGCAAAAAATAATGTCGATACAAATATTGTAAGAAATGATTCTGTGCCTTCAAATGCAGAAGCTCAACAAAATGAAACTATTTCAGGCGAATGGCAACTGCAGCCTGTTCTTGCATCTGACACTGCAACAGGCAGAATACCTAAATTAAATTTTGATCTTAAAGAAAACAGAATAAACGGCAACACAGGTTGCAATTCTTTTGGTGGAAATTTTATTTTAAAAGATGCCGCTTTAAGTTTTAATCCTAATATGATTTCAACAAAAATGGCTTGCCTCGGTTACAATGAAAAAATTTTTCTGGATAATCTTTTAAAAACAAATAGATATGAGATTAAGCAAGGCATACTACAATTAATGTATAACACAACTATTCTTTCTTATTGGGTAAGACAACAGGATACAACTATTAGTAAGCAATTGTAACAACTATTTCTTTTGCTTTTACAGCTCAATAGGTTTTGTGGCACGTGATTCGCTTTGTGTGTTTGTATAACTTTTAAAAATTACACTATGAAACAGATTTTTTTTATATGCTGTATAGCAATATCAGCATTAGCCGTAAGTGCTTTTACTAATGTAAACAAACATCAAATTAATCTTAGTAATTATTCTTTAAATGACACTGTTCCGTCGCCAATGACTGATACAATGCATAATATGAATGGAGATACAATGAATCATAATATGATGAGTGATACAAGTATGATGAAAAAAGATTCTTCGACAGCTTTTTTACATCAATAGAACTTTAAAAAAAGCCGCTAAAATTTTAGCGGCTTTTTTATTTATTCAATCTCAAATGCTGAATGTAATTTTTTTAGTGCTTGTTTTATATTAATACCTTTTCCTAAAACGCCTTTAAAAATATCACCTTGTTCTTTTATTTTATCAAATGCATTAAAAATGTTGAACTGCTGAATTTTTAAACCTTTTTTTACTTCATCCCAATGCAAAGGCATACTAACAGATGCACCTGGTTTCGGTCGCAGAGAATATGGTGCTGCTAATGTTGCCTGCGGGCGATTTTGTAAAAAATCCAGATAAATGCAGCCTTTTCTTTTGCTTGTCATACGTTCAATACTTGTAAATTTTGGTATTTGCTGATGAATAATTTTTACAAGCACTCTTGCAAATTCTTTACTCTCTTCATAAATATATTTCGCACCAAGCGGAATAAAAATATGCAAACCTGTGCTACCAGATGTTTTACAAAAGTTGGGAACACCAGCAGCATCCAGCACCTGTTTTGTAACAAGTGCTGCCTCAACAACCTGGTTAAAATCATTTTTGTCCGGGTCAAGATCTATTATGCACCAATCAGGATTATCCGGCTTTTGCACACGGCTGCTCCACGGATGCATTTCCAATCCACCCATTGATGCAATTAATAATAAACTTGCTTCATTGGTGCATACAAGAAAATTCCTGTTGCCGCCTTTATCACTTGAATAAGGAAATAATTTTATCCAATCCGGCACTTTACCTGTAACATCTTTCTGATAAAAACTTTCGCTGTTAATTCCATTTGGATAACGTATTAATGTTTGCGGCCGATCTTTCATGTAAGGCAAAATGTATGGCGCAACTTTATAATAATAATTTACAACATCTCTTTTTGTAACAGCGGGCTTGCCTTTAAATGCAGGATAATATATTTTATTCACATTGTTGAAAACAATATCAAAATCATTTATTGTTCTGGTTTGCGATTTATCTTTTGGATTCAACAAAGTTTTTCTTTCTATTTTTGATGGTGCTTTAAGAAGCTTATGTTGTAAATTTTCGTTTTGTTTTTTTTCATTTGTTTGAGATGATTTTTTTACAACTGCTTTTTTTGTTTTTAATGTTGCCATTTCTTTTTTAATTTTTAATTCATCCTGAACAATTGCTTTAGTTGATTTTTCTTTTTCTCTTCTTACATCTTTTGCGTTTTTATCTTCCCGCAAACCTTCAAATGAAGGATGACGTATTGCGCCATCTTTTGTTTGTTCCGCATAACTTATTTCTGCAAGCAATTTGGGTTTAACCCACGTTACGGTTGCTTTTGGCGGGTTTGGTCTAAAGCGCGAAGGCTTATTATATGCAGGTATTGTTTTAAAAGGACAGTTTTTTATAATCAGTGTTTTAAATTTTTTAAGCAACTCTAACTGAAATTGATTTGAAAAACCTGTACCCACCGGCGTAACAAAATTAAAATTGCCTTCATCATCATAAACACCCATTAGCAATGCACTAAATTCTCTTGATGTGTTTTCATTTTTTGTATAGCCACCAATAACCATTTCCTGCCGCTGCTGCGTTTTTATTTTAAGCCATTCTTTTGTACGGAGATCTGGTTTATAAATACTGTTTTCTCTCTTTGCAATAATGCCTTCAAGATTCAATTTCTTCGCAACCTCAAAAAAATCTGTTGCACCCACATCAAAACTCTCACTTACGCGCATAAAACTTGATTGCGGAATAATTGCGTTTAAAAGTTCTCTACGCTCAGTTAGCGGCAAGCTCATTAAATTAAAACCATCATACCACAGAATGTCAAAAAGATAAAATATTAATTCACCATCTGCTTCGCTGCGCCAGTTTTGCAAATTTCCAAAATCTGAAATGCCTTTATCATTAATAACAATAATTTCTCCATCTAAAACAACATTCATTTTCCATTGCTGTAAAGCATTATAAACAGGATAAAATTTTTCATTGAATGATTTATTATTTCTTGAACAGATATTCACTTCTCCTTTATTAAGATAAGCAATAGCGCGATATCCGTCCCATTTCACTTCATACAACCAGCCGGGTTCGTCAAAAGGATTATCAACCAGCGTAGCAAGCATTGGTGCAATATTTTTTGGAAAAGCAGATCTGCCTGCTTTTTTCAACAATGCTTTTATAGAGTTTTTTAAAACTGATTTTTGAGGCATATTATAACAGACAAAATAATATGCCAATAAAATATAAAATTTATTTGTTTAATTTTTTAATTTAATAAGCCGCAAAAAAATCATTTATTTTATGTGGGAGACAATTAGCAATCCTGGTATTTCCAGTTACGGGATTTTCCTTCAGCTATCCATTCAATAGCTGTTTCAATGCGCCTATTTTTGGTGTTATCTGTTTTAGCTTCAGTTATCCATTCAACATATTCTTTCTTTTTGCCAGGGGTAAAATTTTCAAAAAAAGTATTTGCTTTTTTATTCTTTTTTAAAGCGGCTGCAAAATCAGCCGGCATTTTTAATTCTGTCGCTATCGCTTTTTTTCTTGGCGGAAGTTTAATATTTTCTTCATTTAGTTTTGCCGCTTCTTTTATATAACCAATCAAAATTTTGTCTGAAGGCAAATCTTTTAAAGAAGTGATTTTGCCAAAACTTCCCATTGCCTCTTTTTCTGTTAAACGTAAAATTCCCTCCGGATCTTTCATCAGCTTAGCTTTCCAAAACATAAAACCACAATGCTCTTTAAATGCAGACATAGCGCACATTGTACTGCCTTTATAATCGAAAAAAGGCATTCCCCATTTTATGGTTTCTTCTACATCCGGGCAGGCTTTATGTACAAGTTGCCTTAAATGTTTAAGTATTGGTTTTGCAAAATTTGCTTTCTTTTCTATAAAAACATCAAGGCGTGCATCTGTTGTTGGCATCGGTAATATTTTATCAAATAAAAATACATTTTTACAGGAAAATATTTATTAAAACGTTATAAAAATATCAAATGCGTTATAAATTTTCAGGTTAAAGTATATTTATAATAATGAAAATTTTATAGAGAATTACTTGTTAATAAAAATTGAATATATATGAAATGCAGCGTAAGTTTTTTAATTGTGATTTTAATTCTTGGCTTTAATTCTTCATTCAGTCAATGCAAAACTTATCAACTGGATGCAAAACATGATACAATTAATTGTACCGATTTTCAAAACTATAAACAAGGTTATTGGTATTTAAGAGTTGTAAATAATCATGGTGAGCCGGGCTACCAGGAATCTGGCTTTTATAAAAATGATAAAAAAGAAGGAGCGTGGACACAATTAAGTTTAGTTGGTGATACGCTTGCTGAAGAAAATTATAAATGGGGTTATAAAAATGGTGCGCAGCGATATTATAATCTTTTGGGATTAATGCGTGAAGAAAGCTGGAAAGCGATTAATCCTGAAAACCCTTATGATACTGTGCGTGTGTACGACCTTAATATTCTGGATAAATATGATTTGAAGATTGTAAAAGTTGATGCTTCAACTGTAAAGCATGGTATATGGACTTATTACAACCCTGAACTGGGAACAATTACTAGAACAGAAGAATATGTTATTGACAAACTAATAAGTAATAAAAAATCTTTAGCCTCATTAAATGATTCATTAAATATGGCACAGAAAAACTTTCCTGATTCTCTTTCTGCAGCTAATAAAAATAAGCCACAAGAAGTGTTGCAGTACGAAAAGAAAAATTCAGGTAAAAAGAAGATTAAGGTTAGAGATGGAGCAACAGGTGTTAATTAATCGTTTTCTGTTTTAAGCTCTGGCTCTGCTGGTTTAAATACGAGTATTTTATCAATACGATTATTATCCATATCTACAATTTCAAATCTAAAACCATTCCACTCAAGTTGATCTCCTGTTTTCGGAATGCGCTCCAGTTCATCTAAAATAAAACCTGCCAGTGTATCAAATTCCTGTTCATCATCATCCAAATAATCTGTATGATCAAAATAACTTAAAAAATTATAAAAAGGTATTTGTGCATCTATTAAATAACTGCCATCGGCACGTTCTTTTATTTCATACATATCTTCATCAATATGCGGCACTTCACCAACTAATGCATCAAGAATATCATTTAAAGTAACCATGCCTTGCAGTGTTCCGTATTCATCAACAATAAAAGCAGAATGCGATTTTAATTCTTTAAATCTTTCAAGTAATTTATAAGCAGAATTATTTTCAGGCACGTATAAAGCTTGCGTCATTACTTCTTTTAAAGCTGTACCAGGTTTCGCTTTTACAATATTTTTTATGGAAACAATACCTTTAATGTTATCTATTGTTTCATCGCAAACAGGATACACAGTGTGCAATTCATCATCAGGTAAATTATTTATATCATCAACCTTTGCATTTACATCAAGCCATGTTATATCACTTCGGTGCGTCATAAGTGAAGTAATATTTCTGTCACCTAAATGAAAAACCCTTTCTATTATTTCCTGTTCTGCTTCTTCAATAGCGCCTTGCTCCGTGCCTTCATTAATTATAGCTTTTATTTCATCTTCAGTAACAGAAGAATCATTTTTTTTAAGATTAAAAAGACTTACAATTAAATTGCCTGATTTTGTAAGCAACCATACAAACGGATAACTTATAAAAATAGAAACGCGCATAAAAGAAGCAAAGGTTTTAGCAATACCTTCCGGGTTGTTTAAACCAATACGCTTTGGAACAAGTTCACCTAATACAAGCGTAAAATATGTTACACATATTACTATTATTGCAGTGGAAATTATATCGCTGTAATGCGCTATAGAAGAAAACCTAATAAGAAATTTTGCGAGGTTATGGCTAAGCGCTTCTCCTGAAAATATACCGTTTAATATTGCGGTTAGCGTAATTCCTATTTGTGTGGTAGAAATAAATTTATTAGGATGATTTGCAAGCTCCAAAGCTTCCCTCGCACGTTTATCGCCTTTATTTGCCTGAGCTTCAAGTCTTACTTTTCGTGAAGACACTAAAGCTATCTCCACCATTGAAAAAATCCCGTTTAAAAGTATTAAGAAAAGAATTATAAGTATGTCCGTCATAAAGTTGTAAAACTAATCAATCTGTTTTTGTGGAATTGAAAGAATGCAAGACTATTGCCATATTTCGTTAAAATCAATATTGGCTTCGCAATCTTCAAAATTAAAAGTGTATGAAAATGTGTGACCAGATTGTATAAGCATATATTTTCCATCTTCATTTTTATAAATCTCTGCTTCTTCTTTATCTGGTGAAATTATGATATAGTAGGAGATGTTTTGTGACTGATATATTTCAAATTTTGTATGCCGGTCTTTTAAAGCTGTTGAAGGAGATAAAATTTCTACAACCAACGCAGGTGCAAAATCAAGAAATTTTTTCGTGATGGGTTTGCATACAACTAACATGTCTGGTTGTATAATTGTATCTTCTGCAATTACATAATCTAAAGGTTGATAGGCAGTGCATTTTTTACATTTTTTCAATGCTGTTCTAAACTCTGATGTAAGATTTACCGCTATTCGCTGATGTTTTGGCACAGGTTGCGGGCTCATAGCATAAGGTAGGCCATCAATCAATTCCCAACGTCCTTCCCATTGTTGATAATCTTCGTACGTGTAATGTGGTAATATTTTAACTGCGTTTCCCATCAATCAACAAAAATACAAATAAGATTTTTATATAAGATTAAACAGCCTGTGCCGTTTTTAATTTGGCAATTTTACTTTTTTATTAAAGATGAATGCCATTACATAACCGATAATACTTCCTATAATTGCTCCGCAGATAACATCAAGAGGATAATGTACACCAACATAAACCTGACCATAACTTATAGTTGCAGCCCAAAAGAAAAAAAGCCAAGCATAATTTTTTATAAAAGGTTTTAGAGTGAAGAAAAAAAATACTGCTGCACCAAAATGATTGGTTGCATGTGATGAAGGAAAGCTATTGCCGCCGCTGCAGTGGTTTACCATTAAACGTACCTTATCATACATTAATGGATCATGGCAAGGGCGCATTCTTGGTACCCAATGCTTAAAAAAATTACTGCTTAGCTGATCGGTTATAGTTACGTTTATTACAACAAATAAAACCCATGTCCATGCGTGCCATCCAAAGTTTAAAAAAATAAATATTAATAAAAATAAATAAAAGGGATACCATGTTGTAGCATCTCTCCACCAGGGAAAAATATGATCAAGAAATGCGTTCGTCCAAACTGTATTTACTTTGAAAAAAAAATATACGTCCCAATTATGTAGTCCTTCCAACATTTGTATCTTTATTTATAAATTTTTATATGAAATACATTATTGTTTATGGAATTAGTTTAATGTTTATTTTAAACTTGCATGCGCAATCAAATATTTCAACAGATTCAGCTTTTTCATTGCTGCAAAACAACCGTTATTTTTTAAATCATACAAACACGTTGCAACAAAAAAATAATCTAAAGTTTCCAAACATTTATTTTGAAAAAGTGAAACCTGCAGATTTTTTTGTTTTGCAATCACCTAAACCAAAATTGTTTTTTGTAAATAATATAAATCATTCCAACATCTATCAGTCTTCGCCAGATAATATGTTTATAATAAAACCAGACAGCACCATTCTATTAATATGCCGGTTGCTGATATTAATTAAAATATTTAATAATGAATTTTTCTTGCTAACATAATCATGCGCGGAGAAGTTTTTTCATTGTATGATGCAAGCGAATAATCGCCAAATACTTTTTCAATTATTAAACCTTTGTAAGAAAACATATCTGTAAAATCGGCGAGGCTAAATTTTTTTACTTCCTCTCTGTATATTTCCTGAATATTTTTTTGTTCGTCTTCAATTTGTATTTGTTTATAAAATTTTTCATCATCATACCAGCGATCAATCATAAATAAAATATCGTCGATTTTTTTTTCTTCATGTGTTACCAAATTATTCTCTACATAATGCATATTTAAATAATCAATCATAAAAATCCCGTTTAATTTAAGACTTTGCGCAATGGTTCTTATTGCATCATTATGTTCACGCATGGTTTTAAAATAACCGAAGCTTGTAAAAAAATTAAAAGCGTAATTAAAATAATTTATCCAAAAGGGCAGCCGCATATCATGCACATAAAAATGCAGATTATCCTGTTCATAATTTTTTGCTTCAAGTATAGAATCAGGCGAAAGATCAATGCCTGTAACATCAAAACCTTTTGCTGCAAAAGCACGGCTGTGTCTGCCTTTGCCACAGGCAACATCCAATATAAAACTGCCCGCGGCTATTTCTAAATATTCTGTAAAATTATTTATGCAATCTATCGCTTCCTGTTCATTTCTATTATTGTACAAGAGATGATAATAAGGAGAGTTGAACCATAATCTAAACCATTCTATTGCTGCCATACATTTTAATAAAGTTTAAATTTAAATCTTGTAGTTATTATATCAACAGGTGTTTTTCTGTTATGTTTGCTTTGAAAATAACCTAAAAATGCCGTTGATAAAAAGTATATCAGGAATTAGAGGAACAATTGGTGGCAAACCCGGAAATTCTCTCAGTCCTATTGACATTGTAAAGTTCTCATCAGCTTATGCAACCTGGATTAAAGATCAAAATAAAAAAAATAATTACAATGTAGTTGTTGGGCGCGATGCGCGAATAAGCGGAACCTTTGTAATGCAGCTTGTAATAAATACACTCATAAGTTGCGGCATAAATATTATTAATGTTGATTTAAGTACAACGCCAACTGTTGAATTTGCAGTGATGCAAAACAATGCTGATGGTGGAATTATAATTACAGCAAGTCATAATCCTGCTGAATGGAATGCTTTAAAGTTGCTGAATAATAAAGGAGAATTTTTAAGTGCTGAAGATGGAAGTAAACTGCTTGATTTTGTAGATACAGAAAATTATAATTTTTCTACGGTTGATAAATTAGGGAATGTAACAACTGATGCGACTGCTTTGGAAAAACATATTGAAGCTATTGTTCAATATCCACTTGTTGACCTTGCTTTGATTAAAAAGAAAAAATTTAAAATTGTTATTGATGCTATAAACAGCACCGGCGCAATTGCTGTTCCGGCTTTGCTAAAAGCGCTCGGGTTAAAAGATATTATTGTATTAAATGATGAAGTGAACGGAAAGTTTGCGCACAATCCTGAACCGTTGCCGCAAAATCTTAATCAATTAAGTAACGAAGTAAAAAAGCAACAGGCACATTTGGGAATTGCTGTAGATCCTGACGTTGACAGACTTTGTTTCGTTGGTGAAGATGGAAGTTTATTTGGCGAAGAATATACATTGGTTGCTGTTGCAGATTATGTGTTGCAACACAGAAAAGGAAATACAGTTAGTAATCTTTCATCAACAAAAGCATTAAAAGATATTACTGAAAAAAATGGTGGTAAATATTTTTCAAGTGCGGTAGGCGAAATAAATGTGGTTGAAAAAATGAAAGCTGTAAACGCAGTAATTGGCGGAGAAGGTAATGGCGGAATTATTGTTCCGGATTTACATTATGGTCGTGATGCTTTAATTGGTATTGCATTGTTCTTAACACATCTTGCGCAGAGCGGAAAAAGTGTTTGCCAGTTAAGAAGAAAATATCCTGATTATTTTATCAGCAAGAATAAAGTAGAATTGGATAACAATGTTGATGTAAAAAAAATCTTCTCCGAGATTCAACGCAAATACAAAAACAATCCTGTTAATACAGAAGATGGTTTAAAAATTGAATTTGATAATGATTGGGTGCACTTACGAACCAGCAACACAGAGCCGATTATTCGTATTTATGCCGAAAGTAATTTTGAAACAACTGCAGATAATATTGCGCGCAGATTAATGCAGGATATTAAGGAATACATCTAATAAAATAAAGAAGCTTCTTTAGAAATTTTTGTTGAAACAATCATAGAATTAAAGGTTACTGTGTAATAAAACATAACCATTGCTAATGCTGAAAAATTCTTTAATTGTAAGTAAAATCGTTTTCATAAAATCTGTTTTAAATTGTTATAAATAATAGATTACTTCTAATCAATTTAATTTAATCAGCATCTTATAAAATGATGTTAAACACAATAAATGCAGCAAATTTTAAAGGAATGATGTAATGAGAGTAATTTTAAGCACCGGGTAATAAAAAACTAAAAGTTGAACCTTTTCCAGGTTTGCTTTCCACCCAAACTTTTCCGTGTTGTGCTTCTATAAATTCTTTTGAAATGGCTAAACCTAAACCCGTTCCTTTTTCTTTTGAGCCTGGAACCTGATAATATCTTTCAAATAATTTTGGTAAATATTCCTGGTTTATTCCACGCCCATAATCTTTTACAGAAAAAAGCATATTATCGTTTTGCTTATAAGCATTCAATTCAATCGTGCCGTTGTCTGAAGAATATTTTACTGCATTACTTAAAAAATTATTCAGCACCCATGTGGTTTTATCTTCATCTGCATTTATAAAAGAAAGGTTGTTTGAATATAATTTTTTTATAGTGATATTTTTTCCTGCTGCACTTGCTGCAATCGTATTTATTGCTTTATCAATTATTATTTCTGCATTTACCTTTTGTATTATTAACTGAATGCTTCCAGTTTCAACCTGTGACATATTTAATAATTCGCTCAATATCTTTAACATCCGCTGATTATCCTGTTTAAGATTTTCAATTAGTTCTTTCTGCTGCGGTAAAAGTGTTCCTGACCGTCCATCTTCAAGCAGCTTTAAACTAAAATCAGATGCTGCAAGCGGTGTTTTCAACTCATGCGAAACTGTAGCTATAAAATTTGTTTTTGCAACATCCAGCTCTTTAAAAGGCGTTATATTTTTTAGAACAATTACTTTGTTTTTTGCATCGCCTTGTTCTACTTCAATCACTTCTTTTATAAAATAATTTTCATGATTATCAACTACAATTTTAAATGGCATGTTCGTTTCATTCTCAATTAGAAACCTGAAAAGATCATTTGTGTCAGCCAGTTCATTTATTAATTTTCCAATTATGCTTTCTGAATTTAAGTTTAGTAACTGCAACGCCTGCTGGTTTGCAAAAAGCAGGATATTATTTTTATCAATACCAATACTTGCATCTTTTAAACTATTTATAACAGCTTCTGCACGATTTTTTTCAAATAATAATTTATTAAGATTACTATGCTCAAAATATTCAAGACGCGCTGCCATTTCATTAAATGCGTTTGCAAGGTTTCCAAATTCGTCTTTATTATCTATGTGAATACGATGGCTGTAATTTTTATCAGATATTTTTTTAATGGCTTCTGTAAATTCTAAAATAGGTTTTGTAAGTATAGAAGGAAAGTTGAGAAGAAAAGTAAAAGCGATTATAAAAACAATAGCACTTAATGAAATAATAATTGTAAATGCATCCTTTGATGTTTTTTCTGCGACTTTGCTTTTTCGATGAATGGCTTGCATGTTCAGAGAAAGAATTGATTGTATTTCTCTATGAATAAGTTTTATATTTTCTATACTTGTATCTCCCGATCTTAATTTATAAAAACTGTTTTTTAAGTCTTCCGTTATTTTATCTTCTCCCTGTTCTGTAGTATTTTTTTCCTGCTTTTGTAAAGCGTTTTTAAAACGATTTATTGATTTGGTATAATCAGCTTCAATTGTATCCAATTGCTGTTGCATTTCATGGCAATAAGATAAACTCTCATAATTAGCCTTAAGAACATTTTGTTGTTCCATTTTTAGTTTCGCCATAAAATAAATACCTGTGCCGCCTGTTATCAACAATAAAAGAAACAAGAACAAAGTTCCCAGCCATATTTTATTTTTTACGGTTAAAGCCATTATGAAAGTATAACGATATCTATGTTATTTTTTGAAAGCGTTTTCAACAACTGGTTAAAGGAGCCGGTTCTTAAAATAACCTGGAAAAGATTGATGTGTGGCTTACCCAAACATATCGTTGTAATTTTTTTCTCCACGGCTGTTTCAATAATTGTTGCAGCAATATTATTATCTTTTTTTTGAATGATCTCTGCACCTAGCTCTGTTGCATTTTTTAAATTATTGATGAGGTGCCTTTGTGCAGCCAATTGAATTTTATTAACTGATTCTTTTTTGGTTTGTACGTACAACAAAAACCATTTACTATTATAATATGAAGCAAGCCTTGCTGTTTTACGAATGATGTGCTGCGCAATTTCATGACTGGAAGAAATGCAAGCCATAAAGCGTTCATGACGAAAAGGTGTTTGCTTCGCCGTAATTTGATAATCAACTTTACGTTCAACTTGCCCGGCAACTTCTTTTAATGCAAGCTCCCGAAGCTGTAATATTTTTTCTGGTTGAAAGAAATTAGTTAATGCCTGTTGCACTTTTGCCGGATCATAAATTTTTCCTTCTTTTAAACGTGTTATAAGTTCATCTGCTGTCAAATCAATGTTTACTACTTCATCAGCAATCTGCAACATTTTATCGGGAATTCTTTCTTTTACATCAATACCGGTTATTTGTTTTACTTCATTATTAATACTTTCAATATGCTGAATGTTGATGGCAGTAATTACATTAATATCGGCATTAAGAATATCTAAAACATCCTGCCAGCGTTTTTCATTTTTGCTTCCCGGAATATTTGAATGTGCGAGTTCATCAACAAGCACAACATCAGGATGCAATAATAAAATTGCATTTACATCAAGCTCATCCAGTCTTTTACCTTTGTAAAAAACTTCTCTGCGCGGAATGAGTGATAAACCATCAATCAATTCCTGCGTTTCTTTTCTGCCATGCGTTTCAACCAATCCAATTTTTACATTTATATTATTGCGTTGTAAAGCATGTGCTTCCTGCAACATGCGGTAAGTTTTACCAACACCTGCACTCATGCCAATGTAAATTTTCAGATTGCCTTTTGTTGAATGACTAATATTTGATGAAGATGATTCGATGATACAAAGTTTACACTGATTATTTAAGTTGATCTAACGCAATATTTAATTTTAATACATTCACTTTTGATGGACCAAATAACCCAAGCAATGGACCTTGCGTATGTGCTTCAACCAAACTGTTTACTTTATTTTCATCAAGCTGACGAATAGTTGCAATGCGTTTGATCTGCACTTTTGCTGCAGCCGGTGAAAGATCAGGATCTTCACCACTGCCTGAAGCTGTTACTAATTCTGCAGGAATATCTTTTTTATTAATGCCCGGATTATGAACCATGAAAGTATCAATTCTGCCTTGCACTGTTTTTAAATAATCAGGATTAGTTGGTCCTTTGTTTGATCCTGCAGAGCTTGCTGCATTGTAATCAACTGCTGAAGGGCGACTCCAGAAATATTTATCATCTGTAAACTTTTGTCCAATTAAAGCATAGCCTACTGCTTTGCCATTTAACTTAACCTTTTCACCACTGCCATTACCAGGCGTAAGTTTACCAACTGCTGCAATTAAAACAGGATATATAACTGCAAGAAGAATGATGAGTATAAGTGTAAGTTTTAATGATGGAAACAAATATTTTTTCATATTATTATTTTTATCAAGTTTGTTCTTAATTAAATTGATGTGTTTTGATCACACTGTTATTTTACAAATAACGTTATCAGCATATCAATCATTTTTATTCCAATAAATGGCAGAATAATTCCACCAAAACCATAAATAAATAAGTTTCTTCTTAGCAATGCGCTTGCACCAATTGGCTTATAAGCCACACCGCGTAGAGCCAGCGGAATAAGCAGCGGAATAAGTATTGCATTAAATATTATTGCTGATAAAATTGCGCTTTCGGGGCTGTGCAAATTCATAATATTTAGTGCCTGCAAAGAAGGAATTGAAACAATAAACAATGCCGGAACAATGGCAAAATATTTTGCAACATCATTTGCAATAGAGAACGTTGTAATAGTTCCTCTTGTTATTAAAAGTTGCTTTCCTATTTCAACAATTTCTATCAGTTTGGTTGGATCGTTATCCAAATCAACCATATTGCCTGCTTCTTTTGCAGCCTGCGTTCCGCTGTTCATAGCAACACCAACATCTGCCTGCGCCAATGCCGGAGCGTCGTTTGTTCCATCACCCATCATGGCAACAAGTTTACCACCGGTTTGTTCCTGCTTTATGTAATTCATTTTGTCCTCTGGCTTAGCTTCTGCTATAAAATCATCAACGCCTGCTTTCTTTGCAATAAATTTTGCCGTTAACGGGTTATCACCTGTAACCATAACCGTCTTTACGCCCATCTTGCGCAAACGTTCAAAACGTTCCTGAATACCAGGCTTAATAATGTCCTGCAATTCTATAACACCGGTTGCTTCATCATTATAACTTAACACCAGCGGTGTTCCGCCATTGCTTGCTATTTCTTTTGTTTTATTAATCAGATAACCGGAAACAGAATGACCGGCTTTTTCAACTTTATTTCTTATAGAATCGAATGCGCCTTTGCGGATATGCATATCATTCATGTCAATGCCGCTGCTTCTTGTTTCTGCAGTGAATTCAACAAAGTGCGCATCATTTTTATTAATGTTTGGCTTTGCAAAACCTTTTGTTTCCGCCAGTTCAATAATTGATTTTCCTTCCGGTGTTTCATCAGCTAATGATGCCAGCACACAGGCTTCAATAAACTTTTTTTCATCTTGTTTTTCATCCGCCCAAAAGCTTGTTGCTTTACGATTACCGATAGTTATCGTTCCTGTTTTATCCAACAATAATGTATCAATATCACCTGCTGTTTCAACTGCTTTACCACTTTTTGTAATCACGTTTGCGCGTAACGCTCTGTCCATTCCTGCAATACCTATGGCGCTTAACAAGCCGCCAATTGTTGTTGGAATCAAGCAAACAAACAAAGAAATATAAGCAGCAATACTGATGCTTGTGTTGGCATAATCTGCAAATGGTTTTAGTGTAACGCAAACTATGATAAAGATGATAGTGAAGCTTGCAAGCAAAATAGTTAATGCAATTTCATTCGGTGTTTTTTGTCTTGATGCACCTTCTACCAACACAATCATTTTATCTAAAAAACTTTCACCTGGTTCAGTTGTAACACGCACTTTAATTCTATCGCTTAAAACTTTTGTGCCGCCTGTAACAGAACTTTTATCACCGCCCGATTCTCTAATCACCGGCGCACTTTCGCCGGTAATGGCGCTTTCATCAATCGTTGCAATGCCTTCAATAATTTCGCCATCCATCGGTATTAAATCGCCCGTTTCGCAAAAGAAAACATCGCCTTTTTTAAGCTCTGCTGATGAAACGATTTTTATTTCATTCGTAAAAATTTCTTCCACAGGAATTATCTTTTTTGCAGGCGTATCCTGTCTTGTTTTGCGTAAACTATCCGCCTGTGCTTTACCTCTTGCTTCCGCAATGGCTTCTGCAAAATTTGCGAACAATACGGTAAAAAATAATATTGCTGTGATGGTAATATTATAAGCTAAACTGCCCTGCGATGTTTCGCCGGTTGCAATCCAAACACAAACTGCAGCCATAATGAATGTGCCAATTTCAACCGTAAACATTACAGGATTGCGCACCATATAACGCGGACTTAATTTTATGAATGATTCTTTTAAAGCCTCGCTGATGAGTGCGGGCTGTAATAATTTATTTGATTGTTGTGTTGACATGTAAATGTTGTTTAACCATTGGCCAATAGCTCTTAGCTAATGGCTTTTAATTATTTCATACTAAAATATTCTGCTATTGGTCCTAAAACCAACGGCGGGAAATAGGAGAGTGCTGTAACGATTACAATAACAGCAATCGTCATAACACCAAATGTTACGGAGTCGGTTCTTAATGTACCTGCTGATTCAGGAATGAATTTTTTATTTGCAAGAAGTCCGGCGATGGCAACAGGACCAATTATAGGAAGGAATCTTGCCAGTAACATTATAGTTCCGGTTGTTACATTCCACCAAATATTATTATCACCTAAACCCTCAAAACCACTGCCGTTATTTGCCGTTGCGGAAGTATATTCATATAACATTTCTGAGAAGCCGTGATAACCCGGATTGTTTAGCCACGAAGATGGCCTTATTGCCCAATCTGCATTTGCATGATGTACCAAAACATAAGCTGCAAGCGCAGTTCCAACCTTTATTAAAAATGCAGAAAGTATAGTTATGATGGCTGCAATTTTTACTTCACGCGCTTCTACTTTGTGCCCTAAAAATTCAGGCGTTCGCCCTACCATTAAGCCAGATATAAAAACTGCAATTATGATAAATATAAAATAGTTAAGCAAGCCAACGCCTACACCGCCATACAATGCATTAATCATCATATCCAATAAAACAATACCACCGGAAAGCGGCATTAAGCTATCATGCATTCCATTAACAGAACCGTTAGATGTAGATGTTGTTGCAACACTCCAGTAAGCTGTTGTTGCAGATCCGAATCTTATTTCTTTCCCTTCCATTGCGCCAATGTTTTGCGCAATGCCCATCCGGCTTAGCTCAGGATTTCCCTTCGTTTCAAAGTAAACATTGCTTGCAACGAAAAGGATAAAAATAAGCGTCATCACACAAAAAATTATATACGATAATTTTTTCTTTTTAATGTAAAATCCTAATGCAAAAATTAAAGCGATTGATATAAGAAGAATAGAAATTTCTTCAATACAATTTGTAAGATAATTTGGATTTTCAAACGGAACAGCGGAGTTGGCTCCAAAGTAACCACCGCCATTTGTACCTAATTGTTTAATAGCAATCATAGCTGCAGCAGGACCTCTTGAAACCTGTTGTGTGTCGCCTTGTAATGTAATAATAGTGTCTTTACCATCGAAGTTTGTTGGTGTTCCATTGAACGCAAGAAAAATGGCTAAGAAAATTGATAAAGGCAATAATAATCTTGTAATGGATTTAATAAAAATGTTCCAGAAATTTCCAAGATCGTTTGTGCTTTTTGTTTTGAAAGCATTGAACAACCCAATTAAACAGGCGATGCCTGTTGCAGCACTAACAAATTGCAAAAAATTAAAAACAAAAAGTTGTATAAGATAAGTAGCGCCACTTTCACCTGAATAGTGCTGCAGGTTTGTATTGGTTACAAAACTGATAATAGTATTGTATGCAAGGTCTGGCGTCATATCAGGATTGCCATCAGGATTTAATGGCAAATGACTTTGAAAAAGCAGCATAAAAAAACCATATACAAACCATAAAAGATTTATGGTAAGCATGGCTTTCAAAAATTCTTTCCAGTTCATGCTTTGCGTTGGATTAATACCGCAAACGCGATAAATAAAATGTTCAAGGGGATTTATAAAATCCATAAACATTCTTTCACCACTAAACACTTTTGCGATGTATTTTCCAAGCGGAATTGCAAGTAATATTGTAATTAAGAAAGTAATTATTACGCCAATGAGTTCTGTGTTCATAAAAGAAGCCTCTCCTAAATCCTCTCCAAAGGAGAGGACTTTTTTAGTTCGTTTATAATATTAGATTATCATTTTTTCAAGCTGCTTCAAACCTTCCCCTTGGGAAGGTTGGATGGGCTTTAAAATTTTTCTGGTTTTATTAATACATAAATGAGATATATAAAAACCGTGATTGAAATAATTAAAAGAATATTGTTTGCCATGTATTATATTTTTTCGAAGAACTGTATTGATTTATTGATGAGCCAAAACAAGATCAGTGCAATGAAGAATAATAAAATGCTTATCATTTTGTTTGTGTTTATAATGGCAGATGAAATGTATAATAGCATACATAAGCAACCACCATTAATGCGAGCATTGAAATAATTGCCAAAGCCAGGTGTTTAAAATGTGGTACTCCATCTTTCATAAGATTCCAAGTGCCAAAACAAGTGCCGCAGCTTTTTAAAAAAGTATAATACAGCTGAAATCTTTACGGGATAAGCACTTGAACGAATTTCATTTTATCTGAAGTATTTATAAAATACAAAAACCCTTTCAAAATGAAAGGGTGTATTTTTCAAAATGGAAGGATTTGTTTATAACTGAATTTGATATTCTTCGAGCTTTCTGTATAAAGTGGTAAGACCAATTCCCAAATATTCTGCAGCTCTTGTTTTATTGCCGTTAGTGTGTTGCAATACTTTTTGAATATGATTTTTTTCAACGCTGCTTAAACTTAAATTGGTTGTAAAATTTTGAGATTGTGTTTGAATTTCATACGGTAAATGTTCCGGCATAATCATATCATCAGCTAAAATAACAGCACGTTCTATTACATTTCTCAATTCGCGAATGTTACCTTTCCAGTGATAATTTTTAAGCAACGCAAGCGCATCATTGCTTAGCTGCAATTGTTGTTTATTTTCTCTTGTGGTGCTTGATTTGAGAAAACTTTCTGCCAATGCAGGAATATCGTCTTTGCGTTCCCGCAATGCGGGCAAATGGATAGTAAAGATATTTAAACGATAAAAAAGATCTTCCCGAAAACTACCTTCGTCAATGGCTTTTTTTAAATCTTTATTTGTTGCTGCGATAGTTCGCACATTTACTTTGGTTGTTTTTTCATCACCCAATTTTATAAATTCATTTTGTTCAATCACACGCAAAAGTTTTGCCTGCAATTCAATATTCATTTCACCAATTTCATCTAAAAATAAAGTGCCGTGATTTGCAAGCTCAATTAAACCTTTTTTATCTTTTACAGCACTTGTATAAGCACCTGCTTTATGACCAAACAATTCGCCTTCCAATAAATCTTTTGTAAATGCACTGCAATTAATGGCAACAAATGCGTTGGCTGATCTTTTACTGTTAAAGTGAATTGCGTTGGCAAAAATTTCTTTGCCGGTTCCCGTTTCGCCCAATAATAAAACTGTAGTATCTGTTGAAGCAATTTTTTTTGCAAGATTTACCGTTTCATTTATTTGTTTGCTGTTGCCGATTATATCAGTAAAATTAATCGCACCATTGTCTTTGATTTTTATTGCAGATTTTTTATTTTGATCTGCTTTATTTATAGCCTGATTTAATAGCGGAATTATTTTATCATTGTCATCACCTTTTAAAATATAATCAAAAGCGCCGTTCTTAATTGCCATCACACCATCAGGAATATTACCGTACGCAGTAAGCAAAATAACTTCAGATAACGGCGATTTTATTTTGATCTGCTTTACAAAATCAACGCCATTGCCATCCGGAAGTTTTACATCGCAAAGCACAACATCAATACTTTCTTTTTCCAGTAGTTTAATGGCAGATTTTAGATCAGCCGCTTCAAAAATTGAAAAATTTTCAAGCTTGAGAATGCGTGCTAGCAAACCTCTCAACTTTTCTTCATCATCTATAAGTAAAATCTTTGAAGACATAATTGATTATAACTGTAATGAAAAATACTGTCTGGAAAATAAATTCCAACAAATGATTTATTTAATCAATTGATCAAAGCACAATGCTGCTGCACCAACTACACCACTATTTTGTAATTCTGAAATTTCAATTTCTATACGTTCTGCTGTTTTGGTAAATGCACAGGTTTTTACCCGTTGCCACATTGTTTTTTTATAAAATTCGTAGGCATTACTAACAGAGCCGCCAAGAATTATTAATTGAGGATCGTATGTGTACATGATTAATTTAATTGCGTTGCCAAGATGTATGCCCAATTCTGCATATAATTTTAAAGCATTTTTATCTCCTTGCTTTGCATCCGCAAAAACAGCTTCACCATCCAGGTTGTAAACATTTTTAAAAAAAGAACCACTGCCATAATACTCATAAATCTCATCAAGATAATCTCCCATTCCAAATTCACCCGCGCCGCAATTTGCACCGGCATATAATTTATTATTTATAATTATGCCTGCGCCTAAACCTGTGCCAATGGTTAATCCTATAACTGCGTTATAACCTTTGCCTTTACCAAAATAATATTCGCCAAGTGCAAAACAATTTGCATCGTTATTTACAAATACAGGAATTTTATAACGCGCTTCCAGAATTTTTTTTAAGTGCACTTCTTTCCACGAAGGAATATATTGTACATCGTAAACAATTCCCTCGTCTGTATCCACAACGCTTGGTACACCAATTCCGATTGCATTAATATCTTCATCATTTAATTTATCAATCAACGCAAACACATCGTTTAAAACTTCTTCTTCTGTTCCATTACTTTTTATTCGCTGAGATTTTATTTCTGAAACTTTATTACCTGAAATAACGGCACCGCGAATGTTAGTGGCGCCAAGATCAATACCTATAACTTTTTTTGATTGCATGTAATTAATGTATGATTTGAACAACAAATTTATAGTTGATAAATGTAGTGTTTTGAAAACATTTAAAATAAGTGATCAATTGTTTAAACAGATTTCTAAATCTTGTTTATCTATGCCTTTATTATCATCAATATATATTTGCATACTTCTCATTTAAATTTTGAAATGCATATAATTAAGACTATACGTGAAATTGGAAAAAGATATTTTGACAGAATACGTAACGAACACCTTAAAACAAATTTGTTACAAGCAATTCCTTTTTGGGTAGCATCGCTTATAACAGGTTTAATTGCTGTTTTTTATTCAAAGATATTTGCACTTGCAGAACAACTGTCATTATATATTTTTCACCAGGCAAGCTGGGCAATTTTTATTACTGCACCAATATGTTTTGTAATTGCATGGATAGTTATAATAAAATTTTCGCCGTATGCAAAAGGCAGCGGTATTCCACAAGTAATGGCTGCAATAGAATTTGCAAATCCAAAACAAAATAATAAAGTAGATAAACTTTTAAGCATTCGCATCATTATTGTAAAAATTGTATCGAGTGTTGTTATGGCAATAGGAGGCGGCATTATTGGTAAAGAAGGTCCCATCATTCAAATTGCAGGCTCTGTATTTAGAAAAATAAATTTATGGTTGCCTGAATGGTGGCCTAAAATTTCTAAACGCAATATGATTATGACCGGTGCTGCCGCAGGACTTGCCGCTGCGTTTAACACACCTTTGGGCGGAATTGTTTTTGCCGTAGAAGAACTTACTAAAACTCACATTAGTTATTTTAAAACAGCATTATTTACAGCTGTTATTATTGCCGGTTTAACCGCGCAGGGTTTATTGGGACCTTATCTTTATCTCGGTTATCCTGCAATTAATAATCCCTCTGCATCTGTATTTTTTTGTGTGATTTTAGTTGCAATTGTTGCCGGCTTGTGCGGAAGCCTTACAGGTAAATGGATGTTATTAATATTAAAATGGAAAAGCACTTTTAAAAAGCTTTCTCATCATTTTTTATATGTTGTTTGCTGTGCTTTGATAATTGCTCTTGCTGCATTTTTTTTAGGTGATGTAGTATTAAACTCGGGCAAAGAAATAATGGCCAGTACTTTATTTACTACTCAAAAATATTCTTCCTGGTATTTACCACTTGCGCGTATGGGTGGTTCCGTGCTTTCTTTTACAACAGGTACTGCTGGCGGCGTATTTGCGCCAGCATTAAGCGCCGGTGCAAGTGTTGGATCTGCAATGGCAGGATGGTTTAATCTCTCATCTGTAAACAGTAATGTAGTTATTCTTTGCGGCATGGTTGGTTTTCTTACAGGTATTACACGTACACCTTTTACTTCAGCAATACTGGTGCTTGAAATGACGGACAGGCATAATATTATTTTTCAGTTAATGCTTGCAGGCATGATAGCAAGTATTGTATCAATGATTATTGATAAACATTCTTTATACGATCATTTAAAGGTTCAATATCTGCATGATATAACCAAGGAAGATGAAAAATCATCTGAAGAAAACCAATTAGCACAAGCTGTATGAAAATTAAAAAAAGTAAAAGTCTGATTTCTTAAAACAGACTTTTACTTTTTTAGAAATTAAACTGATAAAATTTTTATTGTAACCAGTAACTGCCCGGTATGACGCATGGTATGTTCCGCTGCATGAAATAAAAGACCTATAACTGTTGAAGGTAATTGTTTTCTGCCAACGCTTTTAGAATCTGTAAGTTTTGCTTCATCAGTTATGCTCAATTGTTTTAAACAAATATTAATCTGTAAATTAAGATTGTTTAATAAGTGTTTTAATGTGATCTCAAGGTTTGATTTGCCTTCATTACTTAAATAAATAAGCTGTTGTTCAGATAAAGATTCGGCTTTTGCATAAGTAAATAATCTGTTAAGCACACCTCTTAAATGTTGCAGATGAAAACCAACTGAAGCAACGCCTGCAGGTTTCTCCCAAAGTTTTTCTTCTGGAAAATGCTGCATCATTGTATTCACTTCTGCTTTTGCTTGCAGTAACGCGTGCGCAACAGGTTGCAATAAAGCTGGAATATTTTTAACCGCACCGCTTAACCAAAACTCGGGTTGCTTTGTTTCATTCGTCATGCTTAAAACTAAAATTGTTTTAGCTAAGCATATAATTATTTTTTATTAAAAAGCCATGTGGCTTTAAGTCCGTAATTTATAAAATGCAGATTATTGCCGCTGTTTTTCTGATAAGAAGAAAGGCTATATGAAAGGTGCGGTCCTAATAAAAATCTGCCGCTATTTTTTGTACTTAACTGTAAATTTAAACCCCCGGTTAATTGAAATTGCGTGCGGCGCAATAAATCATCATTTGCATAAAAACTATTACTTGTATTATTATATAAAAGTGATTTTGAAGAAACCATTTGCATTACAGATACACCTGCATCATACAGTACAGCAAAGTTTTTTACGTGAAAAAGATTGCTTTGAAATGTAATTGGCAATTCAATAAAATTAAAATTGTTGATGTATGTTTTTGCAGAACCAATTCTGTAAAAACTACTGGCGTAGTTGCCGGTTTGAAAATCTGCTGCAACAACAATTAGTACAGAATCTAAACTTCTTCCAGCATTACTTTTTGAAGAAAGGTGAACAAAATTTAATCCGCTGGTTATAAAATTGTGTTTTGAAATTTGTCTTTGAAGTGTTACACCAAAATTGTAAGCATCATTTGTATAGTATGGATCGCTTAAAGCATTTGCATTAAAACCACCAGGATTAGTTAAAGAAGGTTGGGATGATTTTTCCCTATTGCCATTTATAAAATTATCTGTAATATTACTCCTGCCGTACATAACAGAAATACCCCATTGCCATTTACCGGTTTTTTTAATTTTAGAATCTTTATTTTTTTTATCTGCTGATGTATTATTCTTTACAACTTCGTTAATAGTTTTTATTAATGTATCTGCATTATTTTTTACTCGGTTAGTATCATTTATTAATAATGTATTATTTTTTATAAGAATACTTGTGTCTGAAAAAGAATGTTTTGAATCAGTTTGTTGTTGAACTGTAATATTATTATTACTAACACCATTTGTTTTTGTTGAAGAAACAATACCAGCTGAATTTTTAGAATCGGAATTATTAGTAACAACTTCAACAATATCTTTTTTATCTGTTAGATGATGATTTAAAACAATTTCATTTTCTTTGAAATGCTTTATTACAAGTACAGATTTTTTTGATTTTATTTTTTTTGGGATTGATTGCTGTTGAGGCTTTGTTTCAACTGTTGAATTATTATTTTTTTCTGTGTTTGTGTTGTCAGGTAAGTTTTTAGTTACCGGAGTTTTATTAATTGTTGCAGAGGTTTTATTCGCATTTTGCTTTTGAAAATTTATATCATTATAAAAAAAATAACCACCTAAAATTGCAGCAACGATAAATAAAAAAAATATAGGCAAAATGCGACGCTTTTTTTCACCAATACTTTTTTTAATTTTTTCCCAAACAGGTGCAGAAGGAGAGAAGCGCAGTTCTTCCATCAATTGTTTAACCTGTTTCTCAAATTCATTTTCCGGCATAACGGTTTATTTTAATTTGTGTATCTCTTTTTTCAATCCATGTTATCATTAATGATCTTGCTCGTGCATATTGCGATCTTGAAGTGCCTTCATGAATACCTAACATTTCACCAATTTCCACATGCGTATAACCTTCTACTGCATGCAGATTAAATATAGTTTGGCAACCGGTTGGTAACTGGCGTATAAGATCTGCCAACTCTTTCGCCTGTAAAATAATTTGTGGATTTTCTGCCGAAACAGGATGAAGTTTTATTTCATCGTACGATAATTCTGCGCTGTAACGCTTGTTGTGCTTCAGATAATTTAATGCAGTATTTACTACTATTCGCCTAATCCATGCACTTAATTCTCCCTCTTCCCTGTAACGGTATAAGTTGCTAAAAATTTTAATAAATGCTTGTTGCAAAATATCTTCAGCATCTGCCATTGATTTTGTATAACGATAGCAAATAGCAAGCATTGGCGGCGCAAAATACTCATACAAACTTTTTTGCGCCTCACTTGATCCTTTCAGGCAATTTTTTACTAATTCTTTATAATCCATCTGGATATTAAACTGACAATTTTAATATAAGTACCGTTGCAATCTGAAACAATTTAAATATGAAGGAATATCAACTGTCATTTATCGAAATAAAAAAGGCTGCCTTTTAAAGACAGCCTTCATAAAGAAAAATTTTGGTTACCATTTATCTACTTCATCAGTAGCAGTTTCTGAACCTGCATTATCATCAATCGAATCTATAGCAACAACTTCTACAGTTGTGCCGTCTAATGCAGGAGCAGTTTCAGTGTATTCGTGATTAAAAGAATCAAAATCAAAATCTGGCATTAATTCAGTTTTTACGTAATCAACAGCTTCATTTAATGCTTTCGCAAATTTGTTGAAATCTTCTTTATATAAAAATAATTTATGCCTGTCGTACCCATCATCATTAAAACGTTTACGGCTTTCTGTAATTGTTAGATAGTAATCGTTTCCACGGGTTGCTCTAACATCAAAAAAATAAGTTCGTCTTTTACCGGCTTTTATGCGTTTGCTGTAAACGCTTTCCAATTTTTTGTCAGTATTTTCGTACGCCACGGGAATTTGTTTTGGTGAATAATGTTGCTTGTACCAGCAAATATAATATTGTTTTGCAATTACCAAAATTTACGCAGCATTAATTTACAGCTTCTTCTTCGTGCAGTTGAAGATTATATAATTCAGTATAATAACCATTCATTGAAAGCAACTCATCGTGCGTTCCGGATTCAACTATTGCGCCATCATCAAGAATAAATATTTTATCAAACGCGATAGAAACAAATATGCGGTGTGTAATGATAATCGTTGTTTTATTATTCAAAAATTCATTCAGGTTATTTACAATTGTATTTTCTGTTTTAGCATCAACAGCGCTGAGGCAATCATCAAACAACATTATTTGTCCTTCTTTAAGTAAAGCCCTCGCGATAGAAACTCTTTGTTTTTGACCGCCGCTTAAAGTGACGCCGCGTTCACCAACTCTTGTTTCATAACCATTCTCAAGTGATAAAATCTCGTTGTGAATTGCCGCATATTTTGCATACTTTTCTACTTCATTAACAGAGCTTTCTTTTTTTAAACCGAAGCGAATATTATTTGCAACCGTATCGCTGAAGAGAAAAATATCCTGTGGAACATAACTAATACAATTGCGCAGGCTTTTAAGGCTTACATCATGAATATTTTTTTCGCCTATAGAAATAATTCCTTTATCCGGATCATAAAACCTTAGTAAAAGCTGTGCAATGGTTGATTTACCACTGCCCGTTTTACCTAGTATCATAATTTTTTCGCCCGCTTTAACTTCAAATGAAATATTATTTAAAGCCTTAACGCCTGTATGCTGATAGGTAAAAGAAACATTTTTAAAAATTATATCACCCTGTAAAATATCTTCTTTTTTATTTGCCTTTGCAATGTTGGTTATAATCGGTTTTGTATAAAGAAATTCATTTATTCTTTTTTGCGAAGCTGCTGCTCTTTGCACCATACTTGCTACGCTGCCGATGGCACTTACAGGAAACATCAGCATATTTATATACAACACAAACTCTACAATAATTCCAACTTTGTCAGGATTATGTAAAGCCATATTGCTTCCAATTAAAATAGTAAGTAAAGTACTTAAGCCAACAAGCAATGTCATACTTGGAAAATATATGGCTTCAACTTTTGCAAGACTTACAGCATTTTTTCTATATGCTTCGCTGTTGCTGCTGAAAAAACCAAACATTGCTTTTTCCTGTACAAAAGATTTTATAACGCGTATACCTGAATAAGATTCCTGCGCATTGGTTGTAAGATCTGAAAGCAGCGCCTGTACCTTTTCACTTTTTTTATGAATGATATTATTGATAATGTAAATGGTTATTGCGAGAATAGGTAAAGGAGCAATAACAACTAATGTTAGATACATATCTTTCCGCAACATATTTACAAGACATAATGTTATTAAAGCAATAAGATTAGCGGTATACATTATTGTCGGGCCGGTGTACATTCTTACGCGACTAACATCTTCTGTTATACGATTCATCATATCGCCGGTGCTGTGCGTTTTAAAAAAACCGGCATCAAGTTCTTCATAATGATTATAAATCTCATTTTTTAAATCATACTCAATATGGCGGCTCATTACAATAAGTGTTTGACGCATAAAAAACATAAGCACTCCACGCAATAGTGCAAGCAATAAAATAGTAAGGCTGCAGATTAAAACAATATTTTTAAAATCAAAATGATGCACCCAGTTAATCATTAAATTTATAGAGGTGCTGTAATTTTCTTTTGTTGCTACATGTTTACCTGAAATATATTGTTGCACTTGCCCAATAACATAACCGGTGACTTCTGGCGCAAGCACAGCAAAATAATTTGAAACAATAACGAAAATAATACCTGCTAAAAAACGTATTTTATATTTCCAGAAATATTTATTTAAGGCAGAAAGATGCTTCATTCAAGGCAAATGTAATTATGTATTCGCTGATTTTTTCGCCGTTAATTTTACCTGTATATATTTTATTTTAAACAAACGATGTAAATGATAGAAGAAAATTCTTAATAAATTTTTCTATGCTTTTAATATAAAGTTGTTTAAAAATTTTTATCGTTCATTTCAAACCCTATTTTTGCAACGGAGAGTTGGCAGAGCGGTCGATTGCGGCAGTCTTGAAAACTGTTGACTGTAACAGGTCCTGGGGTTCGAATCCCTAACTCTCCGCTGGAAAGCATATTTTACTTCACTTCAATTAGTTAAAAAAGCCCTGAAACGCAATGTGGACGGGCTTTTTAGATTTTTAGCATTTTTTTAGTTTACACGATTTTACCTCAATTTACGTCCGACTTTTGTGCGCAAATCGTGCACCTATACTCAATTTGCCAAAAGTCGGACAAAACTTAACACAAAGCACTTAAGTTAACATGTTATGCAAATCAAACTCACGATTTGAGTTTGATTTAAAACCAATTTTATAACTATTAAAAGTGCGACTCATGGAAAAAAATTTTGGATGCTTTTTCTACTTAAAGAAAAAAGGAAAAGATGAAAAAAATGAAATTGACATTTATCTTAAAATCACAGTTGATTCAGCAGTTGTTCAACTAAGCACAAAACGAAAATGTTTCAAACTACAATGGAATGTAAAGGCTGGAAGAGCAGAAGGGAAAACTGACTATGCCCGAAGTATTAATTCTTATCTGGATACACTTCAGCAAAAAGTATTTGAAGCCAAGCGGCGGCTGATTGAAGTAGACGAAGAAGTTACACCAGCTAAAGTAAAACATCTGATGCTCGGGGGAAAGGTCAATAAACAAAAGTACATGTTGATGGAACAATTTAAAATTCACAACGAGCAGATGAAGGCGTTGGTTGGAAAAGATTATTCTGCAAGCACATTAGAAAGATATGAAACCTCATATAAGCATACGCTTAATTTTATCGAGTCAACATATAAGGTTTCAGACATGGACATCACTAAACTTGATTATGATTTTATTTCCAAATATGAGTTTTGGCTAAAAACTGTACGTAAATGTGATCACAACACGACGATCAAATATCTGAGTAACTTTAAGAAGATCGTGAATCATTGTGTACGAAGTGGAAGGCTGCAACGCGATCCTTTTCTCGGCTTTAGCATGGCAAAAAAAGAAGTGGAACGTGATGTGTTGACAGAAGATCAGCTAAAAAGAATTGCACAGGAGAATTTTAAAGCAGAACGTCTGGTGTTAGTTCGTGATATCTTTTTGTTTTGCTGCTACACAGGTTTGTCATACATCGATGTAAAAAGTTACA